>NZ_JBEKYX010000022.1:0-55289 GCF_049510455.1 Occallatibacter sp. | reverse complement strand
AACAAATCCTTGATCCGATCCCACTGATCGTCCCGTAATCCATAGCGCCTTACAGTCATGACCTCAAGCTAAAATCTGCCCAGGCTCCGCGCATATAACCAATTAGATGACACGCCCTAGGGCTTGGATGTGTTGATCTGGAAATAACTATTCAAGCAAATTCTATCAGGGAACATTCCGCCGCGCTCGTCCACCCGCGCAGCCAGCCCTGCCTCTCGCCAGGCCAGAGATAGAAAAAGAAACCGTCATCCGGAAGGCCGCCAACCCGCTTCCTAGCTGTTTACCACCTCGTATGGCCGCATCATCTCGTTGTCTTCGTGCTCCAGAATGTGGCAGTGCCACACATAGCGGCCGGCATACCCCGCAAAGGGGACAATGATCCGCGTCACCGTATGCGAATTCACGCGCACCGTGTCCTTCCATCCCATCTCATTGGCTTCCGGTGGCAGCGGTTCGCCGGTAAAGCGCAGCTTGCCGTAGTTCATGTAGTCAAACCAGTCAAAGCGCCGCCGGTCCAGTATCTGGAATCGAACCATGTGCAGGTGGATCGGATGCACGTCGTCGGTCAGGTTCACGAACTCCCAGATCTCCGTTGTATCCAGCACCGGCTTCTCTGTAATCGGCGCGTGCCACGGCGTTTTGTTCAGCAGCATGCCCATGGACTGCGCCACCTTATTCAGGTTCTCGTCCAGAGTCAGCCGGCGCGTCTGCACGGCCGTTGACTCCGCGATGCGCTGCACAGGCCGCAAAGTTGTGGGCAGGGAACTCGAATCGTTCGCCGCCTGTGCGCTCACGCGAAACTGTACCAGCTCAAACGGCTCGCTCTTCAGCACAATCCGCGCTCCGCGATGCTCCGCAAAGTCGATCACCACGTCGGCGCGCTCACCCGGCGCCAGCATAAGAGACTTCAGCCGCACCGGCGCGGCCAGCAATCCCTGGTCGGAGCCGATCTGCACCATCTCGCCGCCGCCCGCAAGCGACAAATCATAAAAGCGCCCATTGGCTGCATTCAGAATCCGGAAGCGATAGCGCCGCGCCTCCACATCCAGGTACGGAAACAGCTTTCCGTTCGCCAGATGAGTTTCGCCAAACTGCTCCGGAACCCACGGAGCCGCGGGATCGGGAGAAACCGGGTAACTCATCTGCCCGTCCGGAGTAAAGTCGCGATCCGCCAGCACCAGTGGAATCTCATACTTCCCGTTCGGCAGCCCCAACGCATCTTCCGCCTGATCGCGCACCATAAACAGGCCAAAAAGCCCGGCATGAATGTTCAGCCGGTTAATCCCCATCGCGTGATCGTGATACCAGAGCAGCGCGGCGTCCTGCCGGTTGGGATAGTAGTACGTTCGCGACTCGCCCGATGCATACCAGTCCTCCGGGTAGCCGTCGCTCTCGGCCGGCGTGCGTCCGCCATGCAGATGCACCACGCCGCGCACTTCAGGCAGTTCTTTCTCCGCGCCATGCAGCGTATGGTCAATCGGCAGAAAATGCTTCTTCGGCAGCTCGTTTGCCCATTCCACCAGCAGTCCCTCGCCGCTGCGCGTTTCAAACTGCAAACCCGGCACAACTCCGCCATACGACCAGAAATTTGTCGGGGGCAGATCACGATGCGCCTTCGCCGCTGTTGCCCGCATGGGCACGCGGTAAAACGGCACTTGTTTCCCGCTGCCGTCCGGCGCGGCGCGGTGTTCCACAGCGCGCGCAATCTGAGGCATAGGCAGCGCATCCACCCAGCGTGCCAGCGTGTCGGGATCGAGATTCGGCGTGCGCGCGGGCGTACGCATTGCAGACCCATGCATGGACTGTGGCAGGGCGCGCCCAGTGGCGCACACCCCTGCGGCGGCCCACGCGGAACGGCTCAAAAATCTTCGGCGTGTAATCAACGAATAGGCTCTCTTGCTGCCAACAGTATAAGAAGTATAAAAAGGTTGGGAGCGCGAAGGAAAATCCTCCGCACTCCCACTTCCGTAGTGCAAGGCTGTGTTTCTTACCAGCCTCGATTGTTGTTGCCGTTGCCGCCGCGTCCGTTCTGATCCGGCAATCCGGTGCTGGGGCTCAGGATGAATGTTCCGCCGTCGCCCTCGCGTGTAAAGTCGAACAGGCTGTCGAGTGGCCCGGCCAGCACGTCAAACGAGCCGTCGCCGATCCGCTTGCCCTTCAGCCAGTTGTCTTCCACAAAGCGAAGGATAGAGGTCTGGTCGATGATCGTGTGATCGACGAAGTTCGACTTGGACCACGGAGAAACCGCCAGAAGCACCAGGCGAGGACCATAACCGCAGCGGCCCTGCGCGTGTGCTGCGCCAAGAGCGCCCGGCAGCGCATTCGCGCCCGTGCCGCAGGAAGGTTGACCTGCAACCATGTCAGCCGCCGTGGCGGACTGGTTCACAATCGGGCTCTGCTGGTGGTCATACCAACCGTCGGAGTCGTCATAGGAAATGATGACCGCCGTCGAGTTCCATTCGGGCGACTTCTGCAGGGCGTTGATGACGGTGACCACAAAGTTCTGCTCGTCCAGCGGATCGGAGTAGCCGGCATGGCCGTCCTCAAAACCAGGAGCTTTCAGGTACGAAACCGAGGGCAGATTCCCGGCGCTCAGCGCGTCGAAGAAGTCGTTGATGTCGTACTGGTGGTTTGCTGTGTCCGTAAAACCAATGTTGGAAACAGAAGACGGACGAGCATGTGTCAGGTTCGCCGTTGAGGCATAGTACTGGAACGGCTCGTGGTGCTGAATGTAGTCTCCCTCGGTCACGCCCGTGACAGCGGAGGTGGTGCTGCGCTTGCAGTTCGTGGTGCCGTTGCTGTTGGTGAGCTTCAGGTTAAATCCGCCCTGGAACCAGCCCCAGCTCACGCCCTCGGCATTCAGCAGATCGCCAATGTTCTTGCCGCCAAAGCGTACTGTCTCGCCGGTCGTCGTCGAGCAGGTGTCGCCAAACGGATCGGCGTCGCTGATGAGCGTCAGGCCGCCGTTGCTGTCATCAATCGTCGATCCGCCCGGATTCTTGTCTTCGATTACGCCGTTGAGCTGTCCGGAGATCAGGTTCACCGCGCCGTCCGTCGAAGGACCAAAGTCCGTGCCGTAAAAGTTATCGCTCATCGCATAGCGCTGCGCGTAGTTCCAGTAGGCAGTCACCGTGTTGCCGTCGAAGTAGCCCATCGTCAAGCCGGTGGTGTCTGCAATTGCGGGTGCGGAGCCCACATTCTTCACGGCGGAGGTGTCGCCCGTGCCAACAGAGGCCGGGAACGCGTCCATCAGTCCGCGGTCAAATGCCTTCTGCTCCGGCGTATAGTCGTGATCCTGATCGGCCGTCGCGGCCTGGCTGCGATCCAGGCGGAAGGGATTCGTCGCGCCTGCGCCATTCTCGGAGTTCAGCAGGTTCGGATTGCTGGTCAGCAGTCCGCTGCCCAGAAGGTTGTTCACCGTGGGCGTGCCGGGCTTGGCGAAAAATGCGGGCTCACCCTGGGGGTTGGTGGCGAAGGGATAGGTTCCGAAGTAGTGATCGAAAGAGACGTTTTCCTGATAGATAACGACAAGATGCTTGATCGGGGTGGCAGTCGGTGCGCCGCCGCCTGGGTTGGCTGCGTACACCGGGGCTGGCATGGTGCCGGCCACAAGCAATGTGGCAAGCGTGACTGCTGCAAATTTCTCCATAGACTTACAGACCTCCTGCGCGCTGTAAAGGTCGCGCTAAAAAGTAATAGAACTTCCAGATGAACAGGGCATGAATCATGCGCTATATCCCTGAGAATAAGCTAACCGGAATCCACAACTTAGTCATATTCATAAGGAAGTAATAAATTGCGCTCGGGCCGAAGGAGTTACTGAGACTGTTATGAAATTCGGCACGGCCAAATTGTGCCCGGTTTCGCCAACTCCGTTTCCCTATAATCGTGGTTTGAATATACAGTCCCGCAATAGTTCTTACAGGACACACGCGCTAGCCGTTGCAATGGGCATTCTGCTCAGTCGCATTGTCGGATTAGTCCGCGATCGGGTGTTTGCGCATTTTTTTGGCAATTCTGATGCCGCCGACGCCTTTCGCGCCGCGTTCCGTATTCCGAATTTCCTGCAAAACCTCTTTGGAGAGGGAGTGCTTTCGGCGTCGTTTATCCCTGTCTATGCGCGTCTTAACGCAGAGGAGCGACGCGGAGAGGCTTCACAGCTTGCTGAAGCGGTCTTCTCCCTCTTGCTTTTCGTTGCAACGATCTTGGTCGTGGCTGGAGTCTTCACCACACCGTGGTTAATCGGCCTCATCGCACCCGGTTTTCACGGCGATAAGCGCCTTCTTACCATCCAACTGGTTCAAGTCCTCTTTCCCGGCGCGGCGCTCCTGGTACTCTCCGCATGGTGCCTCGGAATTCTAAATAGTCATCGAAGATTCTTACTGTCATACGCCGCGCCTGTGGTGTGGAACGTCGCGATGATTGCAACCCTGGTCTGGGGCGGTCGCCATCATTCCGAATCGCGGCTGGCCGTGCTTCTTGCAATCGGCTCGGTGGTGGGTAGCGGACTGCAGTTTGCTGTGCAGCTTCCTACAGTCATGCGCTTCCTGTGGCCGCTGCGTCTGCAGATTAGTTTTGCTACCGTGCATGTCCGCACAGTAGCTAAAAACTTCTTTCCAGTCTTCCTCAGCCGTGGCGTCGTGCAGATCAGCGCTTATGTTGACTCATGGCTGGCCAGCTTTCTCGGAACCGGAGCTGTTTCCGCACTGGGATACGCGCAAACTCTGTACACTCTGCCGGTAAGCCTCTTTGGAATGGCCGTCTCTGCTGCTGAGCTACCGGCCATGTCCAGCGCATTAGGTACGCCGGCTGAGATCTCCGACGCTCTCCGGCAGCGCCTTACGCAGGGTTTGCAGCAAATTGCTTTTTTTGTGATACCGTCAGCCGTCGCTTTCGTCCTGCTCGGAGACGTCATCGTGGCCACTATCTATCGCACGGGTCATTTTCAGGGCGAGGATGTTCTCTTTGTCTGGGGAATCCTGGCATGCTCCGCGGTCGGGCTGCTTGCCTCCACTTCGGGACGCCTCTACTCGTCTGCCTTTTATGCGCTCCGGAATACACGTACTCCGCTCAAATTTGCTCTGATCCGCGTTGCACTCACACTTTCACTTGGCTACCTCTGTGCGCTGAAATTGCCGCGTCTTATCGGCGTTGATCCGCGTTGGGGCACCGCAGGCCTGACACTCTCCGCTGGTATTGCCGGTTGGTTAGAATTTCTTCTTCTGCGTCGAGCACTGCACGGGCAGATAGGCGCCGTAGCATCATCCAGATCGCGCATCGCCAAGCTATGGCTCGTTGCAGTTGCGGCCGCCGCAGTCAGTTCGGGGATCAAACGGGTTCTGCCTTTCAATGCTCCGCTCCTCACAGGCCCATCCGTTCTTATTCCTTTCGCAGCCGTCTACCTTGCAGGGACACAATGGCTCGGTATCGCCAACATGGGCGCAGTTGGCCGCCTGTTCACACGTCGCTGAAGTCGAGCCGTCGAAGCTCTCCGACCCCGTGTCTTAACGAGGGAATGCAATGTTCCGGGATCTGCGTGTCGGGGTGACTCCACGCACAGAGCGTATTGGCAGATGGTTGGATGAGATCTCCCCAGTCATTCCGTGTTCTCTTGTAGTCGTCTTCGTCTCGTTCGCCCACCGCAATTCCATGGAGGCAGAGAATCCATGTCTCGATGTTGCGCTTTGGTACGAGTCGGGCGACCTGCTCGGTGTCCACTCGGATCAGGTCGACTCCATCTTCCTGGAGCTTCCGGTCCAGTTGCGCGAGCCGATCCTGGACAGTTGATTTGTCGGCGTCGATGACCGCGATCAGCTTGGTCTCGGCCCGGGCACTTCTTCTCCGGTATTCGCGGAGCTCTTTCGGAAGTTGCTCACGAACCCAATGCTCACCACTTCCCGAGGAGGGAAGGAGGAAGCGCATCGCGTGCGTCTCGAGCCCAATTCGCCGAAGGTAGCGAAAGAGAAGCTGCTGTTGCCGCTTGTCTTCGACAAGCACAATAACCAGCGATGGTCTCGCCAACTACTCCCACCCTCGGGCGACTACTTCGGAGGGTTGCAGATCGCTCTCGTCGGGCAAGAACCTCGCTGTACGTGCCTGCCCGTTCTGCTCCCGGAAAAACCGGAGTGCGTCAAGCCTGGTCCATTGATTCAAGGTCTCCGGGTGATGTGAGACGAGGATCAGTTGGCCCTTATGATCGTCCACGGCTTCTTCGGCAGCCAGAAGCCACGGCTGAATCTCCCGCAGCGCAATAAAGTTGTCCGGCTCGTCGATAAAGACTGTGTCTCCGCGTTCTATGCGGAAGTGGAGGATCATGTAAAGGGAGATCAGGCAGCGCTGACCTTCGGATAATTCCGAGATGGAGTAGTTGACGGTCTTCTTCGTGGGGGAGGTGAACTCCGCCCGAAGCTTTCGCACGTCGTCGTCCTGGGCCGAAAACTTGAGCGTCTGAAACCCGTCCAGGCAGCGCTTGATCGATTCGATAAACTTCACGTTCTCGGTGGGATTGGTCGTGATGAGAGAGCGATACCAGCCCGCCAGATTATTCATCTCGAAGTCGGGTTCTCGCTCCTCGCTGTCGGCTGTCTCGTCCATCTGGCCAGGATAGGGATCGATATCAAAACAGTGAACGTGATCGCTGAGCCATTCGACGAAATGCCGCACATCGTTGTTGCTCAATACCGAGAGTGAAAGTGAGGAACGATTGGTCCGAAGGGGAACGGCGACCGACTCGCTTGTACTCGGAAAGAACCGTATCTTTCCTTCGGCGAGCTGGAACACGGTTTCACCCTCGACCGTCAACCGCTCAAGTGCGACCGTTAGTTCTTTCGTCGCACCCGTGTAGCCGAGTTCGAGCCGATATTCGAATCTCTTCTCGTCCAGCCTCGCTTCGATCTCGAAGACCTGCGCTGAGCTATTGGCCCAGCGGGTACGGGTCGATTGTGAAAAGACATTCAAATTTCCATTCACGAAGTCTTTCAGTCGTCGAATGACCTCAAGCAGCGAAGTCTTGCCGCTGCCGTTGGTCCCGAGCAGCAGTTGCTTCTTCTCCGGCTTGAACTCGAAGTTCTGAAAGCTTCGAAAGTTGTCGATGTAGACCCGAGTGAGCATGTCACCTCGATTATACGGAGCCTCGCTTTAGCACAAAGGTGCTTGCAACGAGAATAATGTGATTCCCCGTACTTTTATATTTGTCACGTTCGGCGCACAGAATCAATCGCTTAGCTCCACAAATTGTTCTTGTCGCGCAGGGACCCAAGTCGATGTTCGACTGCCGTTCGTTGCCGTCCGAGGATCGTTCGCGAATCGTCGATTGTTGTTAGCCTGATAGCAACTATATTCCGCAATTCAACTCGTCCGTAATCGCCAAAGTACACGTCGAGGTCGGCGGGTGCCCCCGGTCCCTCGCATTTGGGACCGGGGAAAACTCAAGAAATCGACCCTGAAATATCATTCCCGCAAAGTCGGCTTTGCTGAAGCTATCTGTGCGGAACCAGTTGGGCATATCGCAAGCTTCGGGACGCCGCACTACTCCGCCCGCAGCGCCTCCACCGGATCGACAGACGCAGCCCGCCGCGCAGGCAAATAACTAGCCAGCGCCGCCGCCACAGCCAACACAATCGGCACGGCAACAAACGAAACCGGATCCAGCGGACTGACCCCAAAGAGCAGCTTCTTCATCAGACTCACCAGGCCGGCCGCCGCGCAAATGCCAATCGCCATACCGATCACGGTCAACACCATCGCCGAGCGCACAAACATCCACCGCAGCTCATCCTTCTGCGCCCCCAGCGCCAGCCGAATGCCAATCTCCCGCGTCCGCTGCGACACCGAGTACGAAATCACTCCATAGATCCCGATAATGCTCAGCGCCAGCGCCATCGAGCCCGCAATAGCCAGCATCACCAGCGTGAATGAGGTCCGCGCCATCGACTTCGAGTAAAGCTCCTGCATCGTGCCCACCTGCGCCAGCGGCAAGTCGCCATTCACGCCCCACACCGCCTGCTCCATCTGGTGAAGCAAACTCTCCGTGCCCGCGCGGCTCGTGTGAATTGCATAGCAGGCAAACCGCAGTCCATCCAGCACGGGCGGCGTATCGAAGCGGTCATAAAACACCGCCGGCCAATACACAATCTTCGGCGCCTTTGCATCCACGCCATGCACATGCACGTCTTCCACCACGCCAATCACTTCCTGCCACGGCGACCTGTCGTACTTCTTCAAGCGCTTGCCAATCGCAGCGCCGGCAGAACCCCAGTTCTCGCGCGCAAAGCTCTCGGAAACCATGATCATGGGCCGCACGCCTTCCAGGTCGTCCCACGTAAAGTCGCGCCCTGCCACCAGGCGGGTGCCCAGCGTCTGAAAGAATCCCGCTGAAACATAGCTGTAGAGCTCCAGCGGCCCATCCCCACCCGGATATGCCTTGCCTTCGATGGCAACAATGTCCCAGTTTGCGTCCGCACCATCCATCGGCATTGTGGCTGCAAAGCCCACTGAAGCCACGCCCGGAATCGCCGCAAGCTTGTCTGTAATCTCGCGCTGCATCCGCGCCACGATATGCGGATCTTTCGCCACCTGCTCCGGTATGTAGATATTCAGCGTCTCGATGCGCGCCGCGTCTTTGAAGCCCGGATCCACATTGCGCATTGCCATGAACGTGCGAATCATCAGCACCGAGCACACCAGCAGCACCAGCGCCATCGCCACCTGCGCCACCACCATCATGTTGCGGGACCGCTGCCGCTCCCTGCCCGCGCTTGCCGTGCGATTCGCTCCTCCCATCATCGCGGTGGCCTTCGCACCCGCATACTTCAGCGCCGGAATCGACCCGAACAGCAGCCCCGACACAACCGCCAGCGCAAACGTGAATCCCAGCGATCCCGCATCGAAGCCAATCTCGCTCAACCGCGGCAGATCCGTCGGTCCCAGCGCAATCAGCAGCCGCAGTCCAGCCATTGCCACGCCAATCGAAAGCACGCCTCCCAACAGCCCAAGTATCACGCTCTCAATCAGCAGCTCGCGCGCAATCCTTCCGCGTCCCGCACCCAGAGCCGCCCGTATCGAAAGCTCCTGCTGCCGCGCCTCGGCTCGAACCATCAGTAGATTCGCCACATTCACGCAGGCAATCAGCATCACCAGGCCAACCGTGGCCATCACCACCCACAGCACGCTTCCAATATCGCCAACCACCGCCTGCTTCAGCGGTATGAAGTGCGGCGTAATCCTCCACACCTTGTAGTATTCCGGATTCGTTCCCGGCCCATTCGTCCACTCTTTCATCCAAACGCCAATCAGCCGCGAAACATCCGCATCCGCCTGCGCAACCGTCACTCCCGGCTTCAGCCTGCCAATTCCCACAAGCCCAAATCCGTACAGCTTTAGATCTGCCGTATCAATCGCCATCGGAACAATCAGGTCGAAGCGATCGTCCTCAATGCGAAACTCCCTCGGCATCACGCCCACAATCGTGCGCGTCACTCCGTCCACGTCAATGCTTCGTCCAATCACCCCGCGGTCGCCGCCAAATCGCTTCTGCCAATAGGCGTAGCCCAGCATCGCCGTCTTCGCTCCGCGCGGGTCCTGGTCCGCGGCGGAAAGCGCTCGCCCCAGCACAGGCTGCACGCCCAGCGTCTCCAGCACGCCGCCGCTCACAATCGCCGCATCCACCTCGTCCGGCTGCGCCAGGCCCGTCACATTGGCATTCACCGATGTCCAGATGCCCATCGAATCAAAGCTCTGGTTGTGCCGCGCAAATGTCATGTACATCGACCGCGAAAGCCGCAGACCATCGCTCGTGCTCGACAATCCTGCCATTCCCGGCGCGTCGAGGTGCAAAGACACCAACTGCCCCGAATCCGGATACGCCAGCGGCTTCAGCAGCACGCCATTCACCACGCTGAACACCGCCGTGTTCGCGCCAATTCCAATCGCCAGCGTCAGCAGAATCGTCACCGCAAATCCCGGCGCCTTCCGCAGCCGCCGCAGCGCGAACTTCGCATCGCTCAGCGCAGACTCAAGCCACATCCACTGCCACGCCTCGCGGCTGCGCTCTTCCATCAGCGCCACATTCCCAAACTCGCGTCGCGCCGCCTGTTCAGCCTCTGCACGCGGCATCCCTTCGGCCATGAGCTCGTCGGCGCGTTCGGTAATGTGCTCCTCAATCGAAACCGAAATATCGTCATATCGCCGACGACGCGAGAAAAACTGCTTCAGCCAAGTCATAGTTGCTCCTATTCAGTTCGAAGAGCCTGCAAAGGTTGAAGTTTGGCGGTTCGCCAAGCAGGAATAAAGGTTGCGACCAGAGTTCCTGCCGCTATAGCAGTAATAGCCACAATCGCCGTCTTCACATCAAAGACCCCGACACCAAAAAGCATGCTCGAAAGGAGGTGATTCAACACAATCGAAACGCATAAACCTCCTGTTGCGCCAATCAAGGCCAACTGAGCACCATGCAATACCATGAGTCGAGCAACGCTCCCTCTCGTCGCCCCCAGAGCCATGCGGATGCCGACCTCGCGAGCGCGACGAACAGCGATAAACGATACGAGACCATAGATACCGATAACGGAGAGAGTGAGCGCGGCTCCTCCAAAGAAAGCAAGCATCAGAAACAGAAAGCGCCGCACCGCGATTGTGTCGCCGATTAGTTCCCGCACAGATTGAACAAAGAACACATCCTGGTTGGCATCTACGCTCCCCACCGCGCTTTTGATCAATCGCGTCGCCTCACGTGCCGACACTGAAGCCTTGATCACCACAAAATTTACGTTTCCAGTGGATTGATCGAGCGGAATGAATATCCCTGGCCGCGCCGCCACATCGATCGACTTATTGCGCATCGGGGCCAGAACCCCGACCACCTGCCGCCAGACAGGCTTCGCTGGATCGTCAGTATTGATCGTCTTCCCGAGCGCGTCCTCGTTCGGCCATAAAGCCCTCGCCAGCGTCTCATCAATCACCGCGACCTTGGGTGTATTGCTCGTATCCGTCTCGGCAATCAATCGTCCGCCGATCAGCCGCACACCCATGGCTTCAAGATAGTCGGAGGAAACTGCGTTGAATTCCGCCTCGATCCCGGCATGACTGCCATTGCGTGCCGACATGCTCACAGACTGTGCGTTCACGCCGTCGTATTGCCCAACATACGGGAACCCCGTCGAGACGCTGGCAACCTTGATTCCCGGCGTACTCCTCAGCCGATCCAGCACTTTCCTGAAGAACACTTGTCGCTGATCAAACTGACGATATTGAGGGGCCGTCAGCACCGTCACCGCATAGAACGCATTGTCCCCGCGATAACCGGTGTCGGTCGATCGAAGATTGGCCAGAGTGTGCAGCATCAGTCCCGCCATGCTCAGCAAGACCACTGCAAGCGTCACCTGTCCCACAACGAGTGAACTTCGTAACCTCGTCCTGGGCCTTCCCAAGCTGCTGCGTGAGGCCTCTGACAGAACCTCTCTCGGTGAGCGCCCCAGGACTTGCAGGGCATTCAATCCGCCGATCAGCACACCGCAGCCAATTGCCAGCAAGGCCGCAAACAGCGCCGCTTTGAAATCGACACTGGCGTCCGCCAGCCGAGGCACATCGACAGGGGCCAATCGCAACAACAATTTCACACTTGCCGCCGCAGTGGGCACGCCCAGCAGGCATCCACAACAGCACAACAGAATCCCTTCGAGCATCGGAATTCGAGCGACCTGCCAGACACTGCCGCCCAGCGCCATTCGAATCGCCAATTCTCCGTAGCGCAACGCGCCGCGAGCAAGCAGAAGCGCCGCTACATTTGCGCAAGCCAGCAGCAGAATCAAACCCGTAGCAGCCAACAAGGCAAGCAAAGGCAGATTCACACGGCTCACCGTCAGTTGGCGCAGGGAGAATATCCGGGCGCTCAGGTCGCGATTCGTCTCTGGATATTGCCGCTGTAATGAGCGGCAGGCAATTCCCAACTCCGCTTGCGCCTCGCCCAGCGTAACGCCCGGCTTCAGTCGCGCAATCACACCGCCATCTTGCGCGCCGTGCTTTAGAGTGGCGAGGTCGAGGGCCAGCGGCGTCCAAAACTGCATTTGGTCCGTCGGCAATAGTGCAGTGGTCCCAAGCTTCAGCGGAAAATTGAAACCTTTGGGCATTACCGCAACAACCTCATAGCCTTCATCGTCCAGATGAATCGTTTTCCCGATGATTCCCGTATCCGCGCCGAAGCGCCGCCGCCACAAATCATCGCTAAGGATGACCACGTGCGTATTTCCCGGCAGATCGTGATCCGCTGAAAACCAATTCCCCAACTGCGGATGCACTCCGAGCATAGGCAGCAGGCTAGCTGTCACACGCAAGCCGTAGAGAGATTCCGCCTCGCCCTTCCCTGTCAGATTGTGCAGATCGTAGTGGTACATTGCCACATCCTGAAAGGCCGGAACGGTGGCCTTCCAGTCGATCGCATCCCGTAGCGGCGCGCTCCAGTCGGTCTGGTTGCCCGTTTTGGGCCACCAACTCACAATCTGCACCAGCCGCCCGGGATCGTGAAACGGCAAAGGACTCAACAGCACGGTCCGCACAATGCTGAAAATCGCAACGCTGACGCCGAAACCCACTGCCAGGATGCAAATCACAATGCAGAAAAATCCGGGCGAACGTTGCATCTGCCGAAGTGCATATTGAATGTCAATCCAGAATGATTCGACTGTGGGACATTGCCATACTTCGCGGCTGCGCTCCTCCATCAGCGTCACATTGCCAAACTCCCGTCGCGCCGCCCGTTCCGCCTCTGCGCGCGGCATCCCTTCGGCCATCAGTTCGTCGGCGCGTTCCGCAACATGCTCCTGGATCGAGACAGAAATATCGTCATACCGACGGCGCCGAGAAAACAGGCGTCCAAGCAATCCAGTCTTGACTATTCCCATCTCAGGCCTCCAGCGGCGCAACAACCGCCAGCACCCGCGTAATCCCCGCAAACATCCGCTCAAAGCTCACAACTTCTTTTTCCAGGTGCCGCACTCCAGCATCCGTCAGCCGGTAAACGCGCGTCGGCCTGCCCTTGGATGAGGTGCCAGTCTCCGACTCCAGCCAGCCCTCCCGCAGCATCCGCTGCAGCGCCGGGTACAGTGAGCCTTCCTCCACCTGCAGCAGGTCATTGGAAACTTCCTTGATGTGCTTCACAAGCGCATAGCCGTGCATCGGCCTCACGCGCAGCGACTGGAGGATCATGATCTCCAGCGCTCCCGGAAAAAGATCGCGGTGTTTGGGATTCTTCGCCATGAAACGAAGATAGCGCAAAATACCTATTTTTAAAATAGGTATTTCAAAAAAATATGGCGAGACGCTTGCATTGCAGGATGCGAACCAAACAGTGGGGAAAACTTCCACGTGAAGCCGAATTCCCGCCTTCGATGGCGCGCAAGAGGAATGAGTTGCTCATCCCGGCCCAGTCGTTACTTCTGTCCAATGTACTTTCTTGCTGGGATTTCCTTCAGAAACTTTGCATAGAATTAAGGTCGTTTGCCAGACTGCGCCTGGATCGTATGCATGTAGTCGGAGTTCCCCAGGAACACGTCTGCGGCATGGTAACGAAGATAAGGCGCAACGGGAGAGATTCAAAAGATCAGTATGTTAGGCCGGGTCCACGACATCAGCTAGAAGCGACGCCAGTTTTTGAGCTTCATTTTTATACATCCAGAATTTCATCTCTTTGACGTTTCCCCTCCGCAGTTCTCCTAGTGACTCGAAATAATTACACTTCAACGTCAGCACTCCGCCGTCGCCCTCGTCCACTTCTTCGATATTCGTTTTTTGTAGGAATAAAAAATCCTCTAAATCAATCAATACGTCCTCCAGTTGCACAACTCCTACGATGTGTCGGCGGAGGTTTAGGCTGGTTGCAGTACAGGCATCAGCTTACGAACTATTCACGAAAGTAATGAAAAGAGGATTATTAGTAACAGCATCGAAACGGGGCACTGGAAACCCGCTGAGAGGGATTGGGCTGCAATATCTGAGCTATGATGGTGAGGCCATGCCCCACAAATCTGATATTGCGGCTCCAATGTGCGCTGAGCGCCTGCAACTTTCGGACGTAGTGACGAAAGCAGTACAGGAAACATATGCGGCTAAGGAAGCGCAGGACCGATTACGGAGCAAGAAGGACATTGGGCCTCTTATCGGGGCAGCGGCTTGCCGAACAGCGCAACGCGCGGCGGTGTCGGTTCTCAATCCGCACAGAAAAGAGCATAGTTGTTGACTGTGACATGGCTGACGGGGCACTCAAAGTCTAGTGAAAATGGATTACAGCGCATTGCAAATCTGCAGACAGTGAACCCCCTCACATCCTTAGGACGGAGGGCTAATTTTGCCGCTAAAGTCTTTAGAATCATGGTGCGCCCGGAAGGATTCGAACCTCCGGCCTACTGATTCGTAGTCAGTCGCTCTATCCAGCTGAGCTACGGGCGCAAAGAGAAGTGAAGTTCAGAAATGAACCTCACTCAGAATATCAAGGAATCGGTCCGGACGCAACGCCGAGGATCCCTCGGCAAGTCTCGCTCGTTGAGGTGAAATGTCTAAGCCTTGGCGGGCTCTGGTGTCGCCGCAGGCTCCGGCGGTGGAGGAGGAATGAGGGGCAGTTCCTCGGCAATCTCAAGCCCCGCGCGCCGCACGAGCGCCGTCACCGTGGCAGCATTTAATCGCGTGGCGTCATACTCCACCCGCACCGTCTGCGCCGCACGATCGAACGTCAGTTGGCGGATGCCATACACTTCGCGCGCTGCCGAAAGCGCAAAGAGAACAGCCTCTGTCGGTTGCGCCGCGTAGCGGTAGAGAATCTCCACTGTCGTCATGGCTTGATGATACTAGAGGTTCTTGAGATAGGCCCGGATCTCGGGGTTCGTCCAATCCGGATTGCCGACAATCTTGCGCCGGATCACGCCCTGCCGGTCAATAATGTACGTCTCCGGCCATGCTTCCGAGTGATACAGCTTTGCCGCGGTCTCATTCGGGTCGCGCACGGTGGTAAGGTCCACGTGATAGCGCTCAAGAAAATGGCGATATTGCTGCTCATCCTCATCGATGCTCACGCCCAGAATAGCCAGGTTCGGCTGTTCATGGTGCAATGCCTCCAGCCCCGGCGTCTCCTCGATGCACGGCACGCACTGGCTCCACCAGAAATTCAGCACTACTACCTTGCCGCGATAGCTGGCCAGGTGAACGGAGTCCGTGCTGTCGGCTACTGTGAAATCAGGCGCTGCCTTACCGACCTGCGAAGGGTGCGCGCCGCGGCTGCAACCGGAAACAAGCGCCAGCACGGCCGCAGGCAGTACGGCAGAGCTCAGCAAACGAGGAAAAATACTACGGGAGCGCACGTTTTTATAATACTGAAGTAGAGGAACTCGCTGAAACAACAGCACTGACCTATGTCGAATGATTCCATGAAAAACGGAGAAAGTCAGGAGGAGGGCGGTTTCAAGCCTGTTCTGGGCCTTTCCAGCGAGCCTATCGAATTTCTTGCGCGCTCCGGAACGGTCTTTGACCAGCCCGAGCCCGATCCGCTTATCGAGCTGACTGTTATCATTCCCGCGCGCAATGAGGAAGATTGCATTGGAGCCTGCCTTCAGTCGCTTGTCGCCCAGTCTGAAGATGCTTTCCAGCTTGGCCGCGACT
Source organism: Occallatibacter sp. (assembly GCF_049510455.1). Classification (GTDB taxonomy): domain Bacteria; phylum Acidobacteriota; class Terriglobia; order Terriglobales; family Acidobacteriaceae; genus Telmatobacter. The sequence continues at coordinate 39,647 of NZ_JBEKYX010000022.1, read as the reverse complement.
GGGAGCTGATCGTCGTAGACGACGGGTCAACCGACCGCACCGCCGAGATTGCCCGCAGCTTCAATGGCGTTACGGTTCACAATGCAGATATATTCCAGCCTGGCGCGAAGCGAGGAGAAGCCTGGACCGGCAAATCCAACGCCATCTGGACCGCCGCACGCAAGGCACGAGGTCGCTGGCTGCTATTTACGGACGCAGATACGATTCACGAGCCCGGCAATTTGCACCGCGGAATCCATGAGGCCGAGCGGCACAAAGCAGGAATGCTCAGCTATTCTCCGCGCCAGATCGTCACTGGCATTGCACAGCGAGCGCTCATGCCGCTCATCTTCAGTGAACTGTCGCTGGCGTATCCACCGGCAAAGGTCTCCGACCCAAACCAGCGAATAGCAGCAGCCAATGGACAGTTCCTTCTCGTCGAGCGCGAGGCTTACCGCCGTATCGGAGGCCATGCCGCTGTAAGGGATCGCGTGCTGGAAGACGTCGAACTGGCTTTCCTGGCTAAGCGGCGTAAAGTGGGACTGCGCTTCCGTTATGCGGGTGATGCCGTATCCACACGCATGTATCGCTCAACTGCTGCCATGATGGAAGGCTGGACTAAGAACCTGGCATTGCTCTTCAACGATTCGTTGATGCTGGCAGCCTGGCGTCTTCTCGATCTGGTGTTGCTGATTGCGCTTCCAATTCTCGCCGCGGAACTATGGGGTGCGCGCTTTACACCCAGAGGAATGCAGTGGCTTGCTGCAGGATGGGTTCTGGCTCTTCTCTGGGTGCGAACGCTATTCCGTTTTTATGTGCGCGTTGCAAAGTCGAACTTTCCTGGCGCTGACTGCGCTCTAGCCCCTTTGGGACTGCCGCTACTGATTTTTCTGCTCTACCGCAGCTGGTTTCAGCACCGCATCCTGAAACAGGTAAGCTGGAAGGGCCGAACATACTCGCAATGAGGCCAAATGCCGGGCCAATTGCATTGTTATGAACCCGATCCCCCTGCAGGATCATCTCTATATTCGAGGTTTTCATGATCTTTCTTACGCGGCGCGCCACCTTTTCCGCCTCACACTACTACTGGAATGAGGCATGGTCCGCTGAGAAGAACGAACAGGTCTTTGGCCGCTGCGCTAATCGCAACGGACACGGGCATAATTACACGCTTGAGGTGACCGTTGCCGGCGAACCGGACACGCAAACGGGCTTTGTTGTCGACCTCAAGTGGCTCAAGGATGCGATTGAGCATGAAGTGCTCTCTGCCTGGGACCATCGTCATCTGAATCTCGAAGTGGCCGAGTTTGCCAAAGCCATTCCCACGACCGAAAACATTGCGATTGCAGCATGGAAGCGGCTGGAGCTTGCAGTGAAAGCCGCCAAAGGAGCAAGCCTGAGTGCGATTCGCGTTTACGAGACGCCAGAGATATTTGCCGAGTACCGGGGTGAATTTTGAAAGCATACTTTGGCCGCAGATATATGCTGAGCGCCAGTCACCGGCTGCACAGTGATGCGCTTACGCCCGACGAGAACCGTATCGCTTACGGCAAATGCAACAATCCGCATGGCCACGGACACAATTACACGATTGAAGTACTTGTCGGCGGCGAAGTGGAACAGGCGACGGGCATGGTCATCAACCTGGTGGATCTGGATGAAACAGTAAAGAGACTTGTGATCGAGCGCTTCGACCACACAAACCTGAATCTTGATCCTTTGTTTGCCTCCGTAGTTCCAACGACGGAAAATTTATGCAGCATAGTATTCGGCCTTTTGAAGGAAAATTTGCGCGCAGGCAAGCTCGCATCCGTTCGTGTGGAAGAGACGGAGAACAACTTCTTCCAGTGCTTCGACGCGCCGTCCGCAGCTGGATCGAAAGCGGCGTAAGTACGAATGTTGTACAGAAAGGACCATCTCTCATGGCGCAGACCGCAGCTGTAAGCAAATCGATGCTGAAGGCTCTTGTAAAGCCGGACGATCTTGCAGCGTTCAGTACAGAAGACCTGTATCGCGAGATTCTACGTCGTATTGGAGAAGATCCCGAGCGTGACGGGCTGCTTTCCACGCCGAAACGCGTCGAAAAATCCCTGGCATTTCTCACCAAGGGATACCATGAGGATCCCAACGAGATTCTGCACGGAGCGCTCTTTGATGTGGATTACGATGAGATGGTCATCGTGAAGGACGTGGAGATGTTCTCGCTCTGTGAGCACCACATGCTGCCATTCTTTGGCAGAGTGCATGTCGCATATATCCCAAAGGGCAAGGTCATCGGGCTCAGCAAGATTGCACGTCTCGTCGAAGTCTTTGCACGCCGCCTGCAGGTGCAGGAGCGCATGACGCGCCAGATTGCCGATGCAATTCAGGATGCCATTGAGCCGCATGGTGTTGGTGTTGTGATTGAGGCTCGCCACCTATGCATGATGATGCGCGGCATCGAGAAGCAGAACTCCTCTACCGTGACCTCGGCAATGGTAGGCTGCTTCCGGCAGAAGGAAACGCGCTCGGAGTTTCTCTCGCTGATGCGGCAAACGGGAACAGTCACGCTCTGACCGCTAGCCGGTGCATCGGCTAAAGTAAACAAGTGAACGGCCTGCTTGTAATCGACAAACCTGGCGGTATGACGAGCCACGACGTGGTGAGCCGCCTTCGCAGGATTACAGGAGAGCAGTCCATCGGGCATCTGGGCACGCTGGACCCAATGGCGACAGGCGTTCTTCCGCTGCTGCTGGGAAAGTTTACACGTTTGGCGCAGTTCTTCTCTTCAGCTGAAAAATCCTACACAGGTACCATCCGTTTCGGATTTGCTACGGACACCTACGACGCCGAGGGTGAACCAGCGTCTGCAGCTACAGATCCTGAATTGACGCTTGAGCAGGTCCGGCATGTAGCAGCACGTTTCTACGGAACCATGCAGCAGATACCCCCTACCTTCTCTGCCAAAAAAATTGCAGGTAAACCCGCTTACAAGCTGGCTCGCGCCGGCAAACCAGTGGAACTCAAGCCTGCGACGGTCCATATTGATTCTTTCGAAATCACTGGACTGGACTGCGATCAGGCCGCTTTCACGCTGAGCATCAGCGCCGGAGGTTACGTGCGCTCCATTGCTCATGAAATGGGACAGACGCTAGGCTGTGGAGCGCACCTAAGCAGTCTGCGCCGTACCCGCGCAGGTGTATTTACGCTCTCTGAAGCGCACAAGCTCGATGAGCTGCAGGAACTTGCCGGAAACTCGTCCGGAGTCGAAGAGAAGCTCGTACATCCGCGCAGCCTGCTTCCTGAGATGCCGGCGGTAACTGCGGATGCACATGTTCTGGGCCGGATGCGGAACGGCGGGCAGGCTAATCTCCCGGAGTTTTCGTCAGCACCGCTCGTGAAGGTCTTTGCAGCGCAGCGGGATCTCGCCGCAATTGCACGACGTGTAGCGGGCACGCTATTTCAGCCCATCGTCGTCCTGGGGTGAACTTCAGTTCTTGCGAAGAAGAGGCGTCAGCGTAGGCATCAGCGTGTCGGCAATAATTTCAGAGCCCTTTGCCGTAGGGTGAATGCCATCCTCCTGCAGAGTGCCCGTCACATGCGCCAGATTCTTGTAAAGCATCGGAACGAACGCGACATGGTGTTTGGCCGCTAACTCCCGAAAGATCGCCTCAAAGGACTGAATGTAGTCAGAACCATAGTTCGGCGGCAGCGTAATGCCGGCAAGCAAAGTTTTGATGTGCGCGTTCGCAAGCGTTGTAAGGATAAGGTCGAGATTCTGCTGGGTCACGTCGAGCGGCAGACCGCGAAGCCCATCGTTGCCGCCGTACTCCACAATGACCACATCCGGGTGCAATGCAAGGATAGTATGCAGGCTGGCAACGGCATCCTTCGTGGTAGCTCCCGGAGTTCCTTGATTGTCCACTTTATAGTGGTATCCGCTGCGATCCAACTTCCGCTGTAGCGCCTCGGGAAAACCCTGGCCAGACGGCAGGCCGTATCCCGCAGTAATGCTGTCTCCAAAGCAGATCAGGGTCCGCTGCTCTGCCGCAAAAGACGGGCGAAGCAGTATCAGCAGAGACAATGAAACGAAGAGCACGCGTCGAACGTCCACCTCGACAGTGTAAAACCAGAAGCAGGGAACTGGAGCGCGCAAGCTGCGTATTCTTATATGACCCCGAAACGGAGTTTTCTTTGATCCAAGTCCAGAATGCCAAGAAAGTCATTCAGAACGGCGCTCGGCGGGTCGAGATTCTGAAAGGAATCTCGCTCACAATTCCCGCAGGCCAGTTTGTAGCAATCGTAGGCGCCAGTGGAAGCGGCAAGAGCACTTTGCTCGGCTTGCTGGCCGGTCTGGATTCGCCCAGTTCCGGTGAGATCTGGCTGGATGGCGTGCCCATTCATAATCTTGAAGAAGGGCAGCTTGCTGCCGTGCGAGGCAACAAGATCGGCTTTGTCTTTCAGTCGTATCAGCTCATCCCCACGCTCACAGCGCTTGAGAATGTCTTGTTGCCATTTGAGCTGAATGCAAGCGGGAACGGCCTGGATAAAGCTCGCAGCCTGCTCAAGTCCGTTGGCCTGGCGGAGCGGATGGATCACTATCCAATTCAGCTTTCCGGTGGCGAACAGCAGCGCGTTGCCCTGGCGCGGGCTTTTGTCGTCGAGCCGCCGATTGTGATGGCAGACGAGCCCACAGGAAATCTTGACTCCACCAATGGACGCCTTGTTCTCGATCTGCTTCTGGACCGCAACAAACGTGCGGGAACCACTCTGGTGCTGGTAACGCATGACGCGGAAGTGGCGGCCATGGCGGATCGGAAGATCGTTCTCCGCGATGGTCAGATTGTTGAAGACACGCTGCCCCATGAACCTATAGCTGAAGAGCAGGCGCAGCATGGATAGGCCTCGATTAAAAAAACGTCCGCTGAGTTGGAAGCGTGCGGCCGGAGTTGCCTGGCGCGACCTGAAATCTGCGCCGGGAAAGTTTATCTTTGTTGTTCTCTCGGTCGCTATCGGCGTGGCTGCACTCGTGGGTGTGCGAGGTTTCAGTGACAGCTTTCGCAGTACGCTCGGCGCGGAGGCACGCTCGTTGATGGGCGGCGACCTGAACGCGCGGATCTTTGGCGCTCCAACGCCCGATCAATTAAGCAAAGTCGATGCGATAGAAAAGAAGATTCCAGGCAGCCGTGGAACATGGATTGTCGAAACGATCTCGATGGCTTCCGCGCCACCCGATCCTGTGCCTCTGCTTGTCAGTCTCAAGGCCGTAGATCCAGCGGAATATCCATACTATGGCTCCGCTGAGCTGGAACCGGCCATGCCGATGCAGCAGGCGCTTGCCGGCGATTCCGTGATCGTGGCGGACGAATTTCTCATTCGGCTGAACGCGCATGTGGGCCAGACCTTGCGGCTCGGAGGCAAAAATTTTCGTATATCGGCCGTGCTCCGCCAGGAGCCGGACCGCATGAGCGCTGGAGCGGGTATGGGACCGCGTGTCATGATCTCCCGTTCTGGACTGGACAGCACGCGTCTGCTCGCTCCCGGCAGCCGCGCCAGTCAACGGCTACTCTTCAAACTGCCTGCCAACCTTCCGTCCAGCGTTACGCCGCAATCCGTCCGGCGTGATCTGGAAGGCGCATTGCCGGATGCGCAGGTGATGGATTACCGCGAAGGCAATCCCGCATTGACGGATGGTCTGGATCGAGCAACGGCAATCCTCTCGCTGATCTGCCTGGTTGCCATGGTGCTGGGAGCGATTGGCGTAGCAATGTCCATGCATGCGCACCTTGAACAGCGCATGGATATGCTCGCAATTCTCAAAGCCATCGGCGCAAATTCGGCAGACCTCCTGCGGATTTTTCTTCTGCAAACTTTGGGGCTTGGCCTTGCCGGCGCGCTGTTAGGAGTAGCCGCAGGGCTTGGCGTAATGGCGGCTCTTCCGGCCGTATTCGGCAAACTACTCCCGGTGCATGCGGTATTTTCTTTTCCCTGGCGCTCCATTGGCGCAGGCTTGGGAACCGGCCTATTGACCACACTGCTCTTCTGCCTGCCACCTCTGCTCGATGTGCGGGGTGTGCGTCCGGTTCTTGTGTTGCGGAGACTTGTCGAGCAGGATGCAGCGGGAATGCGTGGATTCATCTCTCGACTCTGGTCTCGCAGGTTGCAGCTTCTGCTTTCGCTTGTTGTGCTTGCTGCTCTGGGTGGTATTGCCTGGGCGCTCTCAGATTCACCCGCAGTCGGTACAGTGTTCGCCATTGGTCTTGCCGCGGCGCTTGCTGTTCTTCTCACGCTTTCTGCCATCACACTGCGCACACTGCGCTTCTTTCTGAATCGCGTGCGGCTGCACCTTCCCTCATTTCTGCGCCAGGGACTGGCAAATCTCTACCGTCCCGGCAACCAGTCTGCGTCGGTGCTTGCATCGCTCGGCACAGGCGTCATGTTGATTCTCGCGGTATTTCTAATGCAGTCTGCCATTTTGCATGAGATACATGAGACGGTATCGCCCAAGCTGCCGAATCTCTTCGTGGTGGACGTCACAACCGAAGAAGCAGGCGCCTTCAAGGCATTCTTCGATCGGCTTCCGGGAGTGACGGAGCCGCTCGATCTGATGCCGGTAGTTCGGGGGCAGTTTGTTTCCATCAACGGCGCTTCGCTGGAGCAACTCCGCGGGCAGCATTTTCCGTTACGAATGCTGGAAAACGCGGAGCTGAGTTGGGCGGACACACCGCCCGCCGGAGACAAAATAACGCAAGGCAAATGGTGGTCCTCGCAGAATGCGCAGGAGATTGCGATTGGGGAAGGAGCAGCGCAGAGGCTGCACCTCGGCATCGGTTCTTCAGTCGAGCTGTCAACCGCCGTGAATGGAAACCATAAGCTGAAAGTTGCGGTGATTTACAGAGCAGACGGACAGCACCTTGGTACGCGCGTTCCATTTGTTCTGCCCTCAGCATTGCTCAAAGGCGAGACGGCGACATGGTATGGCGGCGCACACATCGACCCGCGGCAAGTGGGCAATATCGAGCGTGCTCTCTTTGCGTCCTATCCGACGGTATCCACTATCAATCTGGCCGACGTGCTGAATCGCATCGAGTCCGTTGTCGATCAAATCACATTTGTGATCCGCTTCCTGGCGGGTTTTTCCATTTTTGCCGGGTTAATGATTCTCGCTTCCTCAATCGCCAGCACACGTTTTCGCCGGATGCGTGAAGCCGTAGTGATGAAAACGTTGGGCGCGACACGAATGCGGATTATTCGCACCTTCAGCGTGGAGTTCAGCGTTCTGGGCCTGCTTGCCGGACTCGTGGGCGCCATCTTCGCCAATCTTCTTACCGAGCGTTTGCTGCATCGAATGCAGATCTCATTCCACATTGAGTGGGCCGCTCTGGCCACGGCACTGATTGGTACTGCCATTCTTGCCACGGCCACAGGCTGGCTTGCGAGTTATCGCATACTTGGCCTGCGGCCGCTCGAAGTGCTGCGCGAGGAGTAAGTCCTAGAACTCCTCGCTTATGTCCACTGCCGGAAGAATGTCATTTTCGCCTGCGAACCATACATAGAGCGTAGGCAGCAGAAACACGCTTATGAGCAGGGCCGTAATGAGGCCGCCAACGATCACAATGGCAAATGGCCGCTGTGAATCAGAGCCGATGGCGTGTGAGAGTGCCGCGGGAATCAGGCCCAGCGTGGCTACTGACATGGTGATAATGATGGGGCGCAATCTAAGCACCGCGCCCTCCACTGCGGCTTCGCGAATGTGGTCCTCGTTAGATTCTTCCATGCCGCGCCGCCTGGCGCGAATCTGGTTGATATATTCCAGCATGATGACGCCGGTCTGCACTGAGACGCCGAAGAGCGCTAACATGCCGATGGCTGCCGAGACGCTGAAGTTGGTGTGTGTAATGAGTAGTGCCAGCAAGCCGCCCATGGGCGCCAGCATCACATTGAGCATGATGAGCATGGCCCATTTCAGTGAGCGGAACATCGCGTAGAGAATGAGGAAAATGATGAGCATGGTGATGGGGCTAACGACCGCCAGACGGGCGTCGGCTCGCTGTTTGCTCTTGTATTCGCCTGCCCAGTCCAGGTGATAGCCGCGCGGCAACTGTATATCTGAATGCACCTTCTTGATGGCTTCTTCAACTGTGCTGCCGAGGTCGCGGCCGCGCACGCTGTACTTGATGGCGATGTAGCGCTGTTCGCCTTCCCGGTAAATCTCCTCGGCGCCATCGTCGGTATTGACTTTGGTGAGCTGTGCGAGCGAGACGCGCTCGCCTGAAGGAGCGAGAAGCCGGATGTTTTCGATTGCCTCCCGTGTGTCCCGGTACTGCTTCTGATAGCGGAGCGCAACGTCGAATTGCGCTTCACCCTGTAAAAGTTGAGTGACCGCGCTGCCGCCTACCGCAGTTTGAACTGCGTCCTGCACGTTGGCAACGTTGATGCCATAGCGTGCACAGGCTGCGCGATCTACGACAAAAGTGAGGTTTGGTTGTCCAATGATGCGCAAGAGGCCTAGATCGGCCACGCCTGGAACCTTGCTCAAAACGGAAACAATTTCGTTCCCTTTGGTCTCAAGCGTGCGCAGATCGTCTCCGTAGATTTTCACAGAGAGTTCACCCTTTACGCCGGAAACGGCTTCCTCCATATTGTCTTCAATGGGCTGCGAAAAGCCCCAGATGACACCTGGGATTTTTTCGAGCTGCTTATCCATGGAATCAATCAGAGCTTCTTTGTTCTCATGAAAGACGGGACGCCATTCGTCTTTAGGCTTCAGGTTGATGTTGTATTCCGTGTCGAAGAAGCCGGTGGAGTCTGTGCCGTCATCCGGACGGCCTATCTGGTCGACGACATTAATGACCTCAGGGAAGGAAGCCATGATGTGGCGGGCCTGCGTAGAGATGCGATAGCTCTCGTCCGGCCCTGTGGAAGGTGCGAGCGTGCCGCGCGCCCAGATGGAACCTTCATCGAGATGCGGCAGAAATTCAGAGCCAATGACGCCACTGAAGCCCAGGTACAGCGTCAACGCAAGACATGCGACCGCACCGGCGAGAATCACAGGCCGCCGGTGAATGGCCCAGCGCAGCGCTGTTCGGTAGCAATTCGTCATCCACGTCATCACGGGGTTGTGCCATTCTTTTGCGCCCTTGCGGAAGAGAAGGCTGGCCAGAACTGGAGCAATGACGATGGAGAAGAGCATGGCTCCGGCGAGTGCAAAGCCGACCGTCCAGGCCATTGGCCGAAAGAGTTTGCCCTCGACGGATTGCAGCGTATAAATCGGAAGATAGGCGGCGATAATGATCGCCACAGCGAAGAAGACGGGACGCTGCACCTCCTGCGCGGCATCGCGAATCTTCTGGATGGGCGTACGAGATGGATCTTCTTTGCTGAGATGGCGGATGATATTTTCAATCATCACAACGGCGCCGTCGACCACCATGCCGAAATCCAGCGCGCCAAGTGAGAGCAGGTTGGCGGGAATGTGGTTCAGGTTAAGACATGTGGCAGCAAAGAGCAGAGAGAAGGGGATAGTACAGGCAACGATAAAGGCGCCACGCGCATTGCCGAGAAAGATAAACAGAACAATCACGACGAGAATGAGACCCTCGGTGAGATTGTGTAGCACCGTATGCGTAGTGAACTTGACCAGCACTGAGCGGTCAAGGAAGGGAGTAACCTTAACGCCTTTGGGTAGCAAGCCATTATTGAGCTCGTCTGTTTTCGCCTCGATGCCCTTAAGCGCCGGGTCAGCATCGTCGCCTTTCTGCAGCAATACTGTCCCTTCAACGACATCCGGTTCGTCGATAATGTTGCCGGTCTTCTCATCGCGCCACGCTTTGCTGATCTGGCCAAGGCGTATTTTGGGCCCCTGCTCAACGACAGCAATATCCTTGATTCGAATGGAGGCTCCGTTGGCGGATGCAACAACGGTGTTCTCGATGTCCTGGACGGTCTGAAAGAGGCCTTGCGCCTGAACATTGATCTGCTGGGGCCCCATCTGGATATAGCTACCGCCTGCGTTGGCATTGTTGCCGGCCAATTGCTGCTCAACCTGCGAAATGCTGAGGCCATAGCTGATCAGCTTGTTCGGGTCCAGGCGAATCTGGTACTCCTTGGTCAAACCGCCGAAGGTCGCCTGATCAACAACGTGCGGTACGCTCTTGTATTGTTTTTCCAGTGTCCAGTCCGCAATAGATTTCAGCTCCATCACGTCGTAGGCAGGATTTTTCGATTCCAGCGTGTACCAGTAGATCTGGCCGGCGGGGCTCCAGTCGGTTTGCAGTTGTGGTACCAGGCCGGCAGGCAGCGTGACCATGCTCAGGCGCTCGAGAACGCGCTCGCGGTTCCAGTTGTTATCCGATGAATCGTCGAAATTCATCATGATGCTGGAGATGCCGGCAAGCGTGAAAGAACGAAGATTGTCCATGTGCGGAATTCCGGCCATCTGAATCTCGGTCGGAACCGTCACCTGTTTCTCTATATCTTCCGCGGAGTGGCCGGGCCACTGCGTAATGATGTTGACGTAGTTATTCGCCACGTCGGGATAGGCGTCGATGGGTAAATTTTTGAATGAAATAGCACCCCATCCGAAGAGCAGAATCGCCATCCCCAGAATAATGAAGGGACTTTTCAGTGCGAAATCGACGAGGGCCTTAATCATTGCCCCTCCAGCGTCGTTTCGAGCTGCAGGACATTCGAGACAACCTTCTGGCCCGCCTGGATGCCTGAAAGAATTGTCTGTTTGTCGCCGACCGTCTTGCCTGTCTTCACTTCCACTCTGCGGAATTTATTGCCGTCTGCCGGCACAAAGACCCAGTCACGGTCGTGCAAATGCAAAATGGCTGGCGCGGGCACGAGCGCAAAGTGGTCCTTTTTCAGACTCTGAAAGGTCGCGTTGACGAACATTCCAAGTCTCAGAATGCCGGGATTGGGAATTTCGATACGCACCTTGGCCGTACGGATTTGAGGATCGAGCACTGGACCAATGTCGGAGACGTGTCCGGTCAGAGTACGATCTGGATAAGCGCTAAGCTTGATGGTCGTGGACTGACCCAGCGCTAGTTTTGGAATGTCGTTTTCGTACACATCGCAGATAATCCAAACGCTGGATAGGTCGGCAATGGTAAATGCTGTAGCTGATCCGGAATAGGTAACGCCAGCCGCTGCGGCCTGCGTTACATTCTGCTGGATAATGACCCCGGAGATTGGCGAGTATACCGGAACGATAGGCGAAGGATGATTCTTGTCGATGCCCAGTGTCTCAAGCTGTTCCTCGGCAGCTTTCAGGTCCGCGAGCGAGTCATTCTCGGCATCTTCAGCCTGCTCAAGCATGGACTGCGAGATTGCTCCGTGCGCAAAAAGGTCTTTAGCGCGTACGTAGGCCTTGTTGTTCATGGTCTCGTCGTTGCGTGCTTTCAGATAGGTATCGAACGCATTCGAGCTGTCCAGGCTTTGAATCTTAAGAAGCAGCTGACCTTTCTTGACGTAATCGTCCAGTCTCGCCTTGATGTCCACGACGCGCCCGCTGGCCAGCGAGATAACGGGAATCTCGCGCGCTACATCCGGATTGACAGTTCCTGTAACACTTAGTTCGTTTTGTGCGTCATAGGACTCTGCCGCGACCAGAGGGAACAGCTCAGGCTTGTCTACAGAGACAAGGCTCATATCTCCGGTAGTGACAACCTGAGCCGGCGGCGGAGCTCCGTCGCCCTCTACTTTTGACTTGCAGCCTGCGAGTAAACTAGCGCCCAAGGTTAGGGAGATAAGAGCTGCAGGATATTTCTTGGTGTACAAATGCTGCGTCATGGAATTACCTCGCGTCCGACTGCAAGATTGAGTTGCCCAGCGGCGGTCAGGTACGCGCCAATCAATTGCGCGTAGGCCAGTTGCACCTGGCGGTAATCGCTTTGCGCGTTCAGGAAATCCATCAGAGAAGCCCCTCCGTGGAGGTAGGCGTAACTGACGGTGTCGCGCACGCGCACTGCCTGGTCGTTGTACTTTTCTTTGTATGGCTTCAACAGTGCAACATTGCTGCGGACAAGCTCATAGGCGGTATCCACGTCGCTGAAAACCTGAGCGCGTGTGGCCTCGGCTGCCTGCGCTGCACGATCGATATCGATCTGCGTGCGCTGCTTTTCGCCCTGGTTCTTGTCGAAGATACGCAGCGGAACGCTGACACTCAGGCCAAGCGTTTGGGTGGCATTGAGATTATTGTTCGACGAATTCCATGTGTACCAGCCGCCGAAGGTCGGATCGGTTGAGCCGTTGGAAATGGCCAGCTTATGGTTGGTTTGCGATTGCTGGATCGTTTGCAGTGCGGCCTGAAGGTCAGGCCGCGCTGCTACAGCCGCGTCATGATAGGTCTCAGCGGTCTGCAGGGAATCGTTGAAATCAAAGACCCCGGTCACATCGAATTGATCGACAGGAGTACGGTCATTGAGAAGTTGCAACAACTGGATCTTCGCCGTGCGCAGATTGACAATCGCAATTTGAATCTCCGATTCGTATTGCACGCGCTGCAGTTCAATGCGATCCAGGTCAATCTGGGCGATATCGCCGGCTTTGAAGCGGCTTTGGCTGATGTCGATAATTTTGTCGTAATAAACGAGATCTGCCCTGGCCAGTTCCAGGATAAATTTGGCCTGCAGAGTAGCCACAAATGCGGAACGTAGATTAAATATCAGATTACGCTCCAGATCTTCATGCTGAGACTGTGTGATCCGCGTGCCTTCCTGTGCGCTCTCAAGGCGGAGTTCACGTTTATGATCGCGCTCGTGGAGATAGCTAAGGGTGGGGACAACAAAGGTGCCTGCCAACGGTTGCCAAACGCCGTTGTGCGGCGCAATCTGTGTACCATCCGCGGTGACACTGAATTGTGGATTGGGACGCAGGTAGGCGGTAACTTCCTCCGCCTTCATTTCGGCCACATTGTCCGCATCTGCCTTCAAGGCTGGATTCGAGGCCTCAAAGCGCACTTTCACCTGATCCCAGGTGAGACTCTGCTGCGCAGCCACGGAGACAGGAGCAAGTGCTAGCAGCACTGCCACCGCCGGTGCGGACAGGGAAGGAAAGACTCTATTCATACACATGCCTTGCGCCGCGGTCTGCACGGCGAACTCGGAAAGGTGAGAAAGCTTAGTTATGCAAGGAGGAGAGGACGGCTATGCCATTGGCGGGGGGCGGTTTGCATACGGAGTCAATTTAAGATGATCAGAGACTTTGGGCGCGTCCTGTCCAGGAGAAACATGCTGCAAAAAGCCGAAAGCAGCTCCAGTGATGATTGGAGGCGGCTCTATAGCCGTAGCTGTATGCAAAAGATGCGCATCTCCCGATGCAAGATGATCTCTTCGCTGGCCATTATCTGTTTCGGCAGAGTTCTGGACTGCCATCAGGTCATCGCTTACGGAGATGACCGGAAACAGAATCGCGATCAGAACCGCAATGGCAATGATCTGACTGCGCCGGCTCTGGTCCATGCGGCATCCGATACGGAGCCATAAAACCACGAGCGCAATGGCCAGAACAGCCCAGGCGATATTGAGAAAAATTTCCACGCTCAATCCCGATCTTATTCTACCAGCAGGCTAAGTAAGCCTTCCGTTTCATTTCAGAATTAGGTGTCTAATACAGATTCTGCACACTTAGACATAACAGAGCCATAAAGGGAGTGCAAAAAATCTGCGGTGCGCAGTTGAACCGGCCACGCGCGTGCCGCAGGAGTCCCGTCAGAAGAACTGAGATTCGTTCGTCAGTATGAAACAACCTGCCACCTGGCACCGCTGATCGTTTGACCTGAAGGAGCCAATCCCTTATGATCGATGAGTTGGCTCATAAAAACGTGACGCCAGTCATGATGAGCTCACAGGAAGCCGCCGGCTGGGCTTTCTGCGCTAGTTGCCCCCTCGTTCAATGGTAGGACAGATGCCTCTGGAGCATCATATCGGGGTTCGAATCCCTGGGGGGCAACCAATTAAAGTTTAGTAAATAACTGTTCGTACCCCTCCTTTCAAAACCAGTGAAGGTCTCTAATTCAAGTGCTCCTGAGCCTCAAGCGGCTATCTTTCCGATTGTGCTTATGAATGGTCTCTTCAGCGCCATCGGTGTTGGGATAGGTTCTCCAAAAGATCAAGATAAAGCGATGTTCAACAAATGCGGGTCTCTATGCGAACCAGGCACGGATCGTGTCGCGCGGCGGCCCCCATCTACAGATACAGAGGCCGGTCGCAGTCACAGCGGAGTCCTGCTTTGCGGGGCCTTCCCGAGGGACGTCATCGCGCGCTGGGGGCAACTTTTGTCGTCGCGCGGCATTGATGTTGCCGGTGTTGCCTATATGGTGAACTACGATGTGCCGAAGGAAGCCGAGGATTTTGTGCATCGCATGGGGCGAACGTGCTGGGCAGCAAGCAATGGAGTGGTGTCAACCTTTGCCGCTCCAGACGAGGCGCACGCTCTCAAGAAGATCGAACGCGCGCTGGCCATTCATACCAGGAAATATCGTGTAAGCCCCGACTCCGCGTCTGTAATTAAGAGAGTGCCTTAATGGCGATGGGCTCCTCACAAAATGGAGCGGAGCCCACGTTTACGGCATCGGTAAACTATTGAGAGTAGAATCCTTTTTCTGTACGCGCATTCCACTTAACAGCACAACGAAAGGCGCGTCTGCCGCCGTTAGGCCGCAGGCGCAATCAGCAGCACATCAATGGCCGGAGGCGGCGTGATCTCGGGCAGCTTTCCAAATACGCGCGTGCCACTTGCCACTTCGGTAAATACTCTATTGACAGTGTCTTCGGTTCGCGTCGAGCTGACGTGCAACTTCCGCGCTGCCCGCATCGCTGTTGCGGCCAGCAGAAAGCGATTCTCAATTTTCAGACCGGCCTGATACACCAACTCTGATCGCATAATTGCCTCAATTCCCGGTGATGGAGCGTTTGAAACAAAAGCCTGGCTCGCCTCCGCAGCAGTCTGCGGCATGATTTCAAGATTCACAATGTAGCAGGCAGGTTCGGCGGATATCGAGGAGGGCCGAGGATCGTAGGGTATTGGATTACCGATCTTCCCTGGGTTCAGCATACGCTACGCAAGCCGTTTTTCCTAATTTGCCGCGGTTATCTACTGTGGAGGTATGTATCAGGCACTCAGGATTTGTTATCTCTCGCTTCAGAAAGGTGCTATGCTTACGGCTGGTCGTCGAATCCGACTTGGCGTTCTTGCCTGTTCTGCTTTTCGGCTTTACTCGCAAATAATTCCATCCTGAGTTCAGCGGCACAGCAAGCAATAGAGGAACGGTTATGGAACACGGAACAGTGAAATGGTTTAATGACGCCAAAGGCTTCGGATTCATCAGCCGCGCCAACGGCGAGGACGTATTCGTTCACCACACGGCCATCAAGAGCGAGGGATTCCGCACGCTCAAAGAGGGGCAGGCGGTCCAGTTCGACGTGGTGAAGGGACCTAAGGGTTGGCAGGCAGATAACGTCCAGATAGCCTAGCGGTAACCAGATACCGAAAAGGTGAGCTTGCCATAGCGCTGGTCGGCAAATCAAGCCGATAGATCAGATTGTCGTGGCACGCTACCCTGCAAGCGCTCGATGAGTCTGGTATTTGTCCCAAGCTGAGATCAGGCTCCTATCTTCACGCTTTAGTGCTTAGTCCGAGGAGAATTATCAGGGCTTAGCGGCACTACGTCGCAGCGCCATTGGATTCCCGGATGGGAGATCGTCAATCCACTACCAGGTTATGTTCGTTAACGAGCAATCCTGCGAAATGAAATACAGCACGGACAAAGGGATTTTATGACTCAGGATTTGCAACTAACTTGCTCCGATTGCGGGCAGGAGTTCACGTTTTCAAGCGAAGATCAGGCATTTTTTCAGGAACGCGGCTACTCGTCTCCGAAGCGCTGTAAGCCGTGTCGCCAGGCAAAGAAGAACGAGCAGCAGGGCGGCGGCGGTGGAGGAGGCGGTGGATACTATCGGAGTGAGCCGCAAGGCACGACGGTCACATGTTCCGGGTGCGGGAAGCAGACCACTGTGCCGTTTGAGCCGCGGGGCGACCGCCCTGTCTATTGCCAGGACTGCTACAAGTCCAAAAAGAAAGATAGTGGAAACCGTGGCGCAGGTGGCGGCGGACGCCGCTATAGCCGCTAACTGACTTATCGGGCGCTCTTCAACACGAGAGCGCCCTTCGTTTCTGGCGATTCGCCCAGGATGCGGCGAAGGTTCGAGCCAACCGAAGACATCCCTCAAAACGACTGATTATGCATATCTTCTGCGGATATAGAACGCTCATCTCTGGCAAATAAGCAGTCGTTATGCTGCTTTAACGTTATCCGGGGTGTACACTGAGATAGATCGTGAATCCGATCTGGTCTTCGTTGCTTGTTCAGCTACTCTGCCTTACTCGCAATCAACTCCAAATTGAGTTCGGCGGTACATTTATTCAAAGGAACAAGTGCAATGGAACAGGGAACAGTTAAATGGTTTAACGATGCGAAGGGATTCGGCTTTCTGAGCCGCCCCAATGGCGAGGATGTGTTCGTACATTTCTCGGCAATTCAGAGCGATGGCTTCAGAAGCCTGCAGGAAGGCCAGGCCGTGACGTTCACAGTCGTGAAAGGCCCCAAGGGCTTTCAGGCCGAAAACGTAAGAATCGCCTAAAGTTTGAAACAGCGCATTCAAAGGGGCGGCCATCTAGACCGCCCCTTTGGTTCGGTGGAGGAAATCCATGAAGAAGCCAGCTCCGCAACGCGATAAATACTTTCTGCGAGATCTTCATCAGGAGATCGATCTGTATGATCGCAAACTCGCTTACCTGGACAACTTCGGAGAGTTTGCCTCACCTGCAGATCGCGACGACGCCGCAGGAAAATTGCAGGCGAAAAGAGCTCCTCTTGAGAGGACGGCCTTGGAACTCGCAGCATCGGGAATTGAATTCGAGGAAAAGGATCTTCCGCGATCTTTCCGCATGATGAATCTCGATCCCAGTAGCGTGCGAAAGAATCTTACCTTGGTAAAGCGACCCTAGCGCGCTTGCAGCTATTCAGATGTTGGCTGATGTCCGGTTATCTGGGGATAACCGCAACGAACAAGAGTCTTCCATACCTCCTGACAACAATTCTCTCCGTTATGCGATTTGCATTCCGTTTGCAATCTCATGGGGCCGTCATCACCGCAGAACAGACGCTCGCGGAACCACCTTATGCGTGACGTAGTTGTAAGGGGATACAGGCTGCCCCTTGAGCAGTTCCAGCGCCAGGTGCATCAGGCTCGGGCCATACGTGGCCGGCTCATGGGAGACGGTTCCAATCATCGGAGAATCCGCGCGAGACATCTCCGTAACAGCATCTGCAATGCAGTCCTGTCCGGCGATTGCGACATGCTGTGTTCGCCGCCTCTCGCGGACTGCCGCAACCGCTCCAAGTGCGCTTGTATCGGTGGCTGCGGCGATCAAAATGCATTTTTCCTTCGGATGGGCATTTAGGAACTCGCCAACAGCTTTCCGGCTGGCTTCAAACTGTCCGTGTCCATCCATACGCAGACACTGCTCCAGAGCAAGAGATGGAATCGCCGCGCGCACCGCTTCAAATGCGCCTGAAATGCGCCCCTGAACCAGGGTGCCGGCGGCCTGCAAATCAAGTCCCAGCATCCACGTAGCCGTATTCTTCCAATGCTCTGCAGCGTAGGCGCTCAGCAGTTCACCTGCGTCCACCCCCGCGCGGTAGTTGTCGACACCGAAGAAGATCGCATTGGGATGTGGAATGTCGATGGCGATAAGAGGAATTCCAGCTGCAGCAACCCGATCGCCAATGACCGGAGCTACCTCATGAGCAACATTAAACTCAAATATCAGGTCTACGCCGCTGCGAATCAGCGTCTCAGCATTCTGCACCGCGGTGGGACCATCGTAGTGGTTATCCAAAATAACCAGCTCTACTCCAACTGCCCGCGCCGCATCGGAAAGGCTCAGAGTCACATCATTTGAAAAAGGCATATCTACACTTTGGCCGGCAAAGCCAAAGCGCATCTTCCGCCGCCACACCACGTGGCGATAGGTCCGATCCGGCGCCTGCACAATGTAGCCGCGATGTACCAGCGTCTTAAGCACTCGGAAGACCGTCGTCTTCGATACGCGGGTGCGCTGATGAATAGCCTCAAGCGATAACGGACGGTTCTCGGTCTGCAGGAACTCCAGAATATCGAGCGCCTTGGACAATACGGGAATCAGATACAGGTTTTTCTTCTTAGGCAAAACTGTAACTCCGCGGATTTTGCGTAGGATACAAAAGGCACCTGGATTTCCCTAATGAAAAATGAAGTCGCGTAGCTTGCCGGGCAGGAAAGAGTAATGCTGACCACCATCAAGTCAATCTTGCAGCCCATTTCGCAATATTTTTGGCAGAGATATCGTCTTCTCCGGCAGCCAGTTGAACAACGAAATTACCGATCGTGGAACTCTCCATGCTGCCGCGCTTTACATCCAGCCCCGTTGCTTCCGCTGTGAGGCGGTTTAGCAATTCATTCCGCGACCCGCCTCCAACCACATATATCTGCCGTAGCTTCTTATTCGTGATATCTTCATGCGCGCGAAGCACCGCGGCATAACGGCCGGCAAGCGAATCAAGAATCAATCTCGCCATCTCATGCATTTCATGTACGGGCCGCAGATGCTTTCGCTCGCGCTGTGCGGCAATGCGCGCCGGCATATCTCCAGGCAGCACCAGGTTCGGATCTTCCACGTCGATCCACTCATCCGGCCCAAAGGATGGCGCTGAGCCGGCTTTCTGAATCATGTTGTCCACATCGTCCGTGCCCCACGTGTTCATGCACTGGCGCAGCAGCCACATGCCCGGAATTCCTTTATGAAACAGGATTCGGCTTCCACCCGCGCCAAGATTTGTAAAATTCACAAGCGAAGCTTCCGCGCTGTTGCAAGGCGTATTCAGCACTGACCCAACCAGCGACCACGTACCAGAACTGATATAAGCCCAGTCATCTCCTTCGGCCGGAATCCCCGCCACGGCACTTGCCGTGTCATGACAACATGGCGCAATCAGATCTGCGCCGTGCAACTCAGTCACTGTGCCACGATAGATGCCAACCTTCGTTCCCGCCTCAACCATGCGCGGCGCAAGCGCTATATCCAACCCTGCTGCCGCAAAAATCTCCTCGCACCAACTGCCGCTTAATCCAACCAATCCTGTGTGAGTGGCGTTCGTCCTCTCAGTCACCGGTTCACCGCCCCAAAGATAGAGCAGATACTCAGGAAGGTTAAGCCATCGCGCTTGCCATGCGTCGTCTAACCGGTCCGCATAAAGCTGATATACGGTATTGAGCGCCTGGATCTGAATGCCGGTAAGCTCTCGCAAACGCTCAGCGGAAATTCTCTTGTGCAGCGCCTGCAGCGCCATTTCGCTTCGCGGGTCTCGATAGCAAAATGGATATTGAAGCGCCGCGCCGTCTTCCGATAGGCGGACATAATCTACTGCCCAACCATCTACAGCGATGGAACGCACACCTTCTTTCGCAATCGCAGCGCATTGCCGCAAACCTTCATCAACACCATCTACGATGCGGTCGAGATTCCATCGCAGGCCATCGGCGCGCTGCTCGGGGCCATTCGCAAACCGATGCACAACTTCGATCTGTGCAGCCTCTTGCCTCCAGCGCAACAAAGAAACACGGCAACTCTCCGCGCCAAGATCCACGGCAATAAGCGCGCGATCATCCTCAATCTCAGGCGCGCTACGGTCACTCACCGCAGATAGGCCTCCACCAGTCCGCCGTCCACTGGAATCATGTGCCCTGTCGTCACTGGCGCTTTGGGCCCGGCCAGAAAGAGGATCGCTTCAGCGCAATCTCTTGGATCAATCGGAATATGCGTCAGCGTGCGCTCTGCATAGAACGCAGCCAGCTTGTTTCGCAGTTCGTCATCGCTCTCTGCGTCCTCAAAAATAATTCCGTATTTCGTGAGGGATGCTTTCACGCGATCGCGCGGAAACATGGTTGATCCCTTCACCACAGTTGCCGGCGCAATGCCATTCACGCGCACTGGAGCCATGCCCACAGCCAGTTCCCGCACAAGATGGTTCAATGCGGCCTTTGATACGTCATACGCTTCACTGCCGCGCTTGGCAACAACGGCATTCGCCGAGCTTGTCAACACAATCGATCCGCCGATACCTTGTGCCTTGAAAATCTTCGCGGCTTCATCGCACAGCTTATAGTTCGCCGTGACATTGATCTCCAGGGTAGTTGTCCATAGCGCATCCGGTATCGCGCCATCGGGAGCAGACGGAAAAATCGCTGCGGTGTTGATTAACAGATCGAGGCCGCCAAAGGAATGGATTGTAGCCTCCAGCGCTGCCTGAATCGTTTCTCGCTTTGTAATATCAATCGCAACCGCGAACGCCATCTCTTTGCCCGCGATTTTCTGGCACTCTGCGGCCACCGTCTGGGCTCCTGCAAAATCAAGATCCGCCACCACCACCACGGCTCCGCGTTGAGCCGCCAGCAGGGCAACCTCGCGGCCAATTCCGCTTCCTGCCCCAACCACCAGCGCAACGCGGCGGCTCAATTCCTTTTCCGCAGGCTGCCTGCGAAGCTTCGCTTCTTCCAGCGCCCAGTACTCAATCCGAAATGCCTCGCTTGGAGGAAGCGCGACGTAATTCCCGCACCTGCCGAATTGGTCGGCGCTTGCAGCCGGACCCGCCTGCGGCACCTCGGAGCTTGCTGCTTCTCCCGCAAGTGAGCCTGCTCCCTGCATCACATGAATCGCATTGGTGTAGAACTCGCCAACAAGTCTTGCTTCCGTCTTGTTCTTCCCGAAAGTGAACATTCCAAGCCCTGGGATCAGAACCACAGCAGGGCTGGCATCGCGCAGTGCGGGAGAATCGGCAAGAGCATGAGCTTTGTAATACTCACCGTACTCTTTTCTATATTGCTCAAGCGCCGCTTCAATCAGTTCAGGCAGCTCCTTTTCATCCCCTCTCGGATCCCAGGGTACAAACATGGGACGAATCTTGGTGCGGATGAAATGGTCCGGGCAGCTTGTACCGAGATGTGCCAACTCGCGCGCCAGCACACTGTTCACAAAGGTCAGCACATCTTCCTGATCGACGTAATTGCCGATCAACCGTTGTTTGAGGCTCACCGCTCCGCGCAACACAGGAAAGAGTCTGGCTGCAATTTTCTTTCTGTCCTCACGCGCTGGATGCTTCTGCCCGCCGAAGTGCGGTTTGCCGCGCCGAATGTCATGCTTCTCGATGAACTGCCCAATCCGGTCAATCAGCGTAATTGTGTTCAGGTAGCATTCGCGCTGTGTATCGCCCCACGTAAAGATTCCATGTCCACCGAGAACAATACCGTCGCAATCCGGTGTCGCCGCCACGGCACGCTTCATCATCATGCCGAGCTCAAATCCAGGGCGCTGCCACGGCAGCCACACCAGCTTGTGCCCAAACTCCGCATTGAACTCCTCCATCCGCGTTTTGCCATTGGCAGAAGCTGCCAGCGCAATACCCCAATCCGGATGAAGGTGATCCACATGAGGAAACGGAAGAAAGCCGTGAAGAGGTGTATCAATCGAAGCGACCACAGGATTTGCGCCGAAGGTGCATAGCGCATACAGCGCAACCATCTCGTCTTCGCGCTCCACACCCGGATAAATACGCTCAATTGCGAGAAGCCTATCCTGATATAGCGTTGCAAAGCCTTCACGCTTGATGGAACCCAGGTCGCCGCCGCTGCCTTTGACCCACAGCACTTGCTTCTTCGTCTCGTCCACCGGATCGGTCATTTCGATCTTGGAACTGGTATTCCCGCCGCCAAAGTTCGTAATACGCAGGTCAGAGCCAAGCAGATTCGATCGATAGCGCAGCAGCTCCGGCTCATCCAGCGTAGCGGCCAGCTTCTTGTCCCACTTGTCTTCCAGAAAACACAGCGTTCCCGCCATCTCACACATCCATTCTGATTTTTGCAATATCTAAAATTGCCCATTTATGCAGCGAACACTTATGCGTAAGTCGCCATCAGCCCGGTATTCCGCGGTCCGCGATTTTTTGCCGCATCTTCCACGTATCCGCTGCGCGCCAGCTCTGCCAGCGGATCGGGCGGAAGCCTTTTCGATTCGCGCCACTCCCGCACAGTTGGGCGTACATCCGTCCAGAAACAATTACGAAAAAGCTCTTCCGCATTTACCAGATCGCATTTGTCCTGCAACTCAGCAAGTTGTTCGTGATCCACCAGCGCGGCGCGCGCATATATCTCCTGTGCCGTGGCTACAGTTTGAACCATCGCTTCCATCTTTCCCTTCAGATTATGGCTCTGGTCAATCATGAACGCGACGTTCGCAGCCGCGCCGGTCTCATCGCTCAAAATCTCATGAAAGATGCGGAAGATCTGGTAGGGATCGATCGAGCCGATCGTAAGATCGTCGTCCGCGTACTTCCTGTCGTTAAAGTGGAAGCCTCCCAGCATCTCCAGATGCAGAAGCCACGCGACGACCTGCTCGATATTCTGCCCCTGGTAGTGATGCCCCGTGTCCACCAATACCTTTGCCTGCGGGCCTGCCTTATAAGCCAGCGAGAGAGCCATTCCCCAGTCGCCAATATCCATGTGATAAAAGTGCGGCTCGAAGGGCTTGTATTCGATCAGCATTCTCTGCTGCGGGCGTAACGCTCCATGAACCCGAGCCATGGCCGCTTCAGTCCATTCAATTCTTCGGCGCATGCTCTGCGTGCCGGGATAATTCGATCCATCCGCATCCCAGATGGAAATATCCTTTGCTCCCAGCGCAGCAGCAATTTCAACAGACTCCAGCAGGTGTTCCAATGCCTGCCGGCGAATCTCCGCGCTGGGATTCGCAATCGATCCGAACTTGTAAGCCTGATCCTGAAAGAGGTTCGGATTGATGGACCCGGTTTTAACCCCGAACTTCGCTTCCAGCCTATTTATCTCCGCTGCATCTTGTACGCCGCCTGCCACATCCCACAGCACATGCAGAGCGATTGTTGGCGCTGCGCCTGTGAGCCTGTTCACCTCGCCTGCATCGGCAAATTTTTCTTCCAGGCATGTTGCCGCCGCGGCCTGAATAAACTTTCCGAACCGTGTTCCAGTATTCGCAAATCCCCACGACGGGACTTCCATGCGAAACCTATCGAGCGCGGCAAAGACACAGTCGTGCAGGTTCATGAAAAGTTTACCTCTGAAATTACCTATCTATTGGAACATCTTCCCATCGCTGCCCGCAATCGGTCTCCGCAGCAGGAAAAGTGCCGCCTGACCGAGCTACGTCTCGAGAATTACAACGTCCACAAACCGCGGCCCATGCACACCCTTGATCCTCGTCATTTCAATATCCGCGGTTGCGGAAGGCCCGCTGAAAAGAGTCGTAGGAAGATGCCGAGTGGCCTCCAGCAGGCGCATTCCCTCAACTACCGTCTCGACGACATCCCGCTCGCGCACCACGCAAAGGTGATAATCCGGAACCAGAGAAATAGCTCTGCGACCCTGCGCGCGCGCATTTTGCAGAACAATCGTGCCCGTCTCAGCAATCGCCAGCGTTGCGCCAGTCATCACCCCATCCACGCGATCCAGTGCCCGCGCATCCAGGTCTTCATCCACCACAAACTCCGCGCCAGACAGCCACTCTGCCGGCAAATCTCCCGGAACCACAATTCGCCGCGCATTTCTCCGCGCAAAGAGCTCGCCGCACATCGCAGCAACTTCCCCTTCACGCGCTCGATAGACGTGCGCGTCATACTCGATCAGCCGCTCAGTAAAGAGGCTAAGAATCTCATCTCTGCCAAGTTTCGCAGTCTGTTGATACTGCCGCGCAATCCGGCTATAGCCTGCCGCCACATCTTCCACATCTCCAGGGCAAGCCTTTCGGACACGCGCAAGAATCTCTTCTCTCGCCGAACTCATGCGCGCCTCTTTTCCCACCATTCGCGGAAACTCTCCCGCGGAATGGCGCGTAAGTCACGCGTCTGAGTCCAATTTCCTAAGATGCCAGGCAGCCATTTCACCCAACTTGCTGCCGAATCCGGTCTCGCCTGCGTATCTTGCCCCACAATCGGCAAATCCTTCTTCGCTAGCGGCTGCTGCGCCATTCGCGCCAATCGCTGCGCCGCCCGAAACCGCGGCTCCGATCGAAATATCGTCGCCATAGCCTTCATCGCCATTGCTTCTCGCGCAAACCAGCCGTTCCGCTGCGTCACTTTGTTCCGCAGATGAATCAACACCTCGGGAATGTCGATCTTCACCGGGCAAACCTCATAACACGCGCCGCATAGTGACGACGCGTATGGAAGCGACTCGCCATGCCGCATCTCCATCAGTTGCGGGGTGAGAATCGCGCCGATCGGTCCCGCGTACACGCTCCCATACGCATGGCCGCCCGTCTGCCTGTACACAGGGCAGGCATTCAGGCAGGCAGCGCAGCGAATGCACTGCAGCGTCTGCCGTCCTTCGCCATCCGCAAGCACAGCCGTACGCGCGTTATCGAGCAGCACCACATGCATATTGCGTGGCCCATCGCCCGGCGTCACACCGCTCCAGATCGAGCTATATGGATTCATGCGCTCGCCGGTAGCCGAGCGCGCCAGCACCTGCAGAAACACTTCGAGATCAGCGAATCGCGGAATCACTTTCTCGATGCCAACAACAGAGATCAGCGTCTCCGGCAGCGTCAAACACATGCGCCCGTTGCCTTCACTCTCCACGATGCAGATTCCGCCCGTCTCCGCGATGAGGAAATTCGCGCCGCTCACCGCCGTTCCGACACGCAGAAACTTCTCCCGCAAAAACTTCCGCGCCGCTTCAGCCAGGTCCGCCGGTTTTTCGCCAAGCTCGGTCAAATGCATCTCGCGCAGAAATATCTCGCGAATCTGCGCGCGATTTTTATGCAGCGCTGGAACGACGATATGTGAAGGCCGGTCATGACCAAGCTGAATAATCAGCTCCGCAAGGTCTGTCTCATACGCGTGGATTCCCGCAGCCTCCAGCGCATCATTCAGATGAATTTCTTCCGTGGTCATGGACTTGATCTTGATGATCTCGTCCGCGCCCGCCTGCTTTGCAATCGCGACAACAATCTCCTGCGCTTCACGGTCATTGCGCGCCCAATGTACATGGCCGCCGGCGCGCGTAAAGTTGCGCTCGAACTCTTCCAGGTACACGTCCAGATGTTCAAGCACATGCGCGCGAATCTGCCGCGCGCTCTCCCGCAGCTCCTGCCAGTCCTTCTTTTCGTCCACCAGCTTGCGCCGCTTCGCCTGGATCGTGTCTGTCGCACGCCGCACATTGGCGCGTAGCTGCGCATCGCGCAAGGATGCCTTTGCCGCTTTCGGAAACGGCAGCGCAACGCGCGGATCGAGTTCGGCTTTATTCATTGCGCGGCACTCTTATCTTCGCCGGCCAGTATCTCGGCAATATGGATCGTTCCAACTCCCGCGCGCATTCTATGCAACCCACCGCCGATATGCATCAGGCAGGAGTTGTCGCACGCCGTACACTCTTCCGCACCGGTCTTCAGCACAGCTTGTAGTTTTTCCTCAAGCATTGCGCCGGAGACATCCGCATTCTTCACCGCGAAGGTTCCGCCAAATCCGCAGCACTGCTCCTTGCGTTCAATCTCAACAAGCTCCAGCCCGCTTACCGCCTTCAGCAGCTTCTCCGGTCCATCGCCCAGCCCAAGATTGCGCAGCCCGTGGCAGCTTGCGTGGTATGTCACGCGATGCGGATAATAGGCGCCCACATCCGTCAGCTCCAGCTTCTTTGTCAGGAACTCCGTAAACTCCCACACACGCGGCAACAGCGTAGCCACGCGCTCCACCAGTGCCCCGTCGCCGCCTTCGCGCGCTATCCTCTCCGCCGCCAGCGGGTAATGGTCGCGCATCATCGCCACGCAGGACGAAGACGGAACCACCACCGCCTCGGCATGCTCAAACTGCTCCACAAAGCGCGCCACCAGCGGCAGAGCCAGTTCCTCGTACCCCGTGTTCCAGTGCATCTGCCCGCAGCAGGTTTGCGCAGCAGGAAACTCCACCGTATGTCCCAGCCGTTCCAGAACCCGCACCACAGCCTTGCCCGTCTCCGGGAACAGAGTGTCGTTATAGCAGGCGATAAACAGGGATACGCGCAAGCAGCTTCTCCTCCAATAGGGATTCTAGAGCGGAATCCGAGCAACAGCGCCTAGCCGATATGCATGCGAAGTGACTTTTTCTTAATGAAAAAGCCACTTGAGGGGCGTGCCTCTCGGTACATCCGCTCGGATTCCGCTGTATTTCCCAGATGTAATCAGCGCTGGCTACAATTCTCTTCTCACAGATTCTTGCAGATCGGAGCCGCATGGGAGCCAACCCGTTTCTTGGAGTGATCTATCACTGGATCGGCGGGTTTGCCTCCGCCACAAACTTTATTCCCTTTCGCGGCATCAAGAGATGGTCCTGGGAGATCTATTGGATCATTCAGGGTTTTGCAGCGTGGATCGTCGCGCCGCTCATTCTTTGCTCCATCTTTGTTCCGCATCCCTTCGCCATTCTCGCGCAAACTCCGCACAGCGTCATCGCGTGGACGATTTTCTGGGGTGTTCTCTGGGGTATGGGCGGCATCACATTCGGTCTTTCCATTCGCTATCTTGGTTTGGCGCTCGGCTATGCCATCGCGCTCGGCTTCTGCACGGCATTCGGCACGCTGCTGCCGCCTATCGTGCATGGGCAGCTTGGAGCCATTGCGCATGAGCGCTCCGGCATGGTGGTGCTGGCAGGCGTAGGCGTTTGCCTCCTTGCCATTGTTGTCAATGGCGTCGCCGGTTACTTCAAGGAGCATGAGGTTTCGCGGGCAGAGCTGTCGCAGGCGGGCGAGCGCGACTTCAATCTCTGGCGCGGGCTGGCTGTGGCCGTCTTTGCCGGGATCATGAGCAGCTTCTTTGCCGTAGGGCTAGACGCAGGCAAGCCCATTGCCGAACTGTCCCGCGCCCAGCTTGTCGCTTCCGGCAGATTGGAGCTGTGGCAGAATCTTCCCGTTCTGATCGTGGTGCTTTGGGGCGGCTTTGCTACCAACTTCATCTGGTCGGCGATTCTGATTCTTCGCAACCACACCGGCGCACAGTTCTTCGGCCAGCCGGGGCGTAATCCGTTGCGCTCATCCGCAGGCAGCGGCTATACGGTGGCGAATCTTGACCCTACCGATCCGGCGCTGCAAAAACTGCCCGGCTCTACGCTCGTAGCGAACTACTTCTTTGCCGCGCTGGCCGGAGTCATCTGGTACTTCCAGTTCTTCTTCTACTCCATGGGGCAGACCAAGATGGGCAAGCTCGACTTCTCTTCGTGGTCGCTTCACATGGCTTCCATCATTCTGTTCGCGACGCTATGGGGGCTGGTGCTGAAGGAGTGGAAGGGAACCAGCGTGCGGACCAAGTTGCTGGTCACGGTAGGTATTCTGCTGCTGATCGGGTCCACGGTTGTCGTGGGTGCGGGGAACTATCTCAAGACGCTGGAGACTGTGCCGGTGCAGGCGGCGAATTAGCGATTCAAGCGCATTAGGAACCCAATGACCTGATTGGGATCGAGTCTGAATGGCTCCTGTTTGCCATCGGGAGACTCCACCATCGCGGTTGATTGTGTATCGGCTATGCCTGCTTGTTCAATGATCGATCCGTCGCGCCTTGTCTTCAGCCGGAGTGTGCCCGTAACGCGGTGGAGCAGTTGATTGTTGATATATAGCTCTGCACGGTTGCCTGAGTAGCGGATTTCAGCGATTTCGATGGGTGAGACACGAAGCCGGAAGATGGCGTTGGGCCCCGCAAAACCAGGGCGAATATTCCATTCAAATGTATTCCTGGCGTAACGAACGCCGGCAAGACGCCAAGTGGAATCGATGAATGCGAGTGCGGCGGGAGAGTAACCGGGTGAGCCGCTCTGGGTGAATTCGCCGGTCATGGGGTCCATCTGCTGGCGGAAGGCCTGGATGCCATCCGGAGCGTGGAGCAGGGCGGCTACCCATTGCTGCATGAGGTGCGCCAGATCGGCGGGTTTGTTGTAGTACTCCATCCAGCGTGGGGCGCGGAGGGCAGTGAGTGCTTGCGATGCGCCACCCCAGGAATTACGTGGGATGGGGCGGACGAAGGTTGGATCGTCGAGTGCAATGGAGGGCAGTGGATATGGTGCCCAGAAGCTTTTTGGGTTGTGGATCTGGCGCTGGTAGATGGTGTCGAAAAGCTGCTGATCTACTACATGTTCGCCGAGGACGCGGGTGAGCAGGTCGCCGCGGATGCGGACGAATTTGTTCTGCGCGTCGAGGTCGTAGAAGCAGGCGATGGTGGGGTCGCATAGGCGGTCGAGGATTGTCTTGCGGATGGATCCGGCGTCGGTTTCCCACTTTTCGGCATCGGCGGGTTTGTGAAGAGCATTGGCCATTGCTGCAAGGGCCATGCGGCCACCGTAAACGGTGGCCGAGAGGTCGGGGCAGAGGCGCGGCAGGCTCGGATTTGGCGGGCATTTGCGGGCGTCGCCGTTTGGGCAGGCGTTGGGCATGCCGGCCCAGCGCGGGGAGTTGTCGTGGCCTGTGTCCCAAATGCAGAAGCCCTCGCAGAGGCCGGTTTTGCGGGTGTCGCGGTACTTGCGGAGCCATGCGTCCCAGCGGCTGCATGACTCGTAAGCCGTGGTGAGGAGTTCCTCATCGCCGGTTTGCTGGGCGAGTTCGAGGGCTGTGGCGGCGATGGGTACTACCATCTGGATCTGGCTGAGTCCGATGCCGCCGGAGCGCATGTTGCAGGGAATCTGGCCGTCTTCGCGCTGGAGCTTGAAGAAGGCCATGTGGTTGTTGTGGGCAATGTCCCTGCGGATGAGCGAATAGACGAGGCCTTCGTGCGGGGCGCATTCGAGCCAGATTCCACGATATTCACTGCCTTCGATCAAGACCGGACTGGGAACTGGGCCGGGAACCCCGGCCAGCTCAACGGTGTTGGCAGCGAGGGTATCGAGCGCGCTTTGGTAGCGAGCCTGGTAATGCGCATCGCTGGTGGTGAAGGAGATGTCGGAATCGACGGGCGGAGCTTCCGCATGGCTGGCGCGCGGCAACAGCGCCGCCGCGGCCAGCGAACCGGTGACGAATTTGCGGCGGTTCATGGTGAGGCGATTGTAGAGCAGAATCCGAGCGATGCGGTTCCGGGGTAATGGCTCAGTTTGAAAAAATCCCGCAGGGGCTAAAGCCCGAAGATTTTATCAGCCGGATTTTCGGCACGACTGAAGTCGTGCCCTGTTACAAAGCAATTCAAACTGAGCCAGTGCCGGTTCCGGATATAGCAACTCGGATTCTGCTGTAGCGTGGCCAGAAACCCTGGTTGGGATGAAAAAGCACCGCGTTTGATGCAGGAGGAGCAAGGTTTTGAGGCTTGCGCTTCGAATTCGCATCGCTCCCGCATCGATATTTTCAGGAGGTTTTTATTTTTCAAGTTGTTGATTTCAGTGATGTTAATTGGTATTTCGAGTTGAATTTCGAAAGGGTGGGGGTGGGGGTGTCAGGCAACCGCCTGCTCGGTGCTGGAGGCGGATTCCGGCTGGATGGGCTTCTTTGTTCCGCTTTCGCGCTGGGATTTTGCCGGAGTGCCGCAGGCCTGACGGGCGACCTGGGCGGCGTAGAGGAGCCGGGCGGCGTCGGAGTCCTTGATGGCTCCGATGAGAATGCCGCGGCTGACGCAGGCGATGAAGTCCCGGATCGTCTGGTCGCTGTCGGGATTGGGCATGGCGAGGCGATAGGCCTTATGCGCGGAGCGGGCGGCGGAGTATTCATCCATTCCGTTGGCAACCTGCCGGTCAAGGGTCTCCTGCCAGGCATCGAGGCAGTGCTGGACAGCGGGGTTGACGCCGGGTTCGTAGGGTTGGGGGAGGGTGATGGACATATATGTCTCCTTGTGATCGATGTGCTCGGCGGCCAAAAATAAAACCGCCACCCGGTGAGGATGGCGGTTCTTTTGCTGCTGATTCTTAGTGTGGCATAAAGCCACGTAATTATGTGCAAAGTGGGCGAAAAATCTTGGCCTTTAGAATGAGTGGGTTAGAAAATAGTTTTGAGTTTGGGGCTTGACAAGAAAAGCGGGGATACCGGGTCTGGGGCTCCGTTCGCTCAGGATGGCAATTTTTGGGGGCTGGGTGGGAGTGCTATCCCCGGTCTCAGAATCGAGACGGGGGGGGCACCCGCGGGCAAGTATGCTGGATGCGAAATGAAAGACTCGAAATGAATCGGCGTGAATTCCTGACAACATCCTCTGCTGCCGCACTGGCGACAGCCTCCTCTTACGCGGCGACGGGGATAGGCAAACGGCCGCGCGCGATTACCATGTGGGAGTTTTCGTGGATTGAGCGGCGCTGGCCGGGGGCTGGGTTTGAGGATTGGGATGCGGTGCTGGATGGGTTGCAATTGCGCGGCTACGATGCGGTGCGTATCGATCCGTTTCCGCACCTGCTGGCCGCGGACCCGCATAAGACATGGACGCTGCTGCCGCACTGGAATACGCAGGATTGGGGTTCGCCGGATGTGAACCGCGTGACGCTGCTGCCGGCGCTGACGGAGTTTCTTGGCAAGTGCCGGAAGCGGGGAATCAAGGTAGGGCTCTCGACGTGGTATCGGGAGGATGAGGACAAGACCCGCGAGAAGATTTTGTCGCCGGAGATGCAGGCCGAGCAGTGGATTCGCACGTTGGATTTGATCCGGGAGGCGGGGCTGCTGGAGACGATTCTCTATGTGGACCTGTGCAATGAGTGGCCGGGGCAGGATTGGGCGCCATTTGCGCCGGATCATTTGACGTTTGGGCAGTGGAAGGAGCCGGCTTCACTGCGCTGGATGCATCGCGCGTTGGGGGTGGTGCGGGAGCGGTATCCGCAACTACCGCTGCTGTACTCGATTGCCGGGGAGCCGGACGATAGCGACGGCGCGGAACTGGCTGACTTTGACCTTCTGGACCTGCATGAGTGGATGGTGCAGCAGAATGGCGGCGAGTTCTACAAGCTGATGGGATACGGCTATGAGAAGTTCGATCCGAAGGGGTATACGAACCTGAGCCTGAAGGCGGAGGAGGCTTATCGCGCGCGGCCGCAGTATTGGCAGAAGCTGCTGACGGACAAAATCGATCGGATGGCGGCGGTATCGCGCGCGATTCATGTGCCGCTGGTTACGACCGAGTGCTGGGCGATTGTGGATTACAAAGACTGGCCGCTGCTGAAGTGGGACTGGGTGAAGGAGCTGTGCGCGGTGGGCGTGGAGCGGGCCGCGGCGACGGGGCAGTGGCTGGCGATGGCTACGAGTAATTTCTGCGAGCCGCAGTTTGTGGGGATGTGGCGGGATGTTGCATGGCATCAGCGGCTGACGGGGATGATCAAGGCTGCGCCGATTGCCGCTGGTATGCGCAAAGGGCGGTTGTATGAGCGGTTGTGAGAGGGTGGCGATGAGACTGCGCCATGAATGGGGCACCCAAAGTTTTTGGTGGAACGAAGATGGTTAGCGGGTGAGGCCGGTGCCGCGGGTGGCGATGCCGGGGAGGGTGACGGGAAGGTGGCCGTGGATGGGGATTTCCGCGAAGAGGGCGCGGACTAATGCGCGGGCTGAGGTGGGGACGTTGGAGAAAGTACAGATGTAGGTTTCGATGCCGGGGACGTTGACGCCGGTGTAGGGATTGCCGAAGGCGGTGAAGATGGTTTTGGAGCCGGCGGTCTCTGCGATGGAGGCCAGGAGTTCAGCGGGGCCTGAATCGAGGCCGGCGGAGCCTGTGGCGTTGCCGGCGCGGATGCGGCCTGCGCTGGGAACGGCTTCGGCGAGGATGATGACGCGGTCGGATTGCTTGACTGCATCGAGAACGCTGTCTGAGATGAATTTTGCGTTGACGTTATCGACGGCGAGGATGGTTGCTTCGGGGGCGCGCTGGCGGAGTTCGGAGATGAAGGCGCGGGTGCCGTCGGAGCCGCGGGGTGAGTCAGTGAAGATGACGGCGGTGAGTTTTTCTTTTTGCGTGGGCTGGATTGGGACGAGATTGGAGATGTCTTTGGCGAGGGTGATGGCGCGGTCGGCTACGGTTTGGGCGAGGGTGACGCTTTCAGGCGCGGCGATGTTTTTCTGAGCTTCGTCGAGTGAGACAAGCCGGTTGGTGTTGAGGCCGACGGAGGCTTTCATGCGGAGAATTTTGAGGACGGATTCGTCGATGCGCTGCTGACTGATTTTGCCCTGGTGCACGGCGTCGATGAGGCCGTGGTAGGCGCCGTCGAGATCGGGCGGGAGGATGAGCATGTCGTCGCCGGCGAGGACGGC
Source organism: Occallatibacter sp. (assembly GCF_049510455.1). Lineage (GTDB taxonomy): Bacteria > Acidobacteriota > Terriglobia > Terriglobales > Acidobacteriaceae > Telmatobacter. The sequence goes on along the minus strand of NZ_JBEKYX010000022.1, from coordinate 7,398 downwards.
GGCGATGGATTCTTCTGCCGAGATTTGCGGGCGCGTGCCGGAGAAGGTGCTGACGAGGCCGTTCATGTCCATGCCGTCTGTAACGACCAAGCCTTTGAAGCCGAGCTTGTCTTTGAGCAGGCCGGTGATGACGGCGTTCGAGACGCTGGCGGGTTTGTTGGGGTCGGGCTCGACGGCGGGGACGACGAGGTGGCCGATCATGACGGAATCGACACCTGCGGCGATGGCGGCGCGGAAGGGGACTAGCTCTAGCGAGTTGAGGCGGTCTGTGTTGCCGGTGACGCGGGCGAGTGCTAGATGGGAGTCGGTGTCTGTATCGCCGTGGCCGGGGAAGTGCTTGGCGGTGGTGAGCAGACCTGCGCCGCGTGCGCCTTGAATGTATGCGGTGACCATGGTGCTGACCTGCGCGGGGTCTTCGCCGAAGGAGCGAGTGTTGATGATGGGGTTGGCGGGATTGGAGTTGACGTCGGCGTCTGGGAACCAGTTCCAGTGGATGCCGATGGCGCGGGCTTCTTGTGCTGAGACCTGGCCGAACTGGCGGGCGAGCGCGGGATCGCCTGTTGCGCCGAAGGCCATGGCGGCGGGGAAGTCGGTGGCGCCGATGAGGCGCATGGATGCGCCGCGTTCGAAGTCGGCGGCCATGAGGAGCGGGTATTTGGATTGCTTCTGGAGCGAGTTGGTGAGGAAGGCGGCTTCGATGGGATCGCCTTTTTGGAGCAGCCCGCCTTCGACGGCTACGGAGACGCCGAATCCGCCGAGATGATAGGTGTGGATGGCGTCGGTGAGCTTCTGGTACTCGGGGCTCTGGGTGTTCATGTACTGGACGTGGACCCAGATCATGAGCATCTGGCCGATTTTTTCTTCGAGAGTCATGTGGTGGAGGGTGGATTGGGCCCAGTGCTCGCCTTTGCGGTCGAGGTGGACTGGTTCGGCTGCGAAGGCCTGGAGGGTTAGGGCGGCGAGGATGGCGAGGCTGCGTAGTTTTGGTTGGTTCATTTGGTCCTTGTTCTTGCTGTCCCTGGTCCCCAAATGCGAGGGACCAGGGGCACCCGTCATTGTGGTTGAACTTACTTAAAAACAGAAGCAGGTTCTTCGACTTACCACCCCCTGGGCTGAAGAAGGTGGTCCTTGTTCTTGCTATCCCTGGTCCCCAAATGCGAGGGACCAGGGGCACCCGTTGTTGTGGTGGAACGAACTACTATCAGCCTTCGATGGCTTTGCGGACGTTGCCTTTGGATTTGCGGAGGCGTTTCTGTGCATCTTGCTTGCCGGTTTTGGCGATGAGCATGACGAGTGCTAACGGGAGGCTCATGCCGGCTTTTTCGAGTGTGGTGACGGCGGTGGTGCGGTCCACGTGCGCGAGAGTTTCGACGATGGCGATGCCGCGCTCAAGGAGCTTTTCGTTTTTGAGGTGCAGGTTGACCATCAGGTTTGAGTAGACGTAGCCGAGGCGGGCCATTGCGCCGGTGGTGAGCATGTTGCAGATGAGTTTTTGCGCGGTGCCGGACTTGAGGCGCGAGGAGCCGGTGAGGACTTCAGGGCCTACGTCGACTTCAATGGAGTGGTGGGCGATCTGGCCGAGTTCGGAGCCGCGATTGCATGCGATGCCGATGGTGGTTGCGCCTTTGCGGGCGGCGTATTCCAGTGCGGCGATGGTGTAGGGTGTGCGACCGGAGGCGGCGAGGCCGACGATGACATCGCGCTTGGTGGGCTTGCGGGCGGCGATGTCTGCCAGGCCGAGCTCGGAGGAGTCTTCCGAGGCTTCAACGGCGCGGGTGAGCGCGGCTTCTCCGCCGGCGACGACGAACTGAACCATTTCCGGGGGCGCGCCGAAGGTGGGGTGGACTTCTGTTGCGTCAAGCGCGCCGATGCGGCCGCTGGTGCCGGTGCCGACGTAGATAAGGCGGCCTCCTTTGGCGAGTGCGGCGGCGATGACGTCAACGGCTTCCGCAATGTTGGGCAAAACTTTTTTGATGGCGCGAGGGACGATGGCATCTTCGCGATTCATGAGCGAGACCATGGCGAGCGCGGTCATGGAATCAAGATGCTCGGAGGCGCGGTTGCGGCGCTCGGTGGTGAGCTCCTTCAGTTGCTGCATGGGGGGACCTCTGTTGAAACAGCTACGGGTTTTATTGGCAGGATAAGGCTGGCGAGATAACCGGTGATGAAGGTGACGATGCTGCCGATGGCGACGTACCAGGTGAACGCGATGGATGTGCCGAAGCGGAGGTAGAGATTGACGGCGAATCCGAGGATGAATCCGAGGATGGCTCCGTTCTCAGAGGCGCGGCGAGTGAGCACGCCGAGTAGAAAGACGCCGAGAAGACCGCCGTAAGCAATGGAAGCGATGGCGAGGCCGTTTTCGATGACTTTGCCGCCGTTGCGCGAGAGGATTGCCAGGGCGAAGAGTACGAGCGCCCAGAGGACGGTTGAAGCTCGCGAGAGACGGATGCGCTGCGCTTCAGAGGATTGCGGGCGGAGACGCGAGTAGAAATCGACGATGGTGGTGGAAGAGAGCGAGTTGAGCGCGGCGGAGAGATTGGACATGGCGGCGGCGAGGATGGCGGCGATGAGAAGGCCGGCGATGCCGTGGCTCATACGGGTGACGATGAAGGTGGGGAAGAGCGTGTCTGTGCGGTTGATCGAAGATGTTGGCGGAATGAGTTTATAGAAGGCGTAGAGCATGGCTCCGATGAGGAGGAAGAGCGAGAACTGGATGAAGATGACCAGGCCGCTGGTGAGCAATGCGGCCTGCGACTGGCGCTGGGTGCGCGCGGCGAGCAGACGCTGGACGATGAGCTGGTCAGTGCCGTGGCTGGCTGCGGTTAAGAAGGCTCCGCCGATGAGGCCGGACCAGAGTGTGTAGGTGCTGGTGAGGTTGAAGGAGAAATCGAAGAGGCGGAATTTATCTGCGTTGGCGGCGATGGTATGGATCGCGGGCCATCCGCCGGGAACGAGATGAAGGATAGTGAAGACGGCGGTGATGGTTCCGGCGATGTAGATGGCGAGCTGGACGACGTCGGTCCAGATGACGGCGGAGAGGCCGCCTTCAAATGTGTAGGCGAGCGTGAGCAGGGTCACGATGCCGATGGCGCATACGTCGCGCCCGAGATCGGAGAAGTTGCCGAGCAACGCTCCCATTGCTGCTCGAATGACGATGGCGACGGCGAAGACGCGGACGCCTTCCGCGGCGGCGCGTGTGGCGAGGAAGATTCCAGCGACGATGAAATGGAGGCGCTTGCCGAAGCGGCGATCGATGAGCTGGTAGGCGGTGACGAGCTCGCCGCGAAAGTATTGCGGGATGAAGAGGAAGCTGACGAGGATGCGGCCGAGAAGATAGCCGAGGACGAGCTGAAGGAAGCGGAAGTCCTTGTCGTAGGCGAGGCCTGGGACGCTGATGATGGTGAGGGTGCTGGTTTCCGCGGCGACGATGGAGAGCGAGATGGCCCACCAGGGGATGGATTTGTCCGCGAGGAAATAACTCTTGAGGGTGCGCGATCGGGACCGGAAGCGGAGTCCGAAGAGAGTGACGCCTGCGAGGTAAAGGGCGATGACTCCCAGATCGAGCGTGTTGAGTCCCATAACTCATCCTACTCATGGAAGGCCGGCATCGATGAAAGGCCGGAGCGTGAACTCCGGCCTCAGATTGCCGACAAAGTCAGTCTGGCGGTTTCAAGGAAGAGCCCAGGGCTAAAGCCCTCTCGAATACGTTGGCCTTATTCGTGAGGCTGAAGCCTCACGCTCCCTCCGGAAAAGCGAAGATGGGGTTTTTCATCAGTCTGAGGCCGGAGCGTGAACTCCGGCCTTTTTGCTGCGTGGGCGTCGTGGAAGGTTTAGAAGTCCAGCCGCAGGCCGAACTGCATTCGGCGATAGGTGGAGAGAGGAGTGTTGTAGGTGCCGAGGGTAGCGCTTCCGGTGCCCGCCGTGAGGCCATTGGGACTGGGGTCGAAGCGGACTGAGTTTGTGATGTTGTAGGCTTCGGCGACGAACTTCAGCTTTGCCCAGTCGCCCAGGCCCCAGGTTTTAGCCAGCGACGAGTCAATGTCGAAGTAGCCGTCTCCGCGGAAGGCATTGCGGCTTCCGGCTTCTCCGGCATAGGGCAGGCGAATGGGGCTGCCGGTATAAATTCCATTGCCAATGGCGGCGGTGGTTGCGGCGTCAAAGACGTGCGGAATTCCGCTTTGGAAATTTCTGTGAGTTCTGACGCCGCCCACGTTGAAGGTCATTGCGGGGTTTTCATAGTTAGTGGGGAAGGCTGGAGATTCGAGGCTGAAAGGCAGTCCGCTGGTCCAGCGCGTAAGGCCGGCAAATTGCCATCCACCAAGGAATGCGTCTCCGACGCGGTTGAGTCCGCTCAGCGCGGCCTTTCCGCGGCCTACGGGAAGCGCGTATACCCAGTCGCCACTGACCAGGCTGCGCGTGTCGAAGTCCGAGACTCCCTTGTTGAGCTTGGGATTCCAGGTGTTCTGAATGCCGAAGTTGGTATATGCGTCGTCAGAATTTGTGAAGACGCTGGCGCGCTCGGTTTCAGAGCCGAGATCGAGCGATTTTGAGAAGGTGTAGCTGAGGTCAACGGTCAAACCGTGTGAGGCGGGATGACGGAGGGTGAACTGCAGCGCGTTGTACGAGCTGTTGCCGATGGAAGACAGCGCGTACAGCGAGGCGAACTGATTGTTCCAGAAGGTTGACTGAGGCGCGCCGCCCGGTGTGCCGGGAGAGCCCGGAAATACGCCGAATGCGTCCATCAGGATGAGGGAGAAGGTTTCGCCATTGTTGTAGCGGAACGGTGCCCATGCGTTGTTGAAGACAGACTGGGTGGCGCTTTCTCCCTGGTAGTCAATGTTCTTCATGTAGGGGAAGACATGCTCGAAGTAAGGGATGGCCTGGATGTTGTTGTTGACCTTCTCGTTGGGATGGCCGGGGACAGCGGCCGACTCGTCCACTTCTCTGGAGAGGATTGCGGCGTTGCCGAAGTAGTCGCCGCCGCCCTGCGGATCAACGTAGTCCACTGGCTCGGCCTGATCGATTTGCTGCAGCAGGTGCCGGCCAAGTCGTCCCACGTAGGCTTCTTCAAATGTGAAGCCGGCGGGAAACTGGTGCTGGAAGGAAAGATTGAAGGAATACGCATACGGCGTCTTGAGGTGGTTGTCCATGCCCCAGTTGATGCCATAGTTACCCACTTCGGGCGCGAAGGGGTAGGTCGGTGAAGCCGGAGGCGCCGGCAGCGGGATGTCGGGTATGTCGTGCGGCCCGGTGAAGCGCGGCGCTTCCTCAAAGCCATACTGGCCCGCCGCATTTGTGACTTCCGCCGCAAGGCCGATCTCGCTCTGGCCGCTGGTGTCCCACGTATTTACGATCGACTCGCCGTAATGGTCGTAATACATGCCGCCGCTGGCGCGGACGGAGGTTTTTGCCGTGGGAGCCCATACAAAGCCAAGGCGCGGGGCGAAGTTCGTCTTCTGCGCAGGCCAGAACCCCGGAGCATGATTGGCCTTGCCGGAAGGGGCCAGCTCGAGGGTGGGCTCGTAAATAATGCCCTGCTGCGCTTCCGACTCGCGCTTCTTGTACCAGGCATCCATGTCCGTGGTGTAGGAAATCTGCTGTCCGTTGGTTTCATAGGGCGTCTGCAGCAGGGTGTAGCGCAGGCCGTAGGTGATGGTGAGGTTGCTGCGAAGATGCCAGGCGTCCTGAGCGTAGCCTTCCCATTCGTTGGAGCGGAAGTTTCGGGTGACGGGTGTGCCTTCCGGCAGGGCTGTTGCCGCAGTGGGGCTGGTAATGGAGTAGTTATAAGGCTGGCTTGCCTGCGGAATGATGCCCATGAGATCGGCCCAGGCAAGCGACCAGGAATTTGTAAAGTTGGCGCTCATGTTTGGGGGCGTGGGCAGGTCAAGGGAGTTGGCGTACTGATAGGTGGTGCTGGCGCCGGCGAAAGAGGCGGTGTTGCCGGAGTGGTGGTTGGTGATGCCGCGCCAGTTTGCGCCGAAGGCAAAGGTGTGCGATCCCTTATTCCATGTGAGCGTGTCTGTAATGTTATTTACCGGCACGTGGAGCAGGGTGGTGCCGGTCTGCGCGGTGGGCTGCGTGAGGCCGTAGATGTCAACCCAGTTGCCGGGAGCGATTCCGCCGGTCTGATATCCCTGGCGGATATAGGCATAACGAGCGTCATTCACGATGTGAATGGTGGGTGTCCAGGTGTGGCCCGCCGCAATGCCCTTGGTGTTGTCGTCGTAAAAGGTGGACGCACCCTGTCCGGGAAGGTTTTCAGCTCCCGCGGCAGTGTCTTTCTGCAGGTTTCCACGAACGAAGAGGTGGTGGTTGCTGGTGGGCATGTAGTCCAGCTTGATAATGCTGGTGTTGAGGCTGGATGGCGCAGGCGAGGCAAAGAACAGGGCGGCGCTATTCAAGCCGCCGTCTCCGCCAACCGGGTTGGTGGATGTCTTGATGGGCGCAAGGTAGCTGAGCACGGCGGCGTTTGCGCCGGGCGTGGTGCAAACCGGCTGGCCGTTGAAGGTGTTGCTCAGGCAGGGCGTGTCCAAGGTGGCTACCTGCGATGGCGTAAGGAGCTGGTTCACACCGCCCGTGTCAGTGTATTGAAGGCTGCCCTGCATGAAGGTAGGCGTAGGGACGGTGGCTTCGACGATATCGGAGATGGCCTGGCGCTGGCCTTCATAGTTGAAGAAGTAAAAAAGCTTGTTCGTCTTGATCCGTCCGCCCACGGTGCCGCCAAACGTGTTGAGGACGTATTTTTGAGGGATGTTCGGATCGTTCGAGATGAGCTGTTGGTTCTTGTTGAAGAAGGAGTTGGCCACCGTGTTGGTGGGGCGGTAGTACTCGTAGAGCGAGCCGTGCTCCTTGTTGGTTCCGCTCTTGGTGACCAGGTTGACCTGAGCGCCGGAGGAACGGCCCGCCGCGGCAGTGCCGTTCGAAGTGGTTACCGTTCGAAGTGGTTACGCGAAACTCCTCGGTGGAATCAAGCGTGGAACGCAGAATGCCGGAGAAGGCAGTGCCGAAGATCTGATCGTTGTCGTCCATGCCGTCGAGGGTGATGTTGCCCTGGTCGGATCTGCCGCCGGCCACAGCGCCTTGCCTGCTGTCTGAGACTTCATTGCCCATGTATAGCACGCCGGGTTGCAAGCTCAGCAGGTTGATGGGATTGCGGCCATCCATGGGGAGCGCTTCAATGGTGGTATTGCCGACGGCATTGCCCATCGATGCGTCTGTAAAGTTGAGCGTCTCCGCCGCCGAACTGACGTCCACGGTAACGGTATTTGCCTGCACGCTGAGTGTGAAGTTGATGGTGGCCGGCTGATCGACGAGCAGATCGGCTGTGCGCGTCTGAGCGGCAAAGCCGGTGGAGCTGAGCGTGATTACGTAACGCGCCGGGGGGACGATGGGAAA
>NZ_JBEKYX010000021.1:0-47539 GCF_049510455.1 Occallatibacter sp. | reverse complement strand
AGCCTGCGCCTGCCCGGCGACAAGTCCATCAGCCATCGTTACGGAATGCTTGCGGCGTTTGCCGAAGGCACCTCGCGCTTTACGAATTTTTCGACCGGTGCCGACTGCGCCTCCACGCTGGCGTGCATGCAGGCGCTGGGCGCGAAGGTGACTAAGCTCGGCGAAGGCGCAGTGGAAGTGACAGGCGTTGGCGGCCGCGTAACTCCCAGCAGTGAGCCTCTCGACTGCGGCAACTCCGGTTCCACTATGCGCATGATCTCAGGCCTGCTTGCCCCGCAGGAAGGCACGTTCACGCTCATCGGCGATGCTTCCCTTTCGCGCCGCCCCATGGAGCGCATTCGCAAGCCGCTGGCTGAGATGGGCGCCAGGCTCATGCTGACCGAAGGCCACGCACCGCTCGTGATTGAAGGCACGCGGCTCAACACCATTGACTACACAACTCCCGTGCCAAGCGCACAGGTAAAGAGCTGCATTCTGCTGGCGGGCCTGCAAACTGCGGGAACAACGACCGTGCGCGAGGCCATCCGCACGCGCGACCACAGCGAGCTGGCCCTGCGCGCCTTTGGAGCAGAGGTCAAGCGAGCCGCGGATAGCGTTTCGATCTCCGGGCCGCAGAAGCTGCATGCCATGGATGCAGCAGTGCCGGGAGATATTTCCTCGGCGGCATTTTTCCTTTGCGCGGCGGCGTTGTTTCCCGGCTCCAGCCTGGTACTGGATTCGCTGGGGCTGAATCCGACACGCGCCACGCTGCTTGACGTGCTGACCGCTCTCGGCGCGCACATTGCAGTTCTGAATCTCGAAGAGAAAAACGCGGAGCTGGTAGGCACGGTGCAGGTGACGGCTCCGCCAGACGGACTGCGCTCGACAACCGTCAGCGGCAGTCTCGCGGCTCAGCTCATCGACGAGCTTCCTGTGCTGGCGGCCATTGCGCCGTATACGAGCGGCGGCATCCGCATCCGCGATGCAAAAGAGCTGCGCGTGAAGGAGTCGGACCGAATCGCACTCGTCGCTCAGAACCTGCGTGCAATGGGCGCAGAGGTAGAAGAGTTCGAGGATGGTTTGGACATTCCCGGAGGCCAGACGTTGCACGGAGCCACAATTAACTCCGGCGGCGACCACCGCATTGCGATGGCATTTTCTGTTGCGGCGCTACGCGCGGAAGGCAACACGCTGATTCAAGGCGCGGAGTCAGCCGCCATCAGCTTCCCCGAGTTCTTCAACCTGCTGGATCACGTGGCGGAACGATAAGCACATTGCAAAGTAAGTAAAAAGCCCGGCGCAAGGCCGGGCTTTTTGTCGTGCTTCGGTTAGCTTATTGCGCTGCGCCGTTCGGCTTGACGGGTACAAGGCCGGGAATCACAGGAGCCGTGCCGATCTGGCCTGTAGCGGCATCCTGCAGGTTGATGCCGTAGTGGTCCAGCGTCGATGCCAGAATCTGGTAAAGCGCGGCGCGGTCCTCTGCGTAGGTAAGGTTTGCATTGATGAGGTTATATTCCGCTGTGGCCAGATTGTGCTGCTGCTGCAGAACGGTGGTCGTGGTGGAGGCGCCAAGGTGAAGTTTCTTCTGCTCGGCATCCAGGCTCTGGCGAGCGTAGTCCGTAGCAGCTTGCGACGCCAGCACCTGCGCGCGGTCATTGGTGAGAGCATACTTCCGCTGGATGACCTGCATACGAATCTGTGTGTAAAGCTGCTCCAGATGCATCTCAGCCTGACGATATTCAATCAGCGAGCGAGCCTGATCGGCCTGGGCCGTGCGGTTGCGGAGAGGAACATTGAAAGTAACTGCCACACCCTTATCGGGCGAACTGCTGTTGCCAAGATTCTGAAGAACATCTCCATAACCGATCGTCGGCACAGTTCCGGGCGCGCATGCAGAGTTGGTCCCGCTTGGAGCAAAAAGGTTAATGCAATCGGGGCTTTGTGCACCGCCATAAGCGCTGGCGCCGTAGAAGGCTTCGAGATTGAGAGTCGGCAAAAGCGCATTGCGGGCGCCTTTAAGCGTAATCTCATCTTTCTTGATGGAGAGCGCTGCCTGCTCAAGCTCCGGCCGGTGCGCGAAGGCCTGCTGTGCAAGATCCTCCGGCGTCATACCCTCCTCCGGCAGCACGTCCAGACTCACCCTGTCTGTGGGAATGATGGGCGCGGCAACGAGTGCAGGATCGCTGAGGCTGCGCGCAATGGCCTGTTTCAAAGTCAGCTGTTGATAATTGAGGTCATTCTGCGCGCTGACGAGTGCCTGTTTGTCAGTCGCAACAGTGGACTGTGCGTTGACCACATCGAGGGGCGCCATCGTGCCAATCTCAAGCTGCTTCTGCGTATCGTTCAACACCTGCGAACTATAGTCAAACTCGCGCTGTTTCGCCTGCACGTTCTCGTAGTCTGAGACCACTATCCAGTAGATATTCTCCACCTGGTTGACGGTGGCTAGAATCTGCTGGCGGAAGGTAGAGTCTGTGATGCTGCGATCAATCTTGGCCTCATAGATGAAGCGGTTATTGATCCACAGACCGGCACCCTGCAGAAGCGGCTGCGTCACCGTAGCCCGGAATTGAGAATAGAGCTCCGGGCTGTAGTAGTTGAAGTAGCTGTTGGAAGTGATGCGCTGGTTGTTCCAGGCAATTGCAAGCGTGGTGCCCGTCGAAAAGCCCTGATTGTAGGTGAAATTATATTGGTCAGTGTTGGTCGAGGCGGCTGGCTGCAGGTCGCTGACTGCCGGCGACTCCGCTCGTTCCAACTGGATGGTGCCTGCAACGATTGGATCACGATTTGTAGGCGTAGGCCCTGCACCGTCAGTGGTGAGAACAACGCCCGAAGGGCCAGCCGTGGCTCCCGAGACACTACCCGGCGCGCCCGAGGCGCTCAACGTTTGCGAGGTTCCACCAATGGTGTTCTGCAGCACCGTAGAGCCGACTCCGCGAAACTGCGCCCCGGACTTGGTGCGGGCAATGTCGATATCAGCGATATCGAGATAATAGCGGCCGATGGCGATGTCGTAGTTGTTCTCAAGCGCCAGGGCAATGGCATCCGAGAGACTGAGATAAATCTTACCGTCCCGCATCAGATCGTTCAGCCGCGGCGAGTTCGAAAAGTTGGCCTTTTCCACCGTGGTGGGCAAATACGGCTTGATGGGATTGCCCAGGATACCCGCGTACGGCTTGGTGAAATCGCGGTTGGAATGGCGCAGCCAGTTGGGCGCTGTGGGCACCGGAGGTGGTTCCTCCGGGAGCGCGGACCGTTGCTTGTCGGTGGGAGTCGTCTGTTGGACCTGAGCTGCCTGTTGAGCGTATCCACCGGGAATCCCGGAGGCAAGAGTCAGCATTATGAGAGCAAAAGCGCGCAGCCTGGCCTGGGGCTGACGACGTTCAGACACACCTGTACTGTGCAAATCCATGATTCCTCTCTACAAATCAGTTAGGCATGTGGGGTGCCATTCATCTAAAGATGGCTGAAGGGCGTCTCCAGCCGCAAAAAATCTCCTGCCTGAGCGCCAATGTGCGTTCTTGATAACGCTTCAGCGCCACATCCGGCCCGCCGTCCGAGTATGACTTCCCTCATCCATACGCGCCGCGCCCGCGATTCGTTCCCGGAAATTCGCGGCCTGCCAGCCAAAAGATGCGGATAGTTGAGTATACCGTAGGGTGAATCGGACTCCATGCGAACTCGGGGCAGGGCCATTTTTCCTCAGTTCGCGGAGTGGGGAGCGACACATACCCGGATATATACGAGCGACAAACGGCAAAGAGATGACGAAAAAGGGCGTTGCCCCTGTCGGATAACCTGTAAAAGTGACTCCTGGCACACAAAACTGGAAGCTCATCGTGGCCTATGACGGCACCGATTTTCGTGGCTGGCAGGTGCAGCCCGGGCAGATGACCGTCCAAGGCGAGTTGCAGGCCGCCCTGGGCCGGGTCACGGGTGAAAATCCGCTGCCGCAGGGCTCCGGACGCACGGATGCCGGAGTACACGCGCTGGCGCAGGCAGCCAGCTTCGCACTCCAGGCCGGCATTCCCCCGGAAAACCTGCTTCTGGCGCTCAACCGCACGCTGCCTGACTCCATCCGCGTGGTCTCAGCCGTGCATGTCCCGGCGGATTTCCACGCCAGGCACTCCACCATAGCCAAGACCTACGAGTATCGCGTCTTTGTGGAGCGGCGCGCTGGCGAACCTCGACGGATCTGCCCGCCGTTTCTGGCACGCTACGTTTACTCCTACCCCTGGCCGCTCTCACTGGCCGCGCTCAACGATGCCGCACAGCGCTTCGTCGGCACGCATGATTTTCTGAGCTTTGCCGCCACGGACCCCGACGCATCGAGCCGGGATCAATCTACGCGTAGCGAAGAGTCCGCTATAGAGGACGAAGACGGCGAGCCGCAGAAGAACACCATTCGCACCATCTGGGGCTCCGGCTGGCATGAGCAGCAGACGCCGGACGGCAATCTGCTCGTTTATCGCGTGCGCGGCAGCGGTTTCCTGCACCACATGGTCCGAAACCTGGTAGGCACCATGCTCGACGCAGGCCGCGGCTACACGCCAGCCGAAGCGATTCCAGAAATGATTGCGGCCCGCGCCCGAGCCGCTGCCGGACCAACCGCTCCCGCGCGCGGGCTGTTTCTGCATTCCGTCGAGTATCCGGAGTGAGCAACCGCTCCTGCTAACCTTCCAACAGGACCATGCCTTCCTCTCCCGCAACTTCGGCCTTTGCGCGCGTTACCGCGCTGGCCGCGGTGCGCGCCGTGCACAGCGCTTTCACCTGGCTTCACGCCAATCCCAAAACCATCCTCGATTGGCAAGCTCAAATCTGCGAGGTTCCCGCACCTCCTTTTGCCGAGCAGGAGCGCGCCGCATGGCTTGCCCAGCGCTTCACGGAGATCGGGCTCGACGCAATTCAAACCGACGAGATCGGCAACGTGCTGGCATTCCTTCCCGCGCCGCACCTTGACCCAGCCAGCAGCGGCGCTATCGTGGTTCTCTCGGCGCATCTTGACACTGTCTTCCCTGCCGGAACTCCGCTCCACGCCGTACTCACCCGCGTCGATGATCAGGATCGCCTGGAAGTACCCGGAGCAGGAGATAACGGCGCGGGCCTAGCAGGATTGCTCGCATTAGCCGCAGCTCTCGTACACTCCGGCGTGCAGCCGCCCGCACCGCTTTTGTTTCTCTGCAACGTAGGCGAGGAGGGCGAAGGCGATCTGCGCGGCGTGCGCCACTTTTATGCGCACAACCCACTGGCCCAGCGCGTCGCCGCCCATATCGTGCTCGATGGCGCAGGTGCGGATGGCGCGGTGACGCAGGCCCTGGGCAGCAGGCGCTTCCGCGCTACGGTTACAGGTCCCGGCGGCCACAGCTTCACGGATGTGGGCACGCCGAATCCCATCGTCGCGCTGGCCGAGGCGCTCACCGAACTCTCCCGCACACCTACAGGAGATGCAGGCAAACCGGGAGCGCCGCGCACCACATTGAACATTGGAACCATGCATGGCGGCACCAGCGTCAACTCCATTCCGGAAAACGCTGAGGCGACAGTCGATTTCCGCTCCACCAGCGCGGACGAGTTGCTGCGGCTGGAGGTGGCCCTCCATCGCGCCGTGGAAGACGCCATAGACCGCACCAACCGCAACCGGCGCTCACCGAGCGGAAAGCTCTCCTTCGCGATCGCAAAGATCGGCGACCGCCCCGCCGCGCGCTTGCCGGAACAAAGCGCACTCCTCGACACATTGCACGCCGTGGATCGCCATCTGGGGTTGATGACCACGCCGCGACTTGGATCGACAGACGCAAATCTGCCGCTATCGCTCGGCATTCCCGCGCTTTCCCTCGGCGCAGGCGGCGAAAGCGGCGGCGCGCACACGCTGGCGGAGTGGTACTCGCCTCGCAACCGCGAAACCGGCCTCAAACGCATCCTCCTGCTCATGCTGGCCATGACCGATTGGGCCGCAGACCAGTAAGCAAACACCTTCATCGGCTTCCGGCGTTCCTCTATGAGCTCAGCAGTTTGTCCAGAATGATCCGCACCAGTCCTCTCACAAAATCCCATTGCTGCAGTTCCTTCGGAATCTGCGACATGGAGTGAACAGCGGCATTGATCGCCGATATGGCAATCCAGGTCAAGATGGGATCGAGTTCTGGAACAAACGCAGTGCCCTTTGCTTGAATTTTTCGAGTCGCGCTCTGCGCCGGACCCAGCAATTTCAGGCGTTCCAGGTTTTGGTAGACGACGCCTCGCACCTGGGCATCCTCTCGATGAACTGTCATGAGCGCTTCCACAAGTTCATTTACCAGGACACTGTTCTTCTGACGCTTGCGGGAGGAGTCTTCAAATATCTGTCCAAAAAGTTCCGCATCCCGCTGCATGAACATCAGAGAAAGATCAGCCAGGATCGCATCCTTGTTCGGATAGTACTTATATAGCGTTCCAATGCTGATTCCAGTCTTCCTCGCGATATGATTCGTAGGCACTTCGCCAAATGGCTTCCGGTTCAAAAGGTGAGCAGTTGCCACAAGAATGTCTTCTCTCGTCTGCCGGGAACGTGCCTGTTGCGGCGTCTTTCGCGGTCGAATCGTTTTCTTCATGCTGTCTCTCAGGTCAATTTAAAAGCGAGCAGACAAAGCGAGCTATTACTCGCTATTCTTCTTAGAATTAAAACATGAACATAGCGACACCCCAGTCGGAATCAAAAACATATTGCGATGTACTGATCCAGGGTGCAGGCATCGGCGGCCTGACCCTTGCCATCGCCCTGGAGCAGCGGGGCTACAAGGTCAAGCTCATAGAGCGATCAAGCGGGCTCGCAGAAGTAGGAGCCGGCATCTGGATGGCCGCGAATCCCATGCAGGTATTCGATCGGCTTGGTTTCGCACAGCAGGTTGTCGAAGCAGGATGGCCTGTAAAGCGGCTGCGGTTGCAGGACTCGAAATCAGGCGACATTCAAACTACGGATATGTCCGCTATCGCTCAGCAGTACGGCTTCGAGACAATCGCCCTGCATCGCGCTGTCTTGCAGCACCTGTTGTACGAGCAGCTCCATGCGAACTCGGTTCGCTTCGGCTGCGAAATCCATGCGTTAAACCAGACCAGCGATCGAGTCCTGGTGAACTTGTCAGACGGCTCTTTGTGCGAAGCCACGGTGCTCGTGGGCGCCGATGGATTCAACTCGCAGATACGCCGGATGGCGGGCCTTGGCGGCGAGAAGCGATATTCCGGCTCCTCTACGTATCGCGCCATAGCGCGCGGCGCTCACATTCTGCCACCGGAGGCAGAGCATGACGCCTATGAGATTTGGGCAAAGGGGTGCCGGGTCGGCTTCTCCAAAATCAATGCTCGCGACTACTACTGGTACATGACCTTCGATGCGCCCGCCGAAGAAACATCCACAGCAAGCGAGATGAGGACGCATGCGGAGACATTGTTCCGCACCTTCTTCCCGCAGTGGATTGGACTATTGCAGAGCACCCGAACCGAGGACATCGTGAGAACAGACATCAGTGATTTAAAACCGCTTCCGCAATGGTCTTCCGGGCGTATTGGATTGATTGGCGATGCGGCGCATGCGACTACGCCGAATCTCGGACAAGGGGGCGCAATGGCCGTCGAGGATGCTCTCGCGCTAGCGGATTCGCTCCAGAAATGCGGCTTGAACCAGGCGGCATGGAAGCGCTACGAGCAGCTCCGGCGTAAGAAGGTGGATTGGACTGTATCGACCTCGCAGTCCATCGGCAAGCTCTGCCATATAGGAAATCCGGTCTTTCGCTTTCTCCGCAACGTTGCGCTGAAAAGCACCCCGGACCGTGTGACACAAAAACAGATCCAACGGCTGTACAGTCTCCAGTCAACTTCAGATTGAAAACGATAAATAAGAAATTGCTTGACGCCCCCGCGAAAGAGGCGCAGCATACTTCTGTCGCGCGCTTCCCCGTTCCCTGTCGCTGAGTCGGAAATCATTTCCCCGCTCACTCGATTCAGCGACAACCCGCCCGCAAAGCGCTCCCCATCGCCATCGAGGGCGTCTCTCGAAACAGACGACCCTCCGATTCGTCATCATCTCCGGCGACCAATCGAACACGTACGCCGGTTGGAGGACACAGTGACAATAAGGAACGCAAAGTCTGGCCGCATAACAAGGCTCTGGCACGCCGCGGCAATCTTCCTTTTCCTTCTCTGGACAGTCAAGCCGCTTCACGCCAGCAACTACTCGTGTGGAAACCCCAGCGTCGGCCATTGCTACGCCGATGCCGTCTGGCAGGAGAAGCCTCAATACTTTGGCGCTTTCTCCAGCATTCTTCAGATCGGCATGAACTGTCCGGGCAACTGCGGCGGCTTCATCAACAATGAAATGTGGCTTAGCGATTACCAATCCCGCGACTGCGTCTCCAACGCCTTTCAGGCCTGTTGGGTTGAGGCCGGCTATCATGCCTTTTCTGGCGAGGGTAACCCCTATTACTTCTGGGCAGACAGTCGACCGCTCACCTCTAATACCTACAACAATCATTTCCTCAATCAGGCCGACGCCGCCGACTTCACTCACTTCATGATCATCCAGGATGCGCGCGGAGCAGCCGGCACCTACCAGGTCTGGATTTACAACGACTCCCAGAGCGTGCTCTTCAACGGCACCTCTACCAGCAACACCATGAGCGCGAACGCGGTCATCATCGGCACCGAGCTCGCCGGAACCACCGGCGCCTCGGCCCTTCCCTCGCAGTTTCAGATGAACATCTGGGCCGTCAAACCCCTCGGTTCCGACTACACCTTCTGGTACAACACCCAGGTGGATAAAGGTTCTGACACCAGCCAGTCACCGCCCACCGGTTCCTGGCTTATCGATCCATCCCTCTCCGGATCCAACGGCGGAATCTTTACCACCAACTGCTGCGGCTAAGCAGAAAGGAGAACACCCATGCGCATGATCACTTACCCAGCCCTTCTTCTCGCCGCTGCAACCTGCTTCCTCTCCGGCTGCTCCGGCTGTTTTCATAATCCTGGAGAGCAGCAGCCCGTCGCCATGACGTTGCCGCAGGGCACGCCCAAACATCCGCACGGAATCCCCGCCCTCACCGTCAAGCCCGGCCCGCAGCCCTTCACCCAGGCCGATGTCGCCACGTACTTCTCCACTCACAACCTTCCTCTCAACGGAGGAGATGCCTCTCAAATTCACGTCGCGAATCTCGAATTCATCACCGCCAAACAGGCTCAGGATCGCCTTCAGGGCGAACCCACCGGCCTCGATGACAATGAGCAAGTAGGCTTTGTCACTCTTACCGGAACCTTCGTCTTCTCCGGACCGCCAAAAGCCAAGGCGGCCACCTTCACCAGCGCCTACGCAATCTTTGCGGCCTCCACCGGATCGCTCCTCATGGACGGCAGCCTGGACAGCGGAAGGGGCAATCCCAACAATCCAAAATGAGGGAATCAGGCAGCGTTTCGGCTGGTACTCTACGCACATGCGTTCCATCCGAGTCCTGCTTGCCTGCTCCGCGCTCTGTGTTTCGTTTGCCGCAGCTCAGTCCACACCGCCGCCCGATGACATCTACTTCAACGGCCGCATCTACACCGGCGCGGGCTTCGACAAGGACAAGCCACAGGTCGTGGAAGCCATCGCCATCAGCGGCGGCAAGGTGCTGGCCATCGGCTCAAACGACGAAGTAAAACGCCTCGCAGGCCCCAAAACGCATCTCCACGCGCTAGACAGCACACGCACCGGCGTCACAATCTTCCCCGGCATCAACGACGCGCACACGCACCTCGGCTCCGCGGGCCAGACCAAGCTGAATGTCGATCTGACCGGCGTGAAATCGCTCGCGGAAATGCTCGCAGTCGTGCAGAAATTTGCGCAGGCCGCGCCCGCAGGCCACTGGCTCACCGGCGGCAACTGGGATCACACCTTCTGGACGCCCGCCACGCTGCCCACACGGCAGGATCTCGATAAGGTCACCGGCAATCACCCCACGTGGCTGGTGCGCATCGATGGCCATATAGCCCTCGCCAATACTGCAGCGCTCAAGGCCGCAGGCATCACCGGCAAGACCGCCGCACCGCAAGGCGGCGCAATCGACCTTGATGCCGCAGGCGCGCCAACCGGCATCCTGCGGGAGTCCGCGCAGAGCCTGGTGGAAAAGATCACTCCCCCGCCCACCCCGGCAGAGCACCTGCGCGGAGACAAGCTGGCCATCGCCGATGCGCTCTCCCACGGCGTCACCAGCGTGCAGGACTTCTCCGATTGGGAAGACTTTCTCACCTTTGAGCAGCTTGAAAAACAGGGCCAACTGCATCTGCGCATCTATGAATGGCTGCCCTTCATCGCCCCGCTCGACAAACTCAAACAGATGCGCGCGCACCACGACGCCAACGATCCCCTGCTCCGCACCGGCATGCTGAAAGGCTTCATGGACGGCTCGCTCGGCTCCCGCACAGCGGCCATGAAGCAGCCCTTCACAGACGACCCAAAGAACAGCGGCCTCCCGCAATTCACACAGGATCAACTGAACAAGATGGCCGTAGAACGCGCCCAGGCAGGCTTTCAGCTAGGCTTTCACGCCATCGGTGACAAAGCCACATCCATGGCGCTCGAAGCATTCTCGCAGCCTACAGATCATTGTCCCGATCTTCGCAAAGAAGATAAAGCAAAGTCGAAGGATGTGTGTTTTGAGCCGGCTGCGATTGGCGGACGTTTTCGCATCGAACACGCCCAGGTCGTCGATCCCGCAGACATTCCCCGCTTTAAGCAGCTCGGCGTAATCGCATCCATGCAGCCCAACCATCTACTGACAGACATGAACTGGGCAGAGAGCCGCCTCGGCCCGCAGCGCGCAGCGTACTCCTACGCATGGAAGGCATTTCTCGATGCAGGCGTACCGCTCGCCTTCGGCACAGACTATCCCGTCGAGCCAATCACACCCTTCCGCGGCCTCTATGCAGCGGTAACCCGCATGAACGAAGCCGGAACAAAAATCTATTTCCCGGAGAACAAGCTCACTCGCGGCCAGGCGCTGTACGCATACACCCAGGGCTCCGCCTACGCCGAGTTCGCCGAGAAGCGCAAAGGCAAGCTGCTGCCCGGCTACGACGCCGACCTAGTCGTGCTCGACCGCGACCTCTACACCTGCCCCGCGCCAGCCATTCTCAAAACCCGCGTGCTCACCACCATAGTGGCTGGCAAGCAGGCCTACCAGGCCCCTGCCCGATAAGCCTCCAAAGAAATTCCGTACTTGAGTTTTCTTTGCCATCTTCCCCGCTAACTTGCTAACTCGCTACCGCGCAAAGCGCGGCTGACCAGCTAAAAATCAAACCAGATGCCCAAGCTGTCTTCCGAAACGCAGTCTTCGCGCCCAAAGATCTTCAGGGAACTCTGTATATAAATCCGCTTCCACAAGCGCTCTGCCTTAATCCAAGAATGAACTTGATATGAAAGCCCGCGCCTACCTGCTGATGACCCTCGTAGTCGCCGTCTGGGGATCGACCTTCGTGCTGGTTAAATCCGCACTGGCCGATGCCTCGCCCGCGGCCTTCAACCTCGCGCGCATGACTTTGGCATTTGCCGTTCTGCTGGCCGCATACGGGCGTTCCCTGCGTAAAATTCAGCCGTGGCAGGTAGCCGCCGGAGCCGTAGTTGGCCTTTGCCTCGCAGCCGGATATCAGTTCCAGACCGTCGGCCTGCTCTACACAACGCCCTCTCGTTCTGCGTTCATCACCGGTCTCGTCGTCGTGCTCGTTCCGCTCTTCTGCATCGTTCCCGGTCTCCGCCCGCCGGGGGTCCATAGGCCACGATGGAATGCCTTTCTCGGCGCGGCGCTGGCCTTTCTAGGAATCGTATTGCTCACCACTCCGTCAGAAGCCGGCTCCCTGATGCCCGACTGGTCAGCCATCAATCGCGGCGACCTCATCACCTTCGGCTGCTCCGTTGGCTTCGCGCTGCACTGCCTGGCGCTCGGCCACGTCTCACCACGCGTGGATTTCCGTCCACTGGCACTTCTGCAAATCGGCTTCTGTGCAGTTTTCATGGCCGCAAGCCTGCCATTTTTAGGGCAGCCACATCTGCACCTGACACCGCGGCTGATCGGCGCGCTGCTCATCACTGCGGTCCTGGCCACGGCGGCGGCATTTGCCATCCAGAGCTGGGCACAATCCATTCTGCCGCCCTCGCACACCGCCCTCCTGATCACGCTGGAGCCGGTCTTCGCATGGATCACATCATTCCTGGTGCTGGGCGAGCGCCTCACCCGCAGGCCCGCCGCCGGAGCCGTATTGATCCTTATCGGGATCGCAGTGACGGAACTAATCCCGCAACCGCACCCCGCCACAGCACACGAAGGCTAAGGCGGAAATGACGTCTCCCTGGCCCACGATCCTTTCGTACCAAATTTCTTCAAAATAGTTTGCACAAGATTACCCTCATTTGTGCCACACTCATGTTGCAGTCAAAAAAAGGCCCGGTCCTAGTCGACCGGGCCTTCGTATTTTCTGCCGCAAATATGTCGCCGATACGCAAGGGGCAGCCAATAAGCCAATACACAAAGGGTAGGCCGGGGATTCATCCCCGGCAATAAGCCCAGCAAAATGAGTGGGGCCTTTAGGCAATGTCTGACGAATCGATTTCTGCCTGTTTTGTAACAGGGCACGACTTCAGTCGTGCCGAAAATGGCCCAAAAATGATGGGGCTTTAGCCCCTGATGGATGCTTTTTACGGTGGAATGCACTCGAAAAGAATTCGTCAGACACTGCCTAAGCCCTGAGGTATGCTTCTGCGGCTTTTGTGCGTCGGAGACGTAAGAGTATCTTCTGCCACAAAGAAACTTTTCGGGCAGCACTTTAGCAAAATCAGCACAAAAAGTGCCTCTTAAACCAGGCTTGGATGCCGCTTATACACTCTTTTTACAGTAAAATTCATCTTGCAAACAATTGATAATAAATGACTTGAATCACACCATGGCACAGAAAATGCACGGATTCGCCCCATACAACTTCTGTAAATCTGTAAGTATGCAATCATGAAATCGCCATAAACTACTTAAAAAGAACAACATAGCATCAAATTCCGCATATTCTTCCTCACAGATTCCGTAATTCTGTACGTTCAGTCCTGGCTCTTTGCCGGAGCCGTCAAACCCAGCTCCCGCATGGCAATCTGCAGGTCGGCCCACGCTTCTTTTTTCTGCCGCGGATCGCGCAGCAGAAAAGCCGGGTGATACGTGACGATCAGCTTCGACCCGCGGTAGGCGTGTACCCTGCCGCGCAAACCAGCAAGTGGCTGCCGCTGGCCAAGCAGGTATGTGGCCGCGGTGGCTCCAAGCGCAACAATCACCTCCGGCCTCACCACATCAATCTGCCGAAACAGAAACGGCGAGCAGGTATTAGCCTCTTCCAGCTCCGGCGTGCGATTACCCGGCGGACGGCACTTCACCACGTTGCAGATATAGACTTCCTCGCGCTTGAGGCCCATAGCCCCAATCATGTTGTTCAGCAACTGGCCGGCCTTGCCCACAAACGGCAGTCCCTGCGCGTCCTCATCCGCGCCCGGTCCCTCGCCCACAAAAAGCAACCGCGCATCGGGCGAGCCATCCGCAAAGACAATCTTGTTGCGGCCCGTGTGAAGCGCGCAGCGGGTGCAGTCGCCAATGTCTTCTCGAATGGCATGGAGGGCAGCGGCGCGGGCAGCAGGCGCTACAGGCGGAGCAATTTCAGGCTGACCAGCAATAGGCTTGCGGGGTGGAATGGCGGTCTCCTCCAGATTGTACGAATCCAGGTCGTGCTCAACGGGGATAGGTATAACGGTCTGCGCTTCATGCAGCACTTCAACTTCCGGCTTGGATACGGCAGATTGTAAAAGATTTTTAAGCAGAACCGGATCTACCGGACGACGATACAGTTCAGTCAAGCCGAGGTCGCGGTAAAAGCGCATCCGAGCGGCCAGCGCCTGCCTTGTGGCTAAGTCGAGATTGGCATTCGGAGGAGCGGCCACGGCTACTCCACAATGACCGGGCGGCGGCGAACGGCGAACTCTTCGAGCCCAGTGGAGTCTTCCAGTTCCATCACCATCTGCCTGGGGCGGCGCAGGCTGAGAATCTCATCGATGATGCGGTCAGCAAGCTTACGCTTAGGCATCTCCGGCATTTCTATCGCGGTCGAAAGCGTGAGAAAAGTCACCGCATTCACATCGGAATCGATGCCGGCCTGATCTCCCGATACATCGTTGACCACGATCGCGTCGGCGCCTTTGCGAAGCAGCTTGGCGCGGCCATTTTCAGCGAGATTCTCGGTTTCCGCCGCAAATCCCACGATTAACTGGCCTGGATGGCGGCGGCGGACGACCTCCGCCAGAATGTCTTCCGTGGGCGCAAGCTCCACCGTCATGGGGCCGGTGCGCTTGAGTTTCTGCTCGGAAACCACGATGGGGCGGTAATCGGCCACGGCAGCGGCCTTCACAACGATAGAAGCCTCATCCATGCGGCTCAGCACAGCCTCACGCATCTGCTCGGCGGTGGTCACCTGCACGGTCTCGCATCCGGCTGGCGGATAAAGCGCAGAAGGGCCGCTGATGAGGACGACTTTTGCGCCACGGGCGTGCGCGGCTTCTGCCAGTGCGTAGCCCATCTTGCCGCTGGAGCGGTTGCCGAGGAAGCGCACCGGGTCGAGCGCCTCACGAGTGCCTCCGGCCGTAATCAGAACCATTTCCCCGGCAAGATCGTGGCGATGGCCGAGCATATTCAACACCGCTTCAGCAATCACCTCAGGCTCCGCCATGCGGCCCGCGCCCACCATGCCACAGGCCAGGTCGCCCGAGCCGGGCTCAATGACGCGCACGCTGCGCTGGCGCAGGATTTCGAGGTTTGCCTGCGTAGCCGCATGCTCCCACATGTTCACGTTCATGGCCGGAGCAACCAGCACAGGCGCGCGCGTGGCCAGATGCATCGTGGTGAGGAAATCGTCCGCAATACCATGAGCGAATTTCGCGAGGATGTTCGCCGTGGCCGGAGCTACGACGAGCGCCTCTGTCCACAAGGCCTCGTCGATGTGCTCCATCGGCGCGCCCTGCTGATCCCAAAGGCTGGTAATGACGCGGCTGCCGGAAAGAGCTTGAAACGTAAGCGGTTGGACGAAGCGTGTAGCCGCCTCCGTCATCACGACATGGACCTCAAGCGCCTGACGCTGCAGCGCACGCACCAGTTCTGCGGCTTTATAAGAGGCAATGCCGCCGGAGACGCCGACTGTGACTCGCATAGATAGATTGTAACGAAAGACCGGGACTAAGGGACTAAAGGGACTCAGGGGACTGAGAATCGAAGAAGGTTTTAGTCCCTTAGTCCCTTGAGCCCCCCCAGTCCCTGGCTTCTAAACTATGATCGGCAGGCCCGACTCATCGACCGGCGGCTTCATTACGGGAATGTCCCTCTTGATGTAAGAGATCTTGCCAGCTTCGATCTCATCCTGGGCGATGCGGCAGAACTTGGTTGAGTCGCTGTTGACAAGCGCATGCATCCCGCTCTGCAACTGACGCGCCCGGCGGGCCGCCACAAGCACTTTGCGATAGTTGGAATCGAACTCGGTTTCAATCCGCATGGGAACTCTCCTAGTCGTCATCTTCGTCCTCATCCAGACCATCCTTTGCGGGATCATTCGGACTTGGGCCCACATCAAAGTTCAATTGCTGCTGGCCGTTGGGATTGAGAATCCCGAAGGCCTCAAGCACTGGTTTCAGTCGTTCGGTGGAGTTGGCCATCCGGCAAGCCGCCGCCACCTCCAGCACTCTACTTGCACGGAGTGCAATGGGTTCGCTGTTGCGATAATACCGCTCGGCCTGCACAATGGCTTCCAATTGGGCTACCGCGCGGTCCAGGATGTCGTTGACGAGAATATATCCGTATTCGCGGTAATTCTCAATCTCTTTGCTGGCCTCCGAGAGACGGCGGTAAAGATCGGCCTCATTCACCTGGCCTTCGGCGCGGAAACGGTTGCGGAGGCGCGTACGCAGAACCTTGGGGTTAGGCGGCATGATGAAGATGCTGACCGCCTCCGGCATGGATCTGCGAACCTGCAGCGCACCTTGCACGTCAATGTCGAGAAGCAGATCGTGGCCCTGGTGCCGCGCAGCATCGAGCGACCCTCGGCTTGTGCCGTAGTAGTTACCAAAAACTTCGGCATGCTCCATAAACTCACCCGCCGCAATCATGCGCTCAAAGGTGGCCCGGTCTGTGAAATGGTATTCGCGGCCATCCTGCTCTGAGCCACGGGGAGGGCGCGTTGTCCATGAGATGGAAAAGTCCACGCCGCCGACCTGCTTGCGAAGCTCGCTGACGAGCGTGCTCTTGCCGGAGCCTGAGGGAGCGGAAATGATGAATAAAATGCCTGCCACGATGAGTCCTTGCCGGTTCCTTTCCTGAATTCTGCCGAGATTACTCCACGTTCTGAATCTGCTCGCGAGCCTTTTCAATCTCCGCCTTCATGGCGAGTCCCAGTTCCGTGATCCGCGTGCCTTTGCCGCCCACGCCACCAGTCTTTGAGAGCAGCGTGTTGGCCTCGCGGTTCATCTCCTGCAGCAGAAAATCGAGCTTCTTGCCCGTTTCCCCGCCGGATACGAGAAGCTCGCGGAAATGGCCGATATGCGTCGTCATGCGCGCCAGTTCTTCCGCAATGTCGCTGCGATCGACGAGTACGGCTACCTCTTCCAGTACGCGCTGACGGCTGAACTCCGAGCCGGCAGCCGCGCTGAGTCTCTGCGTCAACCGTTCCTGATAACGCTGCTCCACCTCCGGGCGAAGTTGCGCCACGCCTTCCACTGCTTGCGCAAGCCGGTCCAGCGAGCCGTGCAGAATGGCCGCGAGCGATTCGCCCTCGCGCGCACGCATGGCCTTCAACTGTTGGAGCAGCGCACCAATTTGTGCACTGACGCTTACGGTAAGCGCCTCGGATTCGTCCTCGCCTGAGTTGCGATGATTGGATTCAAGAGCTCCCGGCATGCGGAGAATCGTATTCAGATCGGGATCGCCGGTAAGCGAGAACTCCTGCTGCGCAGCGCGAAAGGCATCGACATAAGCAGCAACAACTTCGCGATTAAAGCCGGAAGTCTGCTGTGCTGTGCGTTCCACGGAGAGCGTCAGTTCCACGTGACCACGCACAAGATGTTCCTTGAGGGCACGGCGCAGTTCCATCTCCAGCGCGTCCAGGCCGTTCGGAAGCCGAAGCTGCACGTCCAGAAAGCGATGATTCACGCTTTTCACGCTGAGTGTATAGCCAAGCTGATCGTTCACCCGCGCCTGTGCGCGTGCATATCCGGTCATCGAATAAAGCGGCATCCCGTAATTCCTTTCAGTCCTGTCAAAGCGCGTGCTCCATCTGGTCGGGCTTTGATTCCGGCATATCCATAAACTGCAGTTGGTACAAGCGGCGATACGTGGGCGAAGCATCCAGCAACGCCTCATGCGTGCCAATGGCCGTAATGCGGCCTTCTTCCAACACCGCAATGCGGTTGGCGCGACGCACAGTGCCAAGCCGATGCGCGATGACCACGACAGTGCGGTTCTGCATGAGGTTAGCCAACGCCACCTGCACCAGGGACTCGCTTTCGGCGTCGAGCGCTGACGTGGCCTCGTCAAGAATCAGAATCGGCGCGTTCTTCAAGATGGCGCGCGCAATCGCGATACGCTGCCGCTCGCCACCGGAGAGGCGAAAGCCCTTCTCTCCAATCACCGTGTCATAGCCCTGCGGCATCTTGAGGATGAAATCGTGTGCGAACGAGTTACGCGCCGCCTGCTCCACCACTTCGGGCTTCGCATCCAGCTGGCCGTAGGCGATGTTGTTGCGCACCGTGTCATTAAAGAGGATCGTCTCCTGCGTCACCTGCGCCACCTGCTTGCGCAACGAAGAAAGCGTTAGATCTCGCAGATCGTGGTCATCGATAAGAATGCGTCCGGAAGTTACATCGAAGAATCGCGGAATAAGATTCACCAGGGTGGACTTGCCCGCACCGCTGGGACCGACCAGGGCCAGCATCTCGCCGGCCTGTACTGTGAGATCCACGTTATGCAGAATCTGGTGCTCGCCCTCTTCACTCGAATAGGAGAAACCCACATCCTCAAAGCGAATCGACTGCCTGAACTGCCGCAGCGTGACTGCGCGGGGACGTTCCCTCACTTCATCCTTGGTATCGAAGAAGGCGAAAATCGACGTGGACGCGCCAAGCGCCTGCTGAAAGCTGTTGTAGTAAGAGGCAAAGCGCCGCACAGGATCGTAGAGTTTGAAGAGCGCGACGATAAATGGAATGAAAACCTCCGCGCTCATGTGCCCGTGACTGATTTCGTTACGGCCAATCAAGAGCAGCAGCGCGATGGCGATGGCGCCGATGGTATCCATCAATGGTGAGCTGATGGACTGAACGCGAACGCTGTGAAGGTTGGCTCGCAACAGGCGCATGGCCGCATTCTCAAAGCGCAGAACCTCCTGCAGCTCCGTATTGAAGGCCTTCACGATGCGGTGGCCAGTTATGGTCTCATGCAGAATGTTCTGGATCTCGGCGAGCTTGTCCTGCCCGGTGCGCGTACGCGTGCGCACAGAGCGGCCGATGCGCCGCGCCGAGGTGATAACCACTGGCACAAAAAGAAGAAGCAGCCAACTCAGCCGGCCACCGAGCGCAATCACCAGGCCGGCGGTAAAGAGAAACGTGAAGAACTGCTGCAGAAAATCGCCCAGCACAGTACTGACAGCGGTCTGCACCTTGTCTACGTCATTGATAAGCGTAGAGAGAATGGTCCCAGTGGGGTGCTTCTGGAAGAAGCTGGCCGAGCGGCGCAGAGTCACTTCGTAAAGCTTGTTACGGAGGTCAGTAATGGTGCCAAAGCCCGCGTAATTCACCAGATATGTGCCGCTGTAATCGCACAGGCCCTTCAAAATCGTGGAACCGATGAGCGCGAAAGCCACAACCGCCCAGTCATTGTGCATTCGCTGAGGAACAAACTTGTGGATGTCGAACTGCCACCCCGGAGGAGCAAAGGGGAAGAGCGCTAATGAATTGGACCCATTTTTCGGCTTGAGCACCGCACCCAGAATGGGCACAAACAACGCCACGCGCAGCGTATCGAGCAGACCCACTGCTGCAAGCAGCACTACGCCCGGCAACCAATAAAAGGTATATGGCAGACCGAAGCGCAGGAGTCGCAAAAATGACTTCATGCGGCCGGAACCGCCTTCCGTCGCAGTGCCTGGTGCGTATGCTGAGCCATCCCAGTATTGTAGCTGCGCAACTTGATTGGCGTAGAGCTAATAGGCACGCAAATCCACGATAGCCCGGAGAATCTTCTCCGGCTGCGGCAGGATCACGTCCTCCAGAATTGGCTGGTAGGCCACAAAGGTGTCCATGCCGGCCACGCGCTTAACCGGCGCGTCCAGGTCCTCAAAGAGCTCATCCGCGATCCGCGCCGCTATCTCCGCCCCAAAGCCCCAGCTCTGCATGTCCTCATGCGCCACAATTACGCGGCTGGTCTTGCGAACCGACTCCGCAATCGCCTCCCAGTCATAGGGGTTCAGCGAGCGCAAGTCGATCAGCTCGACATCGATGTTGTGCTCGCGCTTCGCCCTCTCGGCAGCCTGCAAAGCGCGCGGCACCACAGCACCGTACGTCACAATCGTCATATCTTTGCCGGGGCGCACCGTGCGTGCCTTACCGAACGGAATGGCAAAATCCGGCCCCGGATACGGCGCGCGGCCATAAGTTTCGCGGTAAAGCCGCTTGTGTTCCAGAAAGAGAACCGGATCGTCGCAACGGATGGCCGTGCGCAGCAGGCCATTCGCGTCCAATGCGTTCGATGGAAAAATGACTCTCAGGCCGGGAATGTGCGTAAAGATGCTCTCGCCGGACTGCGAGTGATAAATAGCTCCGCCGGTAAGATAGCCGCCGATCGGCACTCGAATCACCGCAGGCGCTGCAAATGTGCCATTCGAGCGCCACCGCATCACAGCCAACTCGTTGTGAATCTGGTGCATGGCTGGCCAGATATAGTCGAAGAACTGAATCTCGACCACAGGCTTCATGCCACGCACGGCATAGCCCACAGCCCGGCCCACGATGTTCGCTTCAGCCAGCGGCGAATTAAAGACGCGCTCCGAGCCAAAAGTCTTCTGTAATCCCGCGGTCAACTTGAAGACGCCGCCCTTGCCCTTGGCTTCCTTCAATGCCTCTTCCCTGCTTGCATCGGCCACATCTTCGCCGTAGACGATGATGCGCTCATCGCGCGCCATCTCATCATGCAGACAGGCATTGATCAGGTCGGCCATCGTACGCGGAGTCTTCTTCTCTGTGTCTTCCAGCGGCTGCTCTGTAGCAAAGGCAGCGCGAGTAGGATCGAGATTCTCCGAGTACACGTGCTTCGTGATGCTCTCGATCTCCGGCAGTGGCGCGACCAGCGCACGCTCGGCGGCCTCGGCCACTTCTGCATCCAGTCGATGCTCCAGTTCCGTGATCTGCTCCGCAGTCAGAACGCCCTCACGCAGCAGGCGCATCTGCATCCGAGCCAGCGGATCGCGCAGCGCGTCCGCCTCACGTTCCTCAGCGGAGCGGTACAGCTTGTCATCGTCTGAGAGCGAGTGCGAGTACGGCCGAATAACGTGTCCATGCACCAGCGCAGGACCTTTGCCCGCACGGCAGTGTTCAGCCGCAGCCTGAAAGGCGCGCAGCGTCACTTCGGGATCGGTGCCATCCACTTCCGCAAAGTAAAAGTTCGGGAAGTTCGCAACCAGCCGCGAGATATTGCCGCCGGGAGTATTTACCTCCACCGGTACGCTGATGGCATAACCGTTGTCTTCCACACAGAAGATGACGGGGAGCTTCTTGTTGGAGGCAGTATTCAGTGCCTCCCAGAACTCGCCCTGAGAAGTGGAACCCTCGCCCACACAGGCCAGCGCAATCTCATCGCCATGGAATGTAACGTCGGCAAACTCGCGGTAATCGCCGGGGACTTTTTCCGCGGCCTCAGGATGACGGCTGAAATAACGGCCGGCCTCAGCGCAGCCCACGGCATGCAGTAGCTGTGTAGTGGTAGAGGATGAAGTGCTGACAAGGTTAAGCTTGCGGTCGCCCCAGTGCGTCGGCATCTGCCGTCCGCCGCTGGCCGGGTCTGTCGCCGCACCCACCGCCTGCAGAAACATTTCTTCGGGCGTTACGCCCAGCGTCAGGCATAGAGCACGGTCACGGTAGTACGGAAAGAACCAGTCGTATCCGGAGCGCAAGGCCAGCGCGGCACCTATTTGCAGTGCCTCATGCCCGGCGCCTGATATCTGAAAAAAGATTTTCTGCTGGCGCTTCAGGAGAATCTCGCGGTCGTCTATGCGGCGGGAGAGATACATCAGCCGATAGATATCCACAAGGATCTCTGGAGCGAGGCTGCCGGAATCCGAAATTGCTTCGGACAGGCGGATACCGGAAACTGCAAGTCCCATTCCCTTTTACTCTCCCATTACAGATCGAACCATCGGCTTGTCGCCGAATCAGGCAAAGCCACACATGATTGTACTATCGGGCGCAAATTTCCGCCCGGGATGCCTCCTGTGGATTATTGCGGCCAGAAATTCGAAGAGGGACGTAGCGGCTGGACCGGAGAGGAGCTCCCGGGCACATAACTCATCTTGTCCCTTATGCTGTGCGCCAGTTTTTCAATATCCGCCGCCATCTTCATCCTCTGCTCGGCTGAAAGCGCGTTGCCGCCCGCACCCACACCGGCGTTCAACTCTCGGGCCAGCGCCAGCAGCTTTTCGGCGTCGGAAACCATGGATTTTTGCCGCGCAACATTCAGCATGCGCATCCGGCGCATTTCCTGTGTCATGTCCTCCCGATCAGGAGGGATCATCCTGGCCGGAAATTGCGTGCTCGTCTGCGAGGGATCGAGCGCGCCAGTGCCCGGCGATACCTGTGCCCTACATGCAAGCGCCGTGATGACCAGCAGTAACAGCGCCAGTGCATGCTCAGCCTTCCGTCCGGGTGATCGACTGCAATTCATCGCGCCTGCCTCCTGTCATATTTCGAATTACCAGACCGCCCGTCAGTTCGCCCCACCGTTTGCTCTATATCTATCCTTCATCCCGCGCGCCACGCGTTCAATCTCGTCCGCCTTGCGGACAACAGTCAATGACAGCGTGTCCTTGGTGCTCTTATCCACCTCGGACTTCAGCTCTGTAGCCAGTTTCAGCAGATCGGCGCGCTCCTTCTGCTCCTGCTGGTTGACTGGAGTCTGCGCCGGAGCCTGTGTCGAATCGGCAGGCTTCGGCACAGCCGGATTCTGTGACTCGCTCTGCTGGCTCTGGCCGCAGGGCAACGCGCCAGCCGCAAGCAGAACCGCTATCGTGGCAACAGATTTCCATCGAGTGCGTGAAACAATTGATCTGGAATCTGAGTCAAAATTTGAGCCCGATATGCGATGGATATTGGAGCGCACAGCAACCTCCCGCTCAAGGCGTGCCGCGCGAAAACCGCCGACCGGTTCCATGCATCGGAGAGAATAGCAGCGCACACCTTCTCTTATTTTGTACACCTGCGCAGCCCCTGTTCGCGTGAGTCTTTGCAGCAGCCTGAAAATAGATTCGATAAGGAGAACTTTCTTCATGCCCGATCTTGCTTTTTTATTTCTTCGTTACGGAATTTTCGCCGAAGGCCGCTTTATGGGTCGCGTTATCGATGAATGGATAAACGACGCACAGGAATTCGTTCATCGGAAGCTGCCTCACCTGATTGTCATGGCGATCATCTCCTTTGTCTTGATTCGCTTGCTCGGCTTCATTACTGCACGCACTGTACGCATGGCAGAAAAGCGCCCCAATCCGGCGCGCCTGGCGCAGGTTCGCACGCTCTCCGGCATCATTCGAGCCACAGGCATGGCATTTATCCTTGGCTTCCTGGCCCTGCAGATTTTGGCTTCTATCGGCATCGACCTCGGCCCGCTGCTCACCTCTGCCGGCATCGCCGGAGTGGCCCTTGGCCTGGCCGCACAAAGCATCGTGAAGGATGTGCTCAACGGCACGCTCATCCTTGTCGAAGATCAATTTAGCGTGGGCAATGTGGTTACGGTAGCCGGACTCAGCGGTACCGTGGAGTCCATGACGCTGCGTAAGACCAGCGTGCGCGGCGGTGACGGCACGCTCTACGTGATTCCGAACTCGCTCATCACCACCGTAGCCAATCAAAGCGCCGAATTCTCCGTCGCCACCATATCCGTCAGCGTGGATTTCTCCGCCGATCCCGGCAAGGTCATGGAGATCCTGAATACAATCGCCGCCGACGTGCGAAATGATGCGCAATTCAAGAGTCTCTTCCTCGCCGATCCGCAGATTCTCGGCGTGGATTCTATGAAAGGCTCGCAGCTCATCTTTCCCGTAGTCTTCAAAACCAAGGCGCAGCAACAATACGGTCCCGTGCGCGAATTCCAGCGCCGTGTCCGCGTCGCTCTTGAAGAAAATAGAATGCTCCCCGGAGATCCCAATCGCGTCTTTCAGGCCTTCGGAGGGGGAGATAGCAACACTTCGGGCGGCACCGCTCCGATGCAACATCCAGAGCCGGAAGCAGCTGCGCATCCCGATCCCACCACTCTCAAGCCAAAGGAGGTAAATCCGTTTACGGGCGAGGGGGTCTGAAAATGCGGAAAAATACAGCCGCAACAATCTCTTGACAACCCTTTACTTCTAGGTATACCGTATCTTCATACCTAGACGTAAAGGGGTGCATCATGGCAAGAAACGATCTGCAGGGAAGCCTGGACCTGCTGGTGCTCAAGACACTGGCGCAGCGTGGCAAGCTGCACGGCTACGGCGTTGTGCAGCATATCCAAATTGCCTCCGACGAACTGCTGCAGGTGGAAGAGGGATCGATCTATCCGGCTTTGCACCGTATGGAACAGAGCGGATGGATCGGCTCCGAGTGGGCCATGACCGAAACCAACCGCAAGGCAAAGTACTACCGGCTCACCATCGCAGGCCGCAAACAACTCAAGGAAGCCGAAGAAAGCTTTGAGTTGCTGGTCAAAGGCGTGCGCGCCATGCTGCGCTACGCATAAGGAGGCGTCATGGGACTATTCCGTCGAATCGGCAATCTCTTCCACCGCTCACGCATGGAAAGCGAGTTGGACGCGGAGCTTGCAGCACACATCACCATGCGGACTGAAGACAACATCGCCCACGGCATGACGCCACAAGAAGCCCGCCGCGACGCACTCGTCCGCTTCGGAAATCCTGTAGTGATGAAAGAACGGACTGCAGGCGCGGATATGGCGCTCAGCATCGACGGCCTCTGGCGCGACGTGCGCTATGCGCTGCGGCAGCTGCGCCGCTCACCCGGCTTCGCATTGACAGCAATTATCACTCTAACGGTAGCTATCGGTGCGAATGCCGTAGTCTTCAGCATCCTGAACGCACTGGTACTCAAGCCGCTGGACCTGCCCGGCGCGCGAAGTCTCTATACGATCGAGCAGCGCGGCTTCCCCATGAACTCTTACCCCGATTACCTCGACCTTCGCCAGCGCAGTCGCAGCTTTGAGGATATTGCTGTTTACATAATCGGCGAGGGGGCGATCAATACCGCTGGCGAGCTCAGCCACGTCTGGATGTACCAGGCGAGCGGAAATTATTTTGATGTGCTGGGCGTACAGCCTTACCTGGGACGGTTCTTTCATTCCTCCGACGAGCATGGGCTGGATACCATTCCGTACATTGTGCTGAGCTACGATTACTGGAACACGCGTTTTCACAGTGATGCGGCTGTGGTGGGAAAGACAGTCGAACTAAACCGGCACTCCTACACGATTTTAGGTGTGGCTCCGCCAAAGTTTCACGGCTCGGAGCTGATGTTTGTGCCGGATTTCTGGGTTCCCGTGGTAGATACGCCTCTGATTGCAATGGATGACGATCTGAAGAGCCGCGGTGACCGCAGCCTGGAGATGATCGGCCGTCTCAAGCCGGAGGTTACCGTGGCACAGGCAACCGGCGAGCTGAATGCCATTGCCGCCGCCCTTCAGAAAACCTATCCAAAGGATGATGACGGATTGCAATTCGCACTGGCGCAGCCGGGGCTGATGGGCAACATGCTGGGCGGCCCTATACGCGCTTTTGTGAGCGGGCTGATGCTGCTGGCCGGGCTGATTCTGCTGGCCGCATGCGCCAATCTCGGCAGCCTCTTTTCAGCGCGGGCGGCGGATCGTGCGAGAGAGATTGCCATGCGCGTAGCGCTGGGCTCAACGCGAACCCGCATTCTGCGCCAGATCTTGACTGAGGCGCTTGTGATCGCGCTCGTTGGCGGAGCTGCAGGAATCGCGGCAAGCTCCGTCCTTCTGCGCGGCCTGAGCGTGTGGCAGCCGATGCCTAACTTCCCCGTCCTAGTACAGGTCAATCCGGATGCCGGAACTTACACGGTCGCGGTTCTGCTGGCGCTGGTGAGCGGCCTGCTCTGCGGCCTGGCTCCCATTCGGCAAATCTTCGGCACCGCTCCGTGGGAAGTGGTCAAGACCGGCGCTGCCCTTACGCGCCGTAAGCGCCTGCCCGGGTTGCGCGATGTACTTCTGATCGTGCAGGTCGCAGTCTGCGCAGTGCTGATGACCTCGTCGCTTGTCGCCGTGCGCGGCCTTGAGCGCTCCATGCATTCGAACTTCGGCTTTCAGCCTGATCATGCCCTGCTGGTGAATACAGAACTGCGCATGGCCGGTTACGAAGGTGATCGCATTGCAGCCATGCAGCACCGGATACTGGATAAAGCCGCTACAGTTTCAGGCGTACAATCCGCCGGGCTCATCAGCAATATTCCACTCGGTCTCGGATTTAGCGAAACTGCCATCTTTGCGGACGGCGCAACCGACTTCCGCGCATCGAATGAAGTGGCAGAGCCAGTGCAATACTCCGTGTCTCCCGGGTACTTTCAGTCCGCGGGCACCACGCTGCTGGCCGGGCGCGACATTACCTGGCACGACGGCAACAATGCGCCTGCTGTGGCCGTGGTCAATCGCACATTTGCGCAGAAGCTCTTCGGCTCGGTTGACAAGGCCATTGGCAAACATTTTCTGCACGACTCGGGAAAGCAGCGCTTTGAAGTCGTCGGCGTAGTAGAAGACGGAAAGTACATCACACTAACGGAAGAAACAAAGCCCGCATTCTTCCAGGCGCTGGCCCAGTCACCTACCAGCTCCATCTGGCTGGTGGCCCGCACTGCCGGCGCCCCGCAGAGCAAAGCAGCAGCCCTGCGCGCAGCCATTCACGGTCTGGACGACGGCCTTCTCTTCACACTCACCACGTGGAATCAGTCGCTGAACAGCGCATTATTTGCGGCGCGTGCCGCCGCGGTTTCGCTCGGTGTACTGGGCCTTCTCGGCACTGTCCTTGCCATTACCGGCATCTTCGGCATGGCTAGCTACTCCGTAAGCAAGCGATTTAAAGAGATGGGCATTCGCATTGCACTCGGTGCAGACCGTAAGCAGGTGCTGGGCGCTGCTCTGGGCGGAGCCTTTCGATTGCTGGCCATTGGATCAGTGGCCGGCCTACTGCTCGGCATGGCAGCTACGCGGGTACTCGCGTTCATCGTCTATCAGGCCACGCCGCTTGATCCCGTGGTCCTGTGCGGCACAGTTCTTGTCATGCTGCTGGTTGGGTTTATAGCAACCTGGGCCCCCGCACAGCGTGCGCTTCATATACACCCATCGCGGCTGCTCCGCGAAGACTGGTAAGGAAATCGATGGGGCTCTTACGCCGCATGGGCAATCTCTTCCGCCGCCCGCTGATGGAGCGCGAGACAAACGCCGAGTTTGAAGCGCACATCGCTCTGCGCACGGAAGATAACATCGCCCGTGGCATGACGCCGCAGGAAGCGCGCCGCGATGCGCTCGTTCGCTTCGGAAATCCTGCCGTGATGAAAGAACGCACCGCACGCGCAGATGCTGCACTCGGCATCGATGGCCTCTGGCGCGACGTGCGCTATGCGCTGCGGCAGATGCGCCGCTCGCCCGGCTTCGCGCTCACAGCAATCGTCACACTCGCGCTTGGTATCGGAGCTAACATCGTTGTCTTTGGTGTGCTCAACGCCATCATCCTGGACCCACTGCACGTAGCCGACCCGGATAGCCTCTACCAGATCAACCACAAGGAATGGATGGCCAGCGGGCAGTCGTTTCCGGCCTATCAGGACTACAAGCTGCGTAACACCACCTTCGCCGATATGGCTGCGGTATACGGCATGTCAGGTGTAGGGCTTCGCTGGCAGAATGCCGTGCGCAGCATCTCCGGCTACGACGTAACGGGAAATTATTTCGACATGCTCGGCGTTCAGCCGGAGCTGGGGCGCTTTTTTCACGCAGCCGATGAGCATGGACCAAACTCCGCACCCTACATCGTGCTCAGCGACCGGCTCTGGCGCAATGTCTTTAACTCAAATCCGCAGATGCTCGGAGCAGTCGTCGAAGTAAACAAGCATCCCTTCACCGTGATCGGCATAGCTCCACCGGAGTTTCAAGGCACAGAACGTTTTTACTGGCCTGATTATTGGATTCCAATGGCCAATGAGGAACAAGCCGAGGGCTGGGATTTCCATCATGACCGCCTCGCAGATCCAATTTCTGTCATCGGCCGCCTCAAACCCGGAATCCCTGCGCGTCAGGCCACTGACGATCTGAGCCGCATCGCCGCCGATCTCCAGCGCGAATACCCTGACACGGATAAAGACCAGTCCGCACGGCTGGTAAGGCCGGGCCTCGAAGGCGATGAGTCGGAAATGATCTACAAGTTTCTCTTCGGCATCATGGCTCTCGCCGGAATGGTTCTGCTCGCGGCATGCATCAATCTCGCAAGCCTCTTTGCTGCGCGAGCCAGTGACCGCACACGCGAGCTGGCTCTGCGCGCAGCACTCGGCTCAAGTCGTGGCAGACTGCTGCGCCAGTTGCTAACAGAGTCTGTGCTGGTGGGTTTAATCGGCGGAGCCGCAGGGATGGGCGGAGCTGGACTGCTGCTGCATTTGCTCAACCGTTTCGATCCCCTCTACGGAGGCGACGCTACCGAAACACTGCCCACCATCACGCTGGATTGGAAAATTTATGCCGTCGCGGCTGGTTTGTCGATTGCCAGCGGGCTGCTCTTCGGGCTCATTCCGGCCCGGCATGCGTGGAGCGCAGAACCGATGCGCTCGATAAAGAATACTCCAATGGAAGGCTCAGGGCTGCGCCGTTTTGCTATCCGCGACCTGCTGCTCGGCGCACAGATTGGCATCTGCACTCTGCTGGTGGCTTCCTCATTGATTGCTGCGCGATCGATGCAACAACTTTTGGCCGTGCCGCTCGGCATTGATCCCAAAGGTGCCACGCTGGCAACACAGGACCTGAGCATGACGGGCATCGACGGCAACGACGCGCTGCTGAAACAGAAAGCGATGATCGACGCAGCGATGCAAATTCCCGGAGTTACAGCGGTGGGCACCGTATTCTTTGCGCCGCTGGCCGGCGGAGGAATGCAGGGAATTCCGATTTATCGACCGGACACCCCTGACAAACACCTGGGCAATGAAGTGTTCTCCACGCGTATCTATCCCATCTCCCCCGGATACTTTGCTGCAGCCGGCACGCGGCTACTCTCCGGACGCAGCTTCACCTGGGCCGACGACGCCATGCGCAAACCCCTCACTGCAATTGTGAACCAGACCTTCGCGCGAAAGATGTTCAACAGCGCTCCCGCAGTCGGACAGACGTTTTCCATGTTCGGCGATCTCTACATCGTGGTCGGCGTCTCCGAGGACGGCAAATACGGCGGCCTGCGGCACGCAAACCTCGGCGAAGGACCGGAGCCTGCTTTGTATACCTCATCGGCGCAGATGGTTCGCAGCCTTACATCCCTGGTGGTCCGCTCGCATCTTCCGCAAAACGAAATCGCAACGGCACTGCAGCGCACACTGGGTGGCATAGTACCGGGCGTGCCCGTGCAAATCATCCCGTGGCAGTACCCCGTCAACAACGTCATGTTTCCAGCCCGCACCGCCACCGAAGCCCTCGGCATCATGGGCATGCTCGCAGCAATGCTCGCCATCACCGGGATCTTCGGTATGGCAGCCTACAGCGTAAGCAAGCGGATGAAAGAACTGGGAATCCGGGTAGCGCTTGGCGCACGCCGTACGCAGTTGTTGCGCTCCGCAGTCGGCAGGCCACTGGTACTGCTCGCAATCGGTTCGGTACTTGGAATCCTGGCTACGCTGACGGCTACGCCGCTTTTAAGCCGCATCGTCGTGAAAGCCAACTCGCATGATCCATTGGTGCTCATCGGAGTTGTCGCCACCATGATTCTGCTCGGCGGCGTTGCCACCTGCATTCCGGCCCGCCGTGCGCTCGGCGTTAACCCGTCCACGCTGATGCGCGAGGATTGACCGGACCTAAATCCCGGTGCCACCCTCAAGGCGCGTCTCTCGAATTCTGTCCTCCGACAGCACCTTCAGCAGCTCCTCGGGGTCCGTAATCGACGGAAGACAGGTGCGGCCTCGGCAGACCATTGCCCATACGGAGGCGTTTTCTGGCGCAGGCACATTCAGCAGCATCTCGGCCAATGCATCTGGAATACCACCCGGCGTAAGCCGCCACGGGCCGATGCGTGTAACCGTCTTGTTCACGGCGTAGCGCGCGACGGCCATCGCCTCAAGCAGAGCAGCCTCTGAGCCCGATCCCACTACGACGACTTCGAACGGATCAAGCAGCAGGCGCTCCAGCGCAAGCCCATAGCTGCCGGCATACAAACCAAAATGCTCCACAATGCCTGCAAATGAGGACAGGGTGTCCTCCGCAACATCGCGGTATTGCTCCTTGCCGGAGAGCGATTCCAATCGCAGCAGCGCGGAAGCTGCGGTGGGATTGCCGGCAGGCGTGGGCGAATCCTGCAACGGCTTGCGGCGAGCCGACAATGCGCCCAGCGGGACAGTTCCCTTCTCCGGCTCAGCGGCGTCATAAAATGCTCCGCCGGTCTGGTCATAGAAGCGCTCAATCATCGCATCAGCCAGCTTGACCGCTGCATGGTAGAACTCCATGCGTCCGCTGGCAAACCATCCATCGATGCAGGCATGAATGGTAAAGGCATAATCATCCAGCGTTCCGGCGATGCGCTCCGCGGGCGCACCATCCGGATAAGCGATTACATGCGCCAGCTCAGTGTTCTCATCCCATGCTTCGGCCAGCAGGCGGCGCAGCGTCAGCAACGCAAAGTCACGCGCCGCATCCAGCCGCAACACGCGCGCAGCCTCCAGATATGCGGTCACGGCCATTGCATTCCACGCGGTGTAAAGCGTGCGATCGATAAACGGCGTCGGGCGCAGCTTGCGTGCTGCCAGCAGCTTGGCCTTTGCGGAGGCAATCAGCTTCGTCACCTCGGCCTCGGCTTTGCCCGTCTGCTTCGCCACCTGCTCCAGCGTCAGCTTGATGTGCAGCACATTTTTGGCCGGGTTGTGATGCATGTCGCCCAGCTCGCCAATGTCGAACCAGGCCGCGGCTACTGCCAGCTCGTCAGCGTCCAGTTGCGCGCGAGCCTCATCCAGCGTCCAGGTAAAGTAATCGCCGTCGTCATCGAGATCGATGTCAGCATCCTGCGAGGCATAAAAGCCGCCACGCTCGCGGTCCGTCATTGTGGAGTCCAGCCAGCCCACAATCTCAAGCGCTGTCTGGCGAAAATCCTCACGCACAAAGCTCTGGAAGCCATGCGCATAGTTCCGCAACAGCTCCGTGTTGTCATAGAGCATCTTCTCGAAGTGCGGAACCACCCAGCGCTCGTCCACGCTGTAACGATGAAAGCCGCCTGCCAGATGATCGTAGACGCCGCCCTTGGCCATCTTCTCGAGCGTCACCAGAAATGCCTGCCGCGCGTCCTCATTGTCGCGGCTCATCGCAATCTCAAGCAGCAGGTCCAGCGCCGCAGGGTGCGGAAACTTGGGCTGCGAGCCGAAGCCGCCATTGCGTGAATCAAACTTCGCCAGCACAGAACCGGCAATCTTATCCACCAGCGCCAGCGTGAGCTGTCCTGTTCCACGGCCTGAAAAGCTCTCATTATGCTCAATCGCAGCCATCACACTTGAGGCAGACTCCAGAGCTTCATCGCGACGGTCCTTCCACACCTGCGCAATGGTCAGCAGCACGCGGCCAAAACCTGGCCTCCCATAGCGGTCGTCGCGAGGAAAATACGTGCCTCCGAAATACGGTCGTCCGTCCGGCGTGAGAAATGCGGTCAGCGGCCATCCGCCCTGCCCGCTGATGGCTGAAACCGCGGCCTGGTAGCGCGCGTCCACATCCGGGCGCTCGTCGCGATCCACCTTCACCGCGATGTAATGCTCATTAATAATCGTCGCCAGTTCGGAATCCTCGTAGGATTCGCGGTCCATCACATGGCACCAGTGGCACCACACCGCGCCAATGTCGAGCAGGATCGGTTTGTTCTCCGCCTGCGCACGATCAAACGCCTCTTGTCCCCACGCGTGCCACTGCACAGGCTGGTGCTGTGCGGAGCGCAGGTAAGAGGAGCTTGCATGCTGCAGCGAATTTTTCAGCTCCGTAGATGGAGAGGTGTCGTCAAGCATAGGTTGAGAATAACCGCGGTAGCCTGCGATTGCCAGAGGACGCGCAAGATTCTGCGCTGTTAAAAGCTCTCCAGAATGATTGAACTGTAAAAGATTTGTTAGTATATGGAGCAGTTATTGGAATTAAAAAATTTCACTTGCAAGTTGTAGTTGATTATTTCTTGCCCACGGCTGCTCCGTTACCCCTCTTCGCATTTATATCTTTAAAGGCCTGTACTTACTACTTTCTCTCTCTGCGGAATCTCACCTACTCCGACCGCATAGGAAGGGCACTGCATGTCGCTTCTCCGCACGTTGGGATACATTACGAGTCACCCGATGAACAAGGACCGCAAGGCGGAAGCCATACTGCGGTATTTCCATTGGCAGATCGGAACCCGCATACTAGGCAGGCCCGTCGTGTATGAATGGCTACCCGGCGTAAGGGTCGTTCTCCGGCAAGGAGAGAAGGGTATGACCCAGAATCTCTACTGCGGACTGCACGATTTCTCCGACATGGCGTTTGTGCTGCACACCATGACGCCGAACGATCTGTTCATCGATATAGGGGCAAACTCCGGCGCCTATACCGTGCTGGCCTGCGGGTTCATCGGATCACGAGGATATTGTTTCGAGCCGGTTCCCTCCACATACAGCCGGCTGCTCGACAATCTTTCCATCAACCAGCTTCAATCACGCGTAACAGCCCTCAATCTGGGACTCGCCGATCAGGAGGGAGAGATTCTTTTCTCACGTGACCACGATGCCGGAAATCACATTCTTGCAGAACATGAAACGGGACTGGCTTCCATCAGCGTTCCTGTCCGCACGCTGGATTCCGTTTTGTCCTCCGAATCCCCATCCATGATGAAGATTGACGTCGAGGGATATGAGACAAAGGTCCTCGCGGGCGCGAAGGAGACACTGGCCAAGCCGTCGCTTCATTCCATCATCATGGAGCTGAATGGCTCAGGAAACCGCTATGGCTTCGACGAAGGGAAAATTCTCGAAACAATGCGAGACTACGGCTTCCTGACCTATCAGTACGATCCGATCCGCAGAGAACTGCATGCTCTTGAGGGAAAGAACAATTCCGACGGCAACACACTCTTCATTCGCAATGTGGATGCAGTCCAGGAAAAGCTCGCGCGTGCCCCTCGCATGACCATAGGCCAGACCGAGTTCTGATTTGAAAGCATCCTTGCGTGGCGCGAGCTGCAACCTTTCGCCACGCATGATATTAAGCGGCAAGTTCCGCTTCAATGGCCGTCGTCACCGTCGGATTCAGCGGATCGGTATCCGGCGCGTAGCGGCTCACCACCTCGCCAGTCTTGCTCACCAGAAACTTCTCAAAGTTCCACAAAATCTCGGGCGCCGGCGCCGTCTCAATTCCATAGCCTGCCAGCCGTTCACGGAATGGCTTCTCGCCCAGGCTCAGCGCCTCGGGCTTCGCAGCGATCAGCGCAGCATACAGCGGATGCTTTTCCGGCCCCACCACGGGAATCTTCTCGAAGATGGGAAAATCCACACCGTAGTTCAGCGTGCAGAAATTGCGAATCTCGTCGTTCGTCCCCGGTTCCTGCTCCTTAAAGTCATTGGAGGGAAATGCGGCAATCTCAAAGCCCTTGTCCTTGAAATCCTTGTAGAGTTTCTCCAGCCCTTCGTACTGCGGCGTCAGGCCGCACTTCGATGCCACATTAACGATCAGCACTACCTTGCCCTTGAACTGGGCAAGAGACGTATCCGCTCCCTCAAGGGTGCGGACCGGAATGTCATAAATCGATGAAGACATGTGTTTCTCCTGTCAGCATCCATCATACGAAACCGGCCCGCTCCAGCTAGCTCAGGGTTTTGCAGCAAGAACCGGTGACAAACGTGAAGCGATCTGCCAGCCCAAACTAGCCCACGATCGCGCGCGTTACGTCGATCACGCCAGGCCAGTCCACGGCGGTCACCGTCACATTGGGCGTGCTCTGCGCCTGCGCAATTCCCCACACGCCTGAGCCGGCTACAAGATCGAGAACGCTGGCAGTTCCTTCGCGCTAGGCCCATGCAAAATGCGCCGCCAGATCCTGCGCAGCCGAATAACTGAGTGGGAAAATATCCGGAACCAATATCTCAAAGAACTCTGTCCCGGTTCCCTGCTGATTCCCCGCCGCCGCAGGCTTGCCGGTTTTCACAACCTCGCTCAACTCAAGCCAGTTCGGAATCAGATGTGCGCTCGTGTGCCGCAAAAGTCCGGCCTGAAAACTGGGCTTGGCGCTCACCAGAAACGCCGCGCTCTCCGTGGTCAAGCTATATTTCCCATCTGCGCCTTTGGCCAGAACACCTGATGTTGCGGCCTGGGACGGCAGCGTCTGAGGATTTTGCTGGAACAACTTTCGCTTTTTGTTTTCCCTGCAAGGCTGTTTTTAGAGGGGTGAAGAATTATGCCGCTATCTGATTGCTTTTGTGTAATTTACCGATGATTTACGGTGTTTACTAATTGATTATCATGAGCGGTTACTTTGGTGAGATACCCCCCGAAAAAAAAATTTCTGGGCTGCCTTGAAAGAGCTACGGCCCGAATCCTTTTTGGGATTCGGGCCGTAGCTCTTTCTTCTGCTGATTTTGAGTAAAGCATAAATGGGGTTAATTGCATGCAAAGTTTCTGAAGGAGGTGGGGTTACGAAAGGGTGGTGGACTTTGGTAATGGGGAAAGAAAGGGAAAAGAGACAAGGGAAAAGAGCAGTTCTCCTCTTGCTGTGGAGCGATCCCAGCCTGGCCGCAAAAACAAATACGCGGCCAGGCTGGGGCGCCCGAACTTTATATCTTCGGGAGAGATGCTTGAGCTGTACGTATTCTCCAGGCAGAAGGCCCGCTCGATTGAGCGGGCCTTCTGCTTTGGCGCAAACTTGTTTTTCATTGCTTATTGCGGCTGCGGCTGACTGCCAGATCCACTAGATCCATTATTGTTACCGCCGCCGGTGCTGCCATTGCTGTTGGTGTTGCTGCCGCTATTGCCGTTATTACTATTACTGAAACCAAAACCACTATTGGTCTGCGTTCCGCTTCCGTTCGTTCCAGTCGTCGGCAGGCCGGTGGTTCCACCTGCCATGCCAGGCATATCCGAGAGCGGACTGTAAAGGAATTCCCACTCGTTGTAGTGATTCTTGGTTTTGTATACAAAGATCGACTGTTTCGAACTCGCGGGCGAAACCCCGATCATCGGTCCGCCCACCGTCATGCCCGAGCCGCCAAAACCGCTTGAAGAGCTGCTGGAATCTCCTGACCCAGTACCGCCAGTGCTCGATCCTGTACTACCAGTGCCTGATCCTGTGCCGCCAATGCCTGATCCTGAACTACCTGTACCGGTATTGCCAAAACTGGAACTGCCAAAGCCGGAGTTCGGTTGCTGACCGGAGCCGAAGGTCGACTGCCCCGTCGAGCTCGATCCAGCCGGTGTCCCGATCGTCGAGCCAACTCCACCCGGCCCGGTTCCGGCGATAACATTGCCTCCGGTTCCGCCGAGCGGCTGCCCGAAAAAGCCCATCGCCATGGGCGTTTTGTTTTGCCCAATATAGATTGGCTTCCAATCGTCCTTGCCTGTAGTTGGATCAATATACCGCTTCCGCAAAAAACGGATCTCCTGCGTCTTCACCAGAGCATCGACATTGGGCGGGTACGCATTAAATTTTTTGTAATAAAGCTTAATCGCGCGGATGTACTGCTTGCCGCGGCGCATTGTTTCAAGATCGTGGTCTCGCTGAATCTGCTTGGCCACCTTTGGAGCAGCCACCGCCATTGCAACCACAAACAGCGCCAGCAGAATGATCACACCCAGCAGGACATAGCCCTCCTCACTGGATTTCTTCGCTCGTCGGATTGAAAGCCGATTTATCATAGTCCGTCAATTCGCAATCAGTGGCAGTGTCTGGGTATTGTTGTAGGACAAATCCGTGAT
Organism: Occallatibacter sp.; assembly: GCF_049510455.1. Classification (GTDB taxonomy): domain Bacteria; phylum Acidobacteriota; class Terriglobia; order Terriglobales; family Acidobacteriaceae; genus Telmatobacter. The sequence goes on along the minus strand of NZ_JBEKYX010000021.1, from coordinate 12,083 downwards.
CTGCACGCCACCCGGTGAAATCGTGCCCACCTTATATCGGTGGTCCACAACCTCGCCCATCCGCGCGATGAAGATGTCATCGCCATGCACAAAAAACGCCCGGATCGACTTGTCTCTTCCTTCCGAATAGCCGAAGTATTTCAAGTCAATCGGCGGTGGAGGCGGTGGCCCCGTAGGCACACGCGGCGCATTTACTTTCGCCAGATCGCGACCGGGGGCAAGTGGCTTGGGAATGTTTACCGGCTCGCTTGTCGCGGAGAAAATGTTGCGTCCCGTTCCCGCATATTCCACGTCTTCACTGGCGGCCAGCTTATCCAGATGAAGCGTTACATCTGTATCCGCATTCGAGGCAACATGCTGCGCCTCGGGCGCAGATGTCGGATTATGTGCATTGCCCGTATTGCGCGATGGAGAAGAAACGGTCGCGATCGGCTTGGAGGTTGTCGAGGAGAAGAAGCCTGACAGCTCCCACACTGCCAGCACCGCGATCACCACGCCCAGGCCAGCGAGGATCATTACTTTGCGTTTGTCTTCCGCCCTTGCTTTCATGGCTGCTGACCCTCCTTTCCAGCAGCAAGTCCCGAGTCCAGACTCTCCGTGCTTGGCAGTCCACGCGGAACATCCGCCGGCCGCAGCCATGTGGAAAGCCGAAGCCTCAGATTCACTTGCCCGCCCTGCTGGCTGGTGAGCGCCATTGCCCGAATGAGAAAGAAATTCTTATCCCGCTCCAGCGAGTTCACAAAGTGCATGATCTGCGAATAGTCACCGCTGATGCCCGCATCCATCGTAATCTCGGTGAGTCCGCTGTCCGGCTTGCCCTGCGTATATTGCAGCCGCGAGAGCCGCACTCCCGGCTTTACCTGGAGATCGATCATCCGCGATTCAATCGCCGAGTAGCTTGCAGGAATCCGCTTTGCGTAAAAGTCCTTGACCTGGTCTCGCGTCGCCGCAATGCGCTTGTCCATGCCGCGCATTGGAGCCGTCTGTATTTCCATGAGCTTCAACTGGGTCTGTTTGTTCGCCAACGCGTCGGTTGTGCTGCTGCTTATCGCATTCCAATCCATCGCAACTCGCGCGCCCAGTACAATGGCCAGAATGAGCAACACTCCGCATCCGGCAAAGTGCCACGTCAACGGCGAAGCCAACCGCTCGCGCCAAACAGAAGGAGTTATCTGGCTCATTGCTGTCCTCCCGGGTGCGGATGAGAAGCACCGGCGTATGGCGGTCTAAGAGCGCCTGGCCCGGCATGAAATGGTGCATGCTTCGACTCGTTCTGCTCAGAACCCGCAGATGCTGCCGCCTTCTTTGCGGCGGCCTTACGCTCTTCCGGAGTAGCTGGATTGTAATCCGCCAGCAGATCGAAGTTTACGCGGTTCTCAGCGCTTACCGGAACTACGCGTTCAGCCGGTCCGCTACCAGTCTCCGCGGTCTCATTCACAATGCGCGGCTGCACAAAGCGCCTCGAGTGTTCCAGGTTCTGCACCAGAGTCACCGCGTGGTCTCGTGGTCCCTGCACGCGCAGATGCAGCGTGATCGTACCATTCTTGTCGCGCACCGGCTCCAGGCTCACCACCTGCACGCCCGCAGGGAGAACCGTTTCGAGGTCTTCCATTGCCAGCGTCCAGGAAAAGGATTTTTCATCAAAGAGCCTGTTCAGCGAATTCGCTTGCGCCAGTACACCGGCGTTATCAGGTTGATGCAACTGGGTCTGGTAGCCCAGGCGTTCCTGGTTGAGCCGCGTTGCCGCTCCGTCCAGAACACGCTCTCGCTGCCGCGCCGCCTCAGCCTTACTGCCCAGCAGGTGGATCCCCAGCCAGAATGCACCGGAGAGCACAGCAAGAATCGCCATGCCGATTCGCAGCCGCTTCAGCGCAGGTCCCAGATCGGCAAAGGGCCGCGTGGCAAGATTGAGGGAAATCCGCATCAGGCAGCCCCCGTCAATGCGCCGGCAACACCGGCAATGCCAACCGGGCCCCTCGCTGTCATCACGCCCACTGTCGAAGCCGGAGCCAGCTCCACCACGGGCAGATGCATATCCGTTAACGCCCGCGCAAGATCCTCTGCATCAACGCTGCCCGCGAAATGGACTTGTGCCGGACGCGCGCCCAACCGGTCCTCGTAATACGCCGCTGCGACTGCTATGCCACGCTGTATCTCAACCAGACGAGACTCCGACTCCGTGGGCAGGTCGAGCGTGCGATACAGCAGCAGATCGTTGCCTGCGGCAATGGCAGTAGTGAGCGATGCGCCGGTCAGATTGACGGCCAGTATCGGCTCGACTACATTCGCTGCCGCCAGAACGGCCAGCGCAGAGGGCAGCACGGCGCCTGGCTCGTAGCCCGCTGCTCGCACCGCGCCTTCATATTCGTGCAGGTTCGTCGATGGCATAATGGTGGCGAGCACTTTCACCGAGTGCTTTTCCTGCGAGAGAACTTGATAACTCACTGCCGATTGATCCACATCAAACGGCGCCACCTTTCGCAGCCGGAAGCGCAGCACCAGAAGCGCCTCAGCAACTTTCGCGGGCAGCGAGTCGAAATCCAGCACGAAAACACGCGCCGACGAATCCGGAATGATTAGCGTTACGCTGCGAGAACGCGGGGAAACCTGATCGAGTGCGGAACGAAGCGCAACTGCCACAGCTTCAGGCGCGCGCAGGTTGGTTTCGGCAATGCCTGGAATGAGCGTCCCCGCAGGCAGAGCGACAAAGGCAGCCGCGGGAGCTGCGCCCGGCGAAGAAAGCGCTGCAGCCAGCACACCCTCCGGCGCTATCTCCACTGCAGCCGGAGGACGCCGGCCAAAGGGCGTCGCTCGCTGAGTAAATGTATCCAGAATGCCCACTATCTCGATGCCTCGATAAACGTTACCTTGTTGATCTCTTTCAGTGTCGTCAACCCGCGCCGTACGCGGTCAATCGCAGATTCACGCAGAAACGTCATTCCTTCTTTTTGCGCCAGCTTCCGGACCTCGCTGCTCGGCTTCTTTTCCAAAATCATCTCGCGGATTGGATCGGTCAAATCCAGCAATTCGTGGATAGCTGTCCTTCCCCGGTAACCTGTGCCGCCGCATTCGATGCATCCGGTGCCTTCACGAAAATCGAACTCGCGCCATTCCTCAAGGTCAAGTCCGGAAGATAAAAGCAGTCCATCGTCATAGCGCACGTTGCGGGCGCAATGGTCGCAGATCATTCGCACCAGCCGCTGAGCAAGGATGCAGTTCAGTGCCGAAACGAAGTTGTATGCTTCGACACCCATATTCAGAAAACGCCCCAGCACATCAACGACGTTGTTTGCATGCACGGTGGTGAAAACCAGGTGCCCGGTAAGCGCTGAGTTGATGGCAATCTGCGCTGTTTCCTGGTCGCGGATCTCGCCAACGAGAATCTTGTCGGGGTCGTGCCGCAGGATGGATCGCAGTCCGCGCGCAAAGGTCAGTCCCTTCTTTTCATTGACAGGAATCTGAGTGATACCGCGAATCTGGTACTCTACCGGGTCTTCAATGGTGATGATCTTGTCTTCGTCGCTCTTGATCTCGTTCAGCGCGGCATAGAGCGTGGTTGTTTTGCCCGAACCCGTTGGGCCTGTTACCAACACCATTCCGTAGGGCTCGCGGATATAGCGCCGGAATCGCCTCAAGTCAGACTCGGCGAAGCCCACCACGTCCAGCGTCAGGTTGCGGAACTTCTCGCTCATCGACTCCTTGTCGAGCACGCGCAGCACTGCGTTTTCACCATGCACTGTGGGCATGATGGAGACGCGGAAGTCGATCAAGCGCCCCTTGTAGCGCACGCGAAAACGCCCATCCTGCGGCACTCTGCGCTCTGCGATGTCGAGCTCGCTCATGATCTTGATGCGGCTCAGAATCGTCGAGTGGTGCTCGCGGGCAATCGGCGCCATCGCCAACTGCAGCACACCGTCAATACGGTACTTCACGATGACCGAATCGTCCTGCGTTTCAATATGAATGTCCGATGCCCGCCGCTCCAGCGCCGTAAAGACAGTTGTGTCCACCAGCCTGATGATCGGGCTGATATCTTCCTCGCGCGTGAGCTTCTCAATCGAAATATTTTCGTCGCTCGTATCCTCGCCGCTAAGCACATCGAAGGTCAGTCCTTCGCTTGCCTCATCCAGCACGCGCTGCGACTGCTCGGTCTTTTTAAGCAGGTCCGTAATCTGCGAGAGTGTGGCGACGCGGGCAATAATCCGGTGCCCCAGTAATCCTGCGACCTCATCCAGCACCATGAGCTGGGAAGGATCGGAGACAGCAATGATCAGCGCGTCCGCCTGCTGCTCAATGGGCACAAAGTTGTACCGGAACATGAGTTCTACGGGAACAGTCCGCAGCAGGTCGTGCTGAATCTTGAAGTTCTTCAGATCGACAAACTCGGCATGATAACGCGCGGCGGCTTGTTCAGCTACGGAGCGCTCGTCTTGAGGAGCCGCCAGAGGTATGGAAAGCAGGGTGGAATCGGCCATAGCGTTATTGTCCCGTTTGTCCGGCGCCCATCGAGAAGATAGGCAGGTACAGCGAAATGAGAATCAGTGCCACAACTACCGCCATGAACATCAGGATCACTGGCTCAATCAGGGACAGTGCGGCGGTAAGGGCGGTGGAAACATCTTCCTCGAAGAACTCCGCTACCGAATTCAACATTGCCGGGAGCGCGCCTGTCTGCTCGCCCACTGCGATCATTTCCGTAGCGAGACCGGGGAAGACTTTCGTTGCGGTCAACGAATCGGACAGTCCTTTGCCTTCCCGCACTGTTTCGATCGAAGTAATGACTCCCTTGGCAATCTTGCGCGAAGTGATGGACCGAGCCGCAGTCTCAAGCGCCGGCACGAGCGGAAGGCCGCCTGCAAGCAACGTGGAAAGGGTGCGTGAGAAGAGCGCAATCTGGTATTTGAGCCAGATATTGCCAATGAGGGGAAGCCGTATCCGCAGGCCATCCACGGCCTCACGTCCGCGTTCGCTGACGGAAAATCTCCAAAAACCTGCGCCGATTGCCAGTACTATCAGCGCCACCCATAGGAAGTTATGCCGCAGCCATGTACCAAAGTTCAGGAGCCAGGTGGTGAGCGGCGGCAGCTTATTGCCAAGCTGGTTATAAAGGTCGGCAAATTCAGGAATCACCACCGTGAAGAGGAAGACCATGACGGCGGTGACGAGAACCATGAGCACGCACGGATAAATCAGGGAGGCGACAAGCTTTTTGCGGAAAGAGAGTGAGACGCGCTGGAAGGCAACATAGCGCTCCAATACCTCCTGCAGATTGCCGGAGCGCTCACCGGCCAGCAGGGTGGTGGTGTACATCGGCGGATAACCGGCCTGCGCTTCAAATGCCGCCGAGAGCGAGTCGCCGTTCTTTACCCGTGCTGCTACATCATCCAGTTGCGCAGCAAAGTGCGAGTTCTTCTGCGCCTTACCCAGCATTTGAAGCGATCCGAGGATGGGCAAACCTGCTCGGATCAGCGTCAGAAATTGCTGGTTGAAGATGAGGAATGGTTCGAGCTTTGTCTTTCGCCTTGATGATCCGCCGCGAGTCTTGATGCTGAAGACGTGATAACCGGCGTGGGTAAAGCGCACGCGCAGTTCTTCAGCGGTAGCAGCGGTCTGCACCTGTTCCTGCACACGTCCGCGTTCATCGGCCAGCTTGATGACGAACTCTGCCATAACGTTCTAGCCGGCACCTCCGGCTGCCCGCAACCTTCTCCACTTTCAAGGGTAACAGCGCTTGTAACAGATAGACGCGGAGCGAGGCGGGAGCGTTCGCAACCGCAGTTCTGCCGGACAGGCTTCAGTATCCATTGGCGACGAGCCAGCTTTCAGACAGATCGAACTCCGGCTTCTGCTGCTCGAACTGGCGTTGCCAGGCCATCTTCACCAGCACGTCGGCCTCGATATTGAGCGGTGCGCCAGGTACGAGCGAATGCAGGTTTGTACGCCAGTAGGTCAGCGGCAGAACCGCGATCCGGATCACGTCGCCTTCAACTGCAGCTATGGTAAGACTGGTCCCTTCGATTGCGACAGAACCCTTAGAAATCATCCAGTTGCGGAGATATTCCGGAACTTGAACTTCAAGTATCCAATCTGTGGTTTCCTTGTGGAAATCAGAGCTGGTTGGATCGTTGACCGGTTTCAAAAGCGTTAGAACGCCGGTTCCGTCCACGTGACCCTGGACTATGTGGCCGCCGAGCGGGGAGCCTGCTGCTACCGGAAGCTCCAAGTTGACTTTGACGCCGGGAGCGAGCCTGCTGAGCGATGTTCTATCCAGCGTTTCCTGGGCCAGGTCAGCGTGGAAGTAAGTTGGATTGATGTCCAAGGCCGTGAGGCAGACTCCCGAGACAGAGAGCGAATCGCCCTCGCGGAGGCGCGAAGCGATTCCCGGAGCTTCAACCGTGATGCGCTGAATGCCGCCGCGGTCCTGGATGCCGATGAGGGTGCCGGTTTGCTCGATGATTCCTGTGAACATGGTTTCAGTTTACTGCGTAACGATCTGTTCTCGGCTCTGGGGCCAGGGATCGCGAAGCAAGGAGCAGAGGCCGAGGTCATTTCCATAGCGTTCGACCTCAACTGCTGCCATCTTGATCGGATTCGCCATGCCTTTGAAGGCGGGTACGGCGTCCGATCCCATGATCTGCGGGCTCACGAAGAGGTGGACGCGATCGACGAGACCGCCGGCTAGCAGGGCAGTGTTCAGGCGTGTGCCGGTCTCGGTGAGGAGCGTCAGGATGCCTTCAGAGCCGAGGCGATCAAGGACGGTTGGCAGGGAAACGCGACCCGCTTCAGCGGACAGGATTTCAACGCGGATACCGTGGTTGCGCAGTTCGGCGATGCGCTTTTCATCTGTGGAAATCGTATAGACCAGGACGTCTTTATGCGCGGTCTTAACTATCTTTGAATCCAATGGCATACGCAGCGTGGAATCAAGTATTACTCGAAGCAGCGAGCGGCGGCGGCGCAGGCCGCTGCGATCAGTGAGCAGCGGGTCGTCGGAGACGACTGTGTCGACGCCGGTGAGGGCGGCGTCGGCCTGCCAGCGTAACGGCTGGACGGCTTTTCTGGATTCCTCGGTGGTGATCCAGTAGGGCTCCCGCGCGGCGTGCCTGCCGGGCGGCGGAGCGATGCGGCCGTCGAGGGTCATGGCTACTTTCATGAGCACGTGCGGGCGCTTCGACTGGATCCAGTTGGCGAAGCCTTCATTGAGGCGACGGGCCTCTTTTTCGCAGACGCCGAGTACGGTTTCGATGCCGGCAGCCCGGAGGCGATCCATTCCGTGTCCGGCGACGTTCGGGTTTGGGTCGCCGGTGGCGGCGACGACGCGCTTGATGCCAGCGGCGATGAGTGCTTCCGTGCAGGGGCCGGTGCGGCCCATGTGATTGCAGGGCTCAAGGGTGACGTAAGCCGTGCCGCCGTGGAGACGTTCGCCTGCGTGCGCTTTGGCTTCGTTGAGGGCGACGACTTCGGCGTGGTCGAGCAGATCGTATTCGTGCCAGCCCTCACCGGCGACCTGACCGGCGCGGTCGAGGACGACGCAGCCGACGGCGGGGTTGGGAGAAGAAACCGCGATGCCGCGGGCGGCGAGTTCCAAAGCGCGCCGCATCCAGTAGATGTCCTGTTCTATAGTCATGACCGATTCCAGGAGTGAGTGTAAACCTCGGGAGTTACCCTGTGCAGGGCTGGATTTGAAGTGATTTGGTTTGTTAGGGTTGCGAGCGGTTCCACACTCCTTATTAGAATCTTTATGCGATCTTCATTGCATGACTGTGCAGATGCACAGTCATGAGGGACAAGGGAACAGGGACGAGGGACAAGGGTTATCGATAAAAGACGAGAAGCCATATATATCCTTGGCGTACCAGTTGAGGTTGAGTACGAACCATAAAAAGGCCCGAATCCATGATGGATTCGGGCCGTCTTTTTGCTGCTGATTCTTAGTAAAGCACAAATGAGGTTAATTTTATGCAAACTATCTGAAGGGTGGGACGTTACGAAAGGGTATTGGACGAAAGTAATGCCAGTTTATAGATGACAGTGGAGCAATTGTGCATCCCCGAGGCCGAACCGGAGGCACCCGATTGCGGGCCTTATTCGTGATGCTGAAGCCTCACGCTCCCTCCGGAAAAGCGATGATGGGGTTTTTCATCCGTCTGTCGGCACGGCTCAAGTCGCGCCTTGTTATAAAGCGGCCACCTGTCCACTCCTCTTGCTTACCGAGGGAAGTTGGGATTATCATCTCTCGGTAACCGTGAGGAGATGCCCGTGAGCAAACCGCCTGACCTGGTTCAGGGTACTTTGGATCTGTTGGTTCTCAAGATTCTTGCCCTTCAACCGCTTCACGGCTGGGCTCTCAGCCAGAGGCTCAAGCAGGTTTCCGGCGACGTGCTGCAGGTTAGCGATGGGTCGCTTTACCCGGCATTGCACAAGCTGGAACAGCAGGGTTGGATTCAGTCGGAGTGGAAACCGACCGAGAACAACCGCAGGGCGAAGTTTTACTCGCTCACGCGGCTGGGGAAGCGACATCTCGAACAAGAAGCAGCCAATTGGGAGCGTATCTCCACGGCTATTTCCGACGTGCTGCGGCTGAGGGAGGTCTGAAGATGCGCTTTCAGAATTGGCTGTTCACGATTCCCCTTCGGCTGCGCTCCGTGATTCGCCGCAACCGCATGAATGCGGATCTCAACGAAGAGCTGCGCGATCACATCGACCGGCAGATCGAAGAGAATTTAGCCCGCGGCATGAATAAGGAAGAGGCTCGCCTTGCCGCGCTGCGAACCTTTGGAAATCTAGTGGCGCTCCGCGAGCAGACCTACGAAACCTGGGCCTGGGCGCCAGTAGAGCGTCTCTGGCAGGACATTCTTTACGCTTTTCGCTCGCTACGGCGAGCTCCATTACCTTCCGCTGTGGCAATCGTTGCCCTGTCGCTCGGCATTGGGCTGAATACCGGTGTGTTCACCCTGTTGAACGCGATGTTCCTCAAGCCTCCAACGCTCAAAGACCCGCGCAGCTTTGTTCAGCTCTTTCCGCAGTACTCAGGCTGGTTCACCGGAGCGGATCAATATGCTTCTTTCACGAGCGAAGACTTTGACGCAATTCGCACTCACTCTCATGCTCTCGATGTTGCCGCATGGCAGCGGTTTCCAGTCCTGTTCGAGCAGGAAAATAGATCCATCTCCACAGTGCAGGTGACCTGCAATTACTTCCACGTTCTCGGAGCCGATCGAGCCCGGATGGGCCGGTTCTTTGCCGAGACCGAGTGTACCCACGGAGCGCATGTAACTGTGCTGAGCGAGCCGTTCTGGAAGAGCCAGCTTGGCGCCGATCCGCACATTGTCGGCAAGACGATTCAACTCAGCGGCATGCCTGTCGTTGTGATCGGCATTGCGCCTTCAGACGCCTTCATCGTCGGCGGAGTATTTCTCCCATACACGTTAGAGCCTCAATTCAATCACGCAAGAAATCTGCTCACCAGTCCTGATACACCGTGGCTTTCCATGATCGGGCGATTGCAGCCCGGATTCAGAAGAGCCGATGCCAAGGCTGAGCTGCTAACCATCATGAGCCGGCAGGACCGGGCATACGTTGAGCGCAAGGTAACTGCCTTCAATCGCAAAACCTCGCTCGTTTTAACCAACGGATCGTTCATCGAAAACCCCGCAGTTCGCACGAACATCATTGGCGTGATGGCGCTGATACTGGGACCGCTGTCGCTCATCCTTTTGCTGGCCTGCAGCAATGTGACAATGCTTTTTCTCTCGCGCACAATTGCGCGCAGCGGCGAAATCGCGATGCGTGTCGCGCTTGGCGCGGAGCGATTCCGGCTTGCCGGCATGCTGCTGGTGGAGAGCCTCTTTATCGTCTGCATTGGCGGTGCCCTCAGCGTCATCCTGGCGTATCGCGTGCCGCTGCTGATCATGAATATCGTCGATCCGAGCGAGGCGAACACGGTTGTGATTCGCCCCGATTGGCAGGTCTTCGGCTATCTCGCGGTGCTGATTGCGGCGGCCACGGTGATCTCCTCACTGATGCCAATTCGCGCCGCGTGGAAGCTCGACCTGGTGACGGCACTCAAGGGACGCGAAGGCGCTGCCACTGTTCGCTCCCGAACCACGAACGGCTTGATTGTGGTGCAGATCGCCCTGAGCTTCGTGCTGATTTGCGCAGCGGTTATGTTCGGCCGGATTCCCGGCCTCATCCGCGGCATGAATCCGGGATTTGAAATGCACCAGATCGTTGCCGTACCGCTGGATGTCGATACTTCTTCGAGCAATCGGGCCAAGGCTGCGGTTTTCTATCGGACGCTCGAAGCGAAGATCCTTGCGATTCCCGGCGCGCAGTCCCTGGCTTACGCCGGCCTTCAGCCTTTCAACCAGGACCCTCCCAGCGAGATTCGCCTGCCGGGGCAGGCCAAAGGAAGCGGGCAGCCAGCTTCAGTGGATGATGTATCAAGCAGTTTCTTTTCAGCTTTCGATATCCGTGCATTGCAGGGGCGGCTCTTTTTCGCAACGGATGCGAGTGCCACCCGTGCAGACTCCGCGGCTGTTATCTCGCAGGCTTTCGCAAGGCAGTTCTGGCCCGGCGGCGATCCGCTGGGCAAGACAATCGTGATGCCCGACGAGCGCCATCTCACCGTTGTGGGTGTTGTAGCGGATACGCGTTCGGAGCGGTTCGGCGTGCTGGATGGTCCGCGTATCTACACACTGCGCAGTCCGTCCGATGTGGGCGGCAATCTGTATGTGCGCTTTACGGGAAGCACAAAGCCGTTGGAAAATGCCATCCGAGATACTGTTAAAGGCTTGGATCCGACGCTGCTTGTGACGCCGGAAACCGTATGGGAGTCCCTTGAGGCAGGCGCCGAGTCGATGACTTCGCTTGCGAAAATCATCCTCATCATGGCCTCTATTGCTTTGCTGATGGCCGTCACGGGGGTCTACAGCGTCTTGTCGTTCTCGATGAATCAACGCAGGCGCGAGTTTGGAATCAAAATGGTGCTCGGCGCAAGCCGCGTGTCGATCTTTCGCTCAGTTTTGTTCCATACAACCAAAAACATCGGGATTGGCTTGATCTGTGGATTTGCGCTCGCCGAGCCGGCACTGTTGCTATTTAACCGGCTGCTCTCCCGCTCTCCGCTCCCGATCAACCGGTTCGATCCGACTGTGTTTGGTTCGTCCGCGCTTCTGCTGACGGCGGTTTCCCTGATAGCCCTGTACCTTCCGGCCTACCGCGCTACGCGCACCGACCCGATGCGGGTGCTGCGAACGGAATGATGCGCGGCGAAATCCAGCCGGTTATTTTGCCGGCTGGATGGCGAGGGCCTGATTCCATTGCCCGAGGTCGATGGTCCTTTGGATTGCGAACTGCGCGCCGAAGCGGTTGAGGTGATGGCTGTCGTCCATAAGCGGGATTCCCTGCTGTGCGTTGGCGAACTCGACGCATCTTCCGGCAGGGTCACAGAGGGCGTCATAGAGCGAGATGAATGGGAGATGCCACTTGTCCCGCACCAGGGCGCGCAGGTGCTGTTCGACTTGCGCATCCCGTCCGAGGCGGTGCCGACCGGGCAGCTCCGGCTTGTTCCACTGAACCGAATACGCCACGAGGCGGGCAAGGGGCGCGTCGTACTCCGGAACGCAGCCGACGACGATGACTGGGACCTGGTGCTGCCTGGCCCAGGCGAGCGTTTCATCGAGCGCGGGAAGCAGATTCATGAGCCAGTCCGCCTCAAGGATCAGGCCGTCAATGCGATTCGAGGGTAGATAGTTCTGAAAGATGTGGTCCATGACGGTCTTGCACGGGCCGGGCTCGTCATGACGGATGACGGGGGGGCAGGCGGCGACGTTGACCTGCATGACGTTTACGCCGGAGAAGGACGACTTGAGGGCAGGCCAGATGGCGGCGGCGTGGCTGTCGCCGAGAAGCAGGTAATTCTTCTGCGAGGGGTTCCGCACGAGGCAATGGTTGTAATCGAAGGACATGACGCCGAATGACGGCTCAAGAAAGCAGGAGCCGAGGCGCTGGGCCTGCTCGTCGCGCAGAAGCTCGGATTTATCGAGGAAGGAAGCAGGACGGAGCGTGGCCTGCGAGAAACG
>NZ_JBEKYX010000204.1:0-2943 GCF_049510455.1 Occallatibacter sp. | reverse complement strand
CATGCCATGGAAGCGCGCTCCCAGCTGCGCCACAGGCCCACATGCTGCAGGGATGCAACTCTCTTATTGTCTCCGCTGGGGTCGGATTCGTCAAACCCAACTCTTTTCCAATACAAGATGAGCCTGAAGGGGGGGCTTGATTCCAATACAAGATGAGCCTGAAGGATTAGGCATGCTGGAGATTGAAAATCAGCGTGCACGAAGCAGAAAATTTGAGTTTGGAAGCGATTGGCCGGTTCGTGGAGGCCAGCGAGGGAATTCGGTTTGAAAGCGTAAATCGCCAGGAGCTTTATTGCTGGGTAGAGCGCTTGCTTGTTCAACATGAGTACGCCCTGCAGGGCAAGGCAACGCGGGGCTTGGTGCGGCGCTTCATCGCGAAGATGACCGGGTTGAGCCGGGCACAGCTAACGCGCCTGATCGCCCGCTACACAGCCAGCGGGCGTGTCCAGCCAGCCGTCTACCATCGGCACAGCTTCGCCCGGCGCTACACGCGAGCCGACATCGAATTGCTGGCCAGCGTAGACGAAGCGCACGAGACCTTGAGTGGACCGGCGACGCGGCGGATTCTTGAACGCGAGGTTGAGCTGTTCGGCAAGCAGGAGTACGCTCGGCTGGCTACGATCTCGGTTGCTCATCTGTACAACCTGCGCGGCAGCCAGCGCTACCGCGAGCGTCGCCTGAACTACATCAAGACGCGTCCCACGAAGGTCTCGATCGGGGAGCGGCGCAAGCCTGAGCCGCAGGGCCAGCCCGGCTTTCTGCGTGTGGATACGGTGCACCAGGGCGATGAGCCGGGGGGCGGCCCGGGGAGCAAGGGTGTGTACCACATCGATGCCGTCGATGAGGTCACGCAATGGCAGGTGGTAGCATCGGTGCCTCGCATCTCGGAGGCCTATCTTGCGCCTGTACTGGAGGCGATGGTGCGCCAGTTTCCATTTCGCATTCTCGGCTTTCACAGCGACAATGGCAGCGAGTTTATCAACGAAACGGTGTCCAATCTGCTGAATAAGCTGCTGATCGAGCAGACCAAGAGCCGTCCCCGGCGAAGCGGGGATAACGGGCTGATCGAAACCAAGAATGGGGCTGTGATCCGCAAACACATCGGCTACGGCTACATCGATGCAAGTCACGCAGACCGGATCAACGACTTCTATCGGGACTACTTGAATCCGTACTTGAATTATCATCGTCCCTGCGCACAGGCCGATGTCGCGATCGATGCCAAGGGCCGCAAGCGCGTTCGTTACAAGCGCTATCAGACTCCGCTGGAGACCCTGCTCGCGCTGGATAAGCCGGCACAGTACCTGCGCCCTGGGATCAGCGTCAATACGCTGAAGCGCATCGCTGGCGCCCTCAGCGATACCGACGCTGCAGTCCGTATGCAACGAGCCAAGAGCAAACTGTTCGAGCAGCTGAAGCTCACCGCATAGACCGCCCACTCCACAAGCAGCGGGCTGGCCCAGCCAGCCCGTCTGCCATCGGTGCCGCTTCGCCGGGCGCTATACGCGAGTCGACATCGAATTGCTGGCCACCCTAGACGAAGCGCACAAGACGTTGTGTGGCCCGGCAACACAACGCACTCTCGAACATGAATCTCCGTTGCTCATCTGTACAACCTGCGCGGCGGCCAGCGCTACCGCGAGCCGCGCAGGAACTCCATCAAGACATCTCTCACGACGGTCGCGATCGGGGAGCAGCGCAAGCCTGAGCCGCAGGGCCAGTCCTGCTATCTGCGCGTGGATACGGTGCATCAGTGCGATCAGCCGGGGCGATCCGGGGAGCAAGGGTGTCGACCACATCCATGCTCTCGATATCGGCGCCGCGCATCTCGGAGGCCTATCTGGCTTCATCAACGCAACGATGTCCAAGTTGCTGGATAAGCCGCTGATCGAGCAAGGCAAAAGCCATCCCCCGGCGAAGCGGAAACAACGGGCTGATTGAAACCAGCTATGACGCTGTGGTCCGCAAATGCGTTCGCCACAAGCGCTTGTCAGGCTCTGCTGGAATCCCTGCTCGGGCTGAATAAACCAGCACAGCGTCTGCGCCCGGGGATCAGTGTCGACGCCATGCAGCGCATCGCTGGCGCCCTCAGCTAAACCAACGCTACGCAGCCCGTATGCAACAAGCCAAGAGCAAACTGTTCGAGTAGCTGATGCTCACCGCATAGAACGGAAGCCAACCCCACGCTGGATAAGCCGCTGATCGAGCAGAGCAAAGCGGTCCCCCGGCGGGGCGGGGACAACGGGCTGATTGAAACCAGCAATGACGCTGTGATCCGCGGACGCGTTCGCTACAAGCGCTGTCAGGCTCTGCTGGAGCCCCTGCACCAGCACAGCGCCTGCGCCCGGGGATCAGCGTCAACGCCCTGCAGCGCATCGTTGGCGCCCTCAGCGATACCAACGCTACGCAGCCCGTATCCAAAAAGCCAAGAGCAAACTGTTCGAGTAGCTGATGCTCACCACAAAGAACGCCCCCGACCCGCCGCGCCTCTCCGTTCTGGCCTTGGCTCCGGTCGCCCTACGGGCTCCCTCCGCCAAGGCCAGAACGGAGACCACTCCCCCGCTAGATAAGCCGCTGATCGAGCAGAGCAAAAGCGGTCCCCCGGCGGAGCGGGGACAACGGGCTGATTGAAACCAGCAATGACGCTGTGATCAGCAGACGCGTTCGCTACAAGCGCTGTCAGGCTCTGCTGGAGCCCCTGCTTGGGCTGGATAAACCAGCACAGCGCCTGCGCCCGGGGATCAACGTCAACGCCCTGCGGCGCATCGTTGGCGCCCTCAGCGATACCAACGCTACGCAGCCCGTATCCAAAAAGCCAAGAGCCAGCTGTTCGCGTAGCTGATGCTCACCGCAAAGAACGCCCCCGACCCGCCGCGCCTCTCCGTTCTGGCCTTGGCTCCGGTCGCCCTACGGGCTCCCTCCGCCAAGGCCAGAACGGAGACC
>NZ_JBEKYX010000203.1:0-3327 GCF_049510455.1 Occallatibacter sp. | reverse complement strand
CCGACGGCCGACGAAAGCTTCGTCGTCATCCGCTTTTCCAATCCCAAGGAAATCGATTTTCCCTATCTTCTGTCGATGGTGCACGATTCGTTCATGTCGCGGCCGAACATCATCGTCGCTCCGGGCGGCAAGATGGAGCTGGCCATGCAGCTGATCTTGACGCCGATGATCCTGAAGCTGATGGATGTCCGCCGTCGCGCGCTGGGGGCGCATCATCACCCGCGCGTGCCGGCCTGAGGAAGTACCCCGTCAAGAAGGTCTTTCTGCGCAGCAGCGGGAGGAGGCGAATAGACAAGTTCGCTCTCGACTACAATGGCTATCAGCATCATGAGCAGACAGCCACTCACCATTGCCCCCATCGCCGTCCACGAGCCGTCGCGGGAGCGCCTGCGCGGCATCGCCTCCATGGTCGCGGGGGTGTTCGTCTTTTCCATCATGGATTCGCTGATGAAGCGCCTATCCGCGCATTACGGGCCTCTGCAGATCTCCTGCCTGCGCTGCCTTTCTTCCTGGCTGTTTCTGTTGCTGCCAATTGGCTGGCATGGAATTTGGGCCACGCTGCGGCCGAGAAATCCGCAGCTGCATATGTTTCGAGCCGTGCTCGGCATCGGCATGCTCGTCGGCTTCGTAATTGCCGTACATCGCTTGAGCCTGGCGCAGACGTACTCTTTGTTCTTGGCAGCACCGCTGTTGATGACCGCTTTGTCGGTGCCGTTGCACGGGGAGACAGTGACGGGCAAGCGCTGGGCGGCCATTATCGTCGGCTTGAGCGGCGTCCTGGTCATTCTGCAGCCCTGGGGGAAAGGGGAAATCCCGATGATCGCGGCATCAGCCGCAGCTCTGGCGACGGTTTGCTACTCTCTGAGCGCGCTGACGGTTCGAAGCCTCGGCCGCAGCAATTCGAGCATGTCCATGGTGTTCTGGTACTTGCTCCTGGTCGGTGCTGCCAGCGGTTTACTGGCCATCGGTGATTGGCGCCCGGTGCTCGGCTCAGACTGGGTTTGGCTCATCGGAATCGGTATCACCGGAGCACTGGGTCAAATGTGGCTGACGGACGCCTTTCGGCGTGCGCCGCCCTCGGTCGTCGGACCGTTCGAGTACACCGCCATCCTCTGGGCCTTCGCCATCGATTGGATTTTCTGGTCGGCCACGCCGTCCTTTAGCCTGGTTGCCGGCGCCTGCATCGTCATCGCGAGCGGCATCGTCGTCATCGTCGATGAGCGCAGATTGGCGGATCTGGCCTTGAACCCCTCCTCTCCTCCGCCCTGAGGGCCCGGTCTAGTGCAGCCTAAGTGCGCCAGGCCGCTTAGGACCGAGGTTAGCGATAGCCTATCACTGACCGGAACTGGCACGCTGCGGTGTGTGTAGCCACTGCAGGGCGCTCTCAAGTACTTGGTCTCGTCCCGCCACGATGTCACTCCGGGTAATTTGAACCGGCACGTCTGGTTTGACGCCGATCCCCACGAATTCCCGGCCATCCGCGAAGCTATCATGCTTGGTGCAAATGCGAGCGGTGCCGCCCCCGGGCAATTTGAATGTGAGCGGCTGTCCGGAACTGCCGCCGGTAGCTTCCCCAACCAGACTACCTCGATGAGCTTGCGCGAAAGCGACAACCATGTCTTCTCCAGCAGAGAACGTTCGTGGACTAATTAGTAATGCGACCGGGCCTGCAAAATGCCGAGTGGGATCGGGATGGATCATGTCGATCGGAAATCGCAGAGGTGTCTCAGAAGCTCCCCAGGCGCGATAGGTCGCAATCCATTTCGTCGATCGTGATAACTCGCCCGGGGAATCGTTTGTGATTAGGCTGCCAAGGATGTGGTATCCAACCGAGTCACTACCGCCTCCATTCTCCCGCAAATCGAGAACGAGCGATTTTGCCTTCTGTATTTCGGGCCAATGCTTGTCCCACTCATTTGCCGCCGCATTGTCTTCGAAACTGTTCAAATCGACGTAGGCCACATCATCGGCCAGCATCCGGAATTCAAACGATGGTTTCTGGGCGCCGTAGTTCATTGATGTTCAGGATTTCATCTCCTGGGCGGAGCCCCTGCAGATCCGCAGTTGGTGATCGAGAACCGATCACCAGAAGATGGCCATCAATCAACCGTGTGCGCAAATCGAGGCGACCGACCCTGCCCTCCACTTCGTCCGGGCTGTACACATTCGAGTGGCCGTCCTGCAGGAGAGCGTAGAAGCGCTGGAGGACGCGATAGTAGTCCTCCGTCGATTTCGTCGCGAGAACTTTAGGGATGAAATCACGATAAGTCTGATCCCAGTCGAGGTGTGGCACGTGCCAGAAATTAGCAAACCCGAACTTCGCCTGCGCCCAAAGCTCTGATAAACCTGCGATCTTCTCATCATCCGATATGTTGGGTGCGTTCGCAGTGGCAAACGCGCTGTCCCCCCAGCGCCGGTCCTGCTGCTGCTTTAGGTCAGACATTGCATTCAGAACGGCTTGCCAACGCGGGTCTGCATGTAATGAGCCGAGATCTCGATCTGTTTCTGTGTCCTTTCGATCCGTGTAACCGTCCTCGACTGCATCGCGCAATGTGTCAAACGCTTCGTCGCGATTTCCAGCCAAAGCCAAAGTACAGGCGATGTTGTACTCCGCGTCCCCTCTCTCCGACTCGGTCGCGAAAAGGAGTGCGCGCTTATAGAGAGCTGCACTCTCGGCGTAATCTTTGCGGTCATAGGCGGCCTTAGCTGCCTTGAGCTGGTCGTCTGGAGTGGGCGTCACATCCTGACAGAAGCACGTCGGAGAGAAAGTCCAAAACAGGGCAGCAAACAAAAGCTTCCGATACATAGAGCTGCTGGGGACGTTTTGATCGATTTCCTGCATTTTCACCAAGGTGACTCCATCGGGGTGGGCGAGGTCTCGTCTCTGCCGACTCCCATGACGCTAACGCAGACGCCATGTTAACTGGCTGCCGCCGCATTCAGTTCCTCTTGCGACGGACTCGTCCCAGCAAGCGACGGATTTGTCCCTGTCGCCATGATGGAAACGCCGGTCTCTCCGCGCGGCCTTCTCCCGGCTTTTGATTTTGTTTGATTGTAGTGGCGCACGTTTCCGCGGAAACGTCTGTAGTGCCGACCTACTCTGTGGTCAGCAGCCCGGGCAAATAAGTCTTTACGCGGTAGTAGAGGGCCGGAGGCTGGGGTGAGAGGTATCCCGTCCCCTTTCATAAATCTTGATGAAAGGGGACGGGATACCTCTCACCCCAGCCATCCTCCCACTCCTGCCCGTGCAGAAAGACTTTCTTGACGAGATACTAGTGCAGCGCGACGCGCGGCTCGTCCACCTTATCGTGCTCGCTGACGATTCGC
>NZ_JBEKYX010000202.1:0-3340 GCF_049510455.1 Occallatibacter sp. | reverse complement strand
TGGACCTCCTGGGATTGCAGCACTTCACCGGCATCCGCTTCCCAGGTGTTCAAGATCTTGCCGCGCAGCGGCATGATGGCCTGGGTCACCCGGTCGCGCGCCTGCTTGGCCGAGCCACCGGCCGAATCGCCCTCGACCAGGAACAGCTCGCCGCGTGCCGGATCCTGGCTGACACAGTCGGCCAGCTTGCCGGGCAGCGCCGGGCCGGACACGATGCGCTTGCGGGCGACTTTCTGGCTGTCCTTGAAACGCTGCTGCGCATTGGCGATCGCCAGCATGGCGATTTTCTCGCCCTGGTCCGGATGCTGATTGAGCCAGAGGGCGAAGGCGTCCTTGATCACCCCCTGAACGATTCCCGCCGATTCTCGCGACGACAGTTTTTCCTTGGTTTGTCCCGCGAATTGCGGCTCGTGCATTTTCATCGACAGCACGAAGCTCACCCCGTCCCAGACGTCCTCGGGCGCGAGCTTCAGGCCTCGCGGCACCAAATTGCGGAACTCGCAGAACTCGCGCACCGCATCTGAGGCTCCTGACCGCAAGCCGTTGACGTGCGTGCCGCCCTCCACGGTGGGAATCAGATTGACGTAGCTTTCGGTAATTACGTGCTCGGACTCGAGCACCCAGGTGAAGGCCCAGTCGAGAGACCCGCCCTCGATGTCCCGCTTGCCGTAAAACGTCTCGGCGGGCAGCCATTCACCCTTGCCGAGCTCCTCCGCCAGATATTGGTGCAGCCCCCCCGTGTAGAACCACTCATCGCGCTCGCCGGTGGCTTCGTTGGTCAGAGTGACGCGAAGATTGGGGCACAGCACCGCTTTGGCGCGCAGCACCTGCTTGAGCTTCGGAATCGCGAATTTGTCGGTGTCGAAGTACTGAGGATCGGGCCAGAACCTCAAGGTCGTGCCGGTCTTCGATTTAGGCACCTCGCCGACCACCTCCAGCTTGGATTTGAGGCGGCCGCCCGCGAAGCTCAGGTTGTATTCCTTGCCGCCGCGGCGCACCCAGCACTCCAAGTGCTTCGACAGTGCATTGACCACGGACACGCCTACTCCGTGCAATCCGCCGGAATGCTGGTAGCTCTTGTCGTTGAATTTCCCACCCGCGTGCAGGCGCGTCAGGATCAATTCCACGCCGCTGATCTTCTCCTTGGGATGAATGTCGACGGGCATTCCGCGGCCGTCGTCCTCCACCTGCAAGGAGCCGTCCTTGAACACCGTGACGTCAATGTTCTCACAGTGGCCGTTGATCGCTTCGTCGACGCTGTTGTCGATGACCTCGTGCGCAAGATGATTCGGCCGAGTCGTGTCGGTATACATGCCCGGGCGCCGGCGAACCGGGTCCAAGCCGCTCAATACCTCGATGTCGGAGGCCGTGTAAGACGATGCCATCAGTCCTCGTTAGGCGCTGCGCGCCAATTGCCAGGCGCTGCGCGCCAATTGCCAGGCGCTGCGCGCCACCTTTCAACGGGGTCGGGGCGACCCCGACCTTGATTGTTTAAAAACATGCATTGCTCGCGTGCGAAGGCGGCGGAGTCTAACATGCGAATCCGGCTCTGATCAGCTGGCAGCCTACCCACGATTCGGCTATCGTTCCACCACTATGGGAATCGCAAACGTTCAGAATCTGGTGCGCACATTGCCCGTGCTGCCCCGTCCCTACGGCATTCGCGTACGTCTGCGGCCCGGAGATCCCTTCGCGAAGCTGCTGGGGGCCGACTGGCAGAAAACCCATTGGTTCTTCACCGCCGAGGAACGCGACCGCGTGCTCGAGGACATGTCCGGCAAGCACGAATACTCCCGAATCGGCGACCAGCCGGCCCTGGTATTCGAGAAAGTCGAAAAGCTCGCCGAAAGTCGCAACTTCTAGACTTGTCATGCGCTTCGCGCAACTTTTCATGCGCTTCGCACAACTTTCAACGGGGTCGAAACGACCCCGCTCTTGAAGTTTGGGGTTGGAACGGCCCCGAAGGAAGGCGGGCGCAGCCCCTACGCGCAACGAATCCTCTTCGGCCGCGCCTCATACTCGGGGTCGCCTCGACCCCGTTGAAAGGTGGCGCGCAAGCGCCTAAAAAGTGCGGCCCAAAAACAAATAATACCCCGCCGTCCCCGATTGATCGTAGCCCGACCCCAGATACAGGGGGCCGAGAAGCGTGTCGAAGGCTATGAATATCGATCCATCCTTGCGCGCCGACCCAAAATTGATGTCGCTGCGGCGCTCGTAGGTATTGCCCACTTCGAATGATGCGCCGATATAGGCGGGAAACTCGAAGAAGCCCTCGCCGCCGTGACCGATTTTGCGAAAGTAGATCGCGCGGGCAATGGCATAGTTCGGGCCGGTCAGCGAAGTGGGCGCGAGACCCGATAAACTGAAAAGTCCGCCCAAGGAATAAAATTCGGGCAGATCGGTGGGTTTGAAGTTGCCGTCCAGGGTACTGCCCGCCGAGGTCCACAACAAAATCGTGTTGCGCCCGATCGAGCGCGCCATCAGCCAATCGGCCGTGACTTTATCGAAGGCCACATCCCCCCCGAGATTCACTCGATTGCCATCCCACTGCACCGTGAAACTCTGGCCCTCGCGCGGAAAGTGAATGTTGTCCAGTTGGTCGTAGCTGAACTTAAAGAAGTACTCGCCGATGTTGTACGTTGGCTCTACTAAAGCCGGGTCGCCGTAGCGGTCGTGGGTCTCGCCGTTGGTGCGGTGATACCCCGCACGGATTTCTCCCCAGTCGCCGAGGGTTCTCCCGATGTCGAGATCCGCTTCCGCCTCGCGGTCGCGAAAATCCGCTACTTCGAAATTGTTGACGTAGACCGGAAGGTCGCGAACCTCGATGCGCGCGCTCGGCGCCACGAACCAAGTTCGCGTTGCATCGATCGGTTGATAAAACTCGCTGAATATCCTGGGATCGGTGCCGATTTGCACGTCCGTGAGCAGCTCCGCGCCCAGTTGATTGATTTCGGTCAGCACAAGACGCGCTGCGGCGTTGTAGTGGCCGTCGCCCTGGAAGTCATCCTCCAAATTCAAGCCGAAGCGCAAGTAATTGGGACCCCAAGACTTGCGCCGTGCCTGAATTTCGAGCCCGGAGTCCTCGTCGGCGCAAGTACCTGCGTCTGCGCCAGTGCTTGCTCTCGTACTGGTGCCGGTGCTGGAACTCGTGCCGGTGCCAGTGTTGGCGTTAGGGTGAACCTCATTACCGGCGCCAGTATTGGTGCCAGTCCCAGTGCTAGTCCCAGTGCTAGTCCCAGTGCTAGTCCCAGTGCTAGTCCCAGTGCTAGTCCCAGTGCTAGTCCCAGTGCTAGTCCCAGTGCTAGTCCCAGTGTTAGTCCCAGTCTTAGTGTTAGTCGCA
>NZ_JBEKYX010000201.1:0-5511 GCF_049510455.1 Occallatibacter sp. | reverse complement strand
ATTTCTAATCAATAATTACTTCTGGGTATACTATGTTTTTAGTTACAGGTTGTGCAGATCTACTGTCCCATATAGCCTTGATGTTATGTACAGAGGTGACTCGAGAAATAGCCACATATAACTGTCCATGTGTAAACACTGCATTCCTAAGATCTAATCCCACATGATCCACTGACTGTCCTTGTGATTTGTTGATGGTCATTGCAAAGCAAACCTTGACAGGAAATTGTCGGCGGCAGAATTCAAAGGGCACTTGAGTATTTGATGGAGTCAAACCCAGACGTGGAATGAATGTTGTTGTTCCAGCATGCTCTCCTGTTAACAGCCTGACTTCCAAAACACGATTACTAAGTCGAGTGACCACTGCTCGAGTCCCATTGCAAACACCCTCTCCTGGATTTAAATTCCTCAACACCATCACAGGACATCCAACCTTTAACTTCAACTTTGAGAGTGGCAATCCAGAGCAGTTGATTGAATTGAGATACTCCACTGGATAAAGCAAATCCCCTTCATCATTGGCCCCATCATTCTTGATTGAGTCTGCACTAAGGAATTCTCTCTCCTGTCCAGGAAACTGTGCAAGCAATGCTTCATTGATGTCATCAACATCATCATTCCTGCTGGTGAGAATGGTACGCTGAGCAAAGTAGTGATCAGGTTGAAGAGGAAGTTGATCAATGCCAGGATATATTGTTTGAATTAAGGAGGAGATGTTGTTTTCAGGGCATTTGAAATGATCAGGAAGTGTGATTGACCCAGTTGGATCTGTATGCTTCCCATGACCAACCTCTAACTGCCACTTTGCAAAATCACGCTCAGCAATGTTCTGGGTGTTTAGACGCATGTTCTTTGTGAGTTTGAGGACTTTGATTGATGACCATAATTGCTGAGATCTCTGAAGACATGCACCAACAATTTGTGGACGTGAACCTTTGACAATAACAGGCAGTATCTGCTTCCAATCTCCTCCAAAAACCACTGTAAGACCTCCAAGGACCTTGTCTTGACATCCTCTGATGTCGCGGAAGGATCGATCCACTGCTTCAGGGATATGACGGTGTTGCATTGGAGCCTCATCCCATATGACCAAATCAGTATTGCAAATTAACTCTGCCAGGTCAGAATTTTTTGTAATATTACAGAGTGAGCTTTCATGGATTTCGATTGGGATTTTGAAGGTGGAATGAGCAGTACGACCACCCATCAAGAGCTGGGAGGCGATTCCTGAGGAAGCAACACAGAGAACAATTTTTCCCTGACCTCGTAGCAAGCAGCAGAGGGTGTTGTAAAGATATGTCTTCCCAGTTCCTCCAGGCCCAGAAAGAAAGAAAGTCTGTCCAGATTTTGTCTCCACAGCAGTAACAATGTTGTCAAAAGCTGGACGCTGCTCATCATTAAGAGTTGGTACGCGTTGGGTAGCCAGGTGAGTCTGCTCATGGATGACATAGGAGCGCTGTTGTGCAATCAACCTATTGCCAACTGCTAAAGCCCAATTCCTCTGAAGAAGAGGCATGGCTGGCCAGTCTTGCAAAGCTCTGTTTCCAGCACGAAGGATTTGATCAATAAGGTGAAGGCCATAATCGTATATTTCGTCTTCAGTAGCATTGTCAAGAATATGTTGTGCGTGGAGCCTGTGGTGAATGTCATCACAAATGTTGCCTCGAAATTCCAACCAAAGAGCCAGAGGATCAGATGGAGAGCAATCGCGAAGAATGGTGACAAAGAGGTTGCGCAATTGATGACCACTTGCCATATGGGCAGCTTCCTGAAGACATTGCCTCCACTCACTATCATCCTCCAGTAAGCCTCGTGCCAGACACGCAGCATGAAAGGTCGGAAGGATAACTCCATTAACAGATCGTAAAACCTCAAATGATGTGGCACCTTTGACAGCACAAAGAAGTGTGCGGAGATAGAAGCGTTCCCCAGAGCTTGGATGGGCATAGTACATGCGACCAATAGCAGTATCCTTTTTCCTTGGAGTCCACCTCCTTTCCTTGGTATTCCATACAAATTTGGAAGGAAAGTCCTGATAAAGAAGGTGACATGCTGCTGAAAAGTCGTGACGGGTATTGGCATTGGCTTTGAAGTATCCTGTAAGAGTTGTATCCTTGGTCTCTTGGTCTTCAAGAACTGTCTGAAGGTTAGGAGTGGCATCCTGATTCCACGTGACTAACTGTTGGTTTGGCAGATGAACCTGAAGTCGGACAATGTTAGGAGATTCCTCATGCATTGAAAAGCACAACAATCTCCAAATGGCTTCACAGGCAGACACATAGCGGGAGTCCAAGTAAAGCTTGATTTCATCCAGACACCTCCCAAACTCCATAGTAGTGCGATCATGACCTTTGTACACATATTTGTAGATGTACTTGACAGCCTTGACTGAGAAGATGGACTCCATGTTAATATGACAGCGGTATTTCCAGAGCAAGTAACGTGGATGGCCAACCACCCATCGATTGTCCACCTCATAACCTCCAACCTGATACTTCTTCCCTGTGTCACGTCTCCTAAGATTGGCATAAGAGTCCTCGTTTAATGTTGTCTCATCTCTGAAGGGCTTTGGAAAACCTTTGGAACACTTTCCATCACGCATGCAAGGAGCATTGGGATTCTGAGCACCACAGGGAGTGTGGACCATGAACTTCTTGACCAACTCAAATAGTTCAGGTTCCTCTACCTCATCTGGAAATTCGGCTGAAAGAAGAGAGTCGATTTCTTCAGGAGTCCGTAGCTTGTCATCTGGGTCCAGAAAGATGATCATATGGATGTGAGGAAGGCCACGCTTCTGAAATTCAATAGTCCACACACGTGCAACTGTCCTTCCAAGGTAGCCATGTTTGAAAAGATCAGCCTTGAGTTGGTTCACCTTAGCTTTAAAGACACGATCCACCAAATCAGGCCTGTCTGCAGTCGTCTGCCCTGGTAGCAAAGCCTCCTTGATCTCTGGCCAGTTTGGATTGGCAGTCATAGTGAGGAAGAGATCAGCACCATGAAAGTGACGGTTGATGGCAAGAGCATCCTGACAGTTTTGGATCATGGATCGAGAACTGCCAGAAAAGGTAGAGGGAAGAATGTAACGTTGGCCCAAGTCTTCTCCATTAGCAGCAGGATCTGCTGCCACTGCATCTGCCAGTCCCCGATATGTATCTGCTCTAATCTGGTTTTGGTTGCGGTGAATGTATGAAAGACGGGACTGCTCGGTTGTAGCCCATGCATCAACAGCATATTCCTGAAAGAGTTTTCCAGCTCTAAAGATGTGGTTTGACTCATTAAGACGGGGATGTAGACGGTACTTGAAGTACTCTAACTGAGTGACCTTGGTCCTTCCAACTCTACGCTCTTGGTTTTGGTTTTGTCGACGATTTTGTCGATGCTCCACCTCCATGTGAGGAATATTAAGATGCCAGCCAAGCTGCCCAGTTGGAAAGAGCAGAACATAATGGAGAGAATGATACAGGGGATGGAGATCGTCAATTTCTCGAAGTCCACCACCACGTTTATGAAGAACAATATCTCTACCTTGAGTACGCTGATCACCGTCTCCAGGTAAGATGACTGCTATTTCGTTGGATGTGTTGGTAGGCAGGTTATATCGACGAAGATCAGTAGTATCATTAGGGTCGAAATGAAGGGCAATGGTGCACTGATCCATATTTTGTGTCATTTCAATAGCCTGCTTATACAACTCAACTGCTGGGTGATGACGATAAAGCATGTCCTGGAGAGTTTGCATTGTTTCCCTGTGAAGATCTACATTGGCACGATGGTCCATGCGATATTGGAGTGCCTCTTGAGGATCGTAAATATAAAGCTGAGCAAAGACAGGATCTGCTCCCTCTCGAGGAATGAGAGAACCACTTTTATGGCACAGTCGACCTTGAACTCTGAACACATATGGGCCATTACCATTATTGATAGCTTTATCCTGATTACATCCCAGAGATGTCATGGCCAATGCATTGTTGTAAGTGCGAATATGATTCCGAAAATTCTTTGAGATGTCGTCTTGACCTAAAAGCAGGTTAAGAAGCTCAGGGGGAGGGTCATCTAGTCTGGGAATTTTGATTTTGCCGCTAAAGCAGCACATGCCAAATACAGGACGTATAATGGGACTGTCAGATAATTTCTCCTCCATCCAGTGTAAAGCCCCACAGTCAGAGCAGGACACATCCATTCTACCCAAGTAGTGAACTGGCCAGTTACGATCAAATGGTTTGAAAGCAAAGCGCCAACACTCAGGTAATGGACGATCGTCAGGTTGAGGAGGAGGTTGCTGTGGCATAGGCAAAGCAGCGGGATGTAGCGGAGGTTGCTGTAGGGGTGGTGGAGGATCAAAGAGAGGATTAGGCATAGGAGGAGGTTGGTGCAGCATAGGCAAAGCAGCAGGTTGTGGCAAAGGCAAAACTCTAGGATGAGGTAAGAGAGGATTAGGCAAAGGAGCTTCTTGAGGTGGAATCTAAAATTCATAAGTCAGATATGTATGTACAGTTTAATTTAAAAACTCCACATACTGGAGGTGGAGGAGGACTCCTTCCTCTTCCCCTTCTTCTTCCACGAACAGGCTGGAGAGGAGGTAGAGCTGCATGTTGCTGTGCAAGATTGGCAGGCAGATGATTGAACTGGCGAGGCTAATTTGAAATGATAAATACATGACAGCAGCAAAATAGCATGAAAAAATACATACTGGAAGCAAAGGCTGAAGAGGAGGTAAAGCTGCATATCTTTGTGCAAGATCCTGAGGCAAATTATTATACTGGAGGGGCTGAAATCCCTGAGCGCGTTCTGCAGGTGCATGTAGAGCAAAAGGATCATCTTGAGTAATTGCAGTTTGAGGAGGAAGAGGTGCTTGAGGTACAGGAACATTATCAAAGCGTAAAGGAGGAATATCAGGATAGACAGGTTGATTAGGGGTGCGACGATGTTCAGGGCTGTCCAGAGTGCGATTGCTACGTTCACTCTGGCGGGCAGCTGTACGAACACGTTGTGGGGTATTTGGAGGTGTTTGATCCCTAATTAAATCTCCATTAAAATATTTAATTAATAAAAAGAAAAAACAGCATACATATTATATAGTCAGATATTAATTGAATTTATTGAGAAAAAAAAAATCAAAAAAGTAAGAAGTCCTTCAGATGACTCTGTCTTTTTGAGCAGCTGGATAACCCAAAAGGAGGAAGAGAAAAGATAATGGAGTAGTCCAAGTCAACAACTACACTTGGCACTACCAAAAAGTATCAAAAAAAAATTGTATCGGTATTTTACTAAGCTAAACTAAACCGGGGTCCAGACGGTTGTCCCAGTTATCCCCCCACTTAATGATTTGGAGGACTTCTCAGCGGTATTCACCCAAGTGGGCCACCCAATGCCGAGGAACTACAGGAAATCTACTACTGTAACTACTGTACTGCCTCCACGGCAACCTAGGTCCCTATAAAGGTTCCCTTTAACGTGATGGAGTTAGGGATAATCCTCCGACACGATCCCTTAACCCTAGGATCCGGG
>NZ_JBEKYX010000200.1:0-6348 GCF_049510455.1 Occallatibacter sp. | reverse complement strand
TTTCTTCTGCTAATTCTGAGTAAAGCATAAATGGGGTTAATTGCATGCAAAGTTTCTGAAGGAGGTGGGGTTACGAAAGGGTGGTGGACTTTGGTAATGGGGAAAGAAAGGGAAAAGGGACAAGGGATATAGGGACAAGAGCAGTTCTCCTCTTGCTGTGGAGCGATCCCAGCCTGGCCGCTAAAACAAATACGCGGCCAGGGTGGGGTGCCCGAACTTTATATCTTCGCTAGCGTGTGTTTCTTTCGATTTTGAAAAAGCAGCTTTCCGGCAGTTCGAGAATACTCGCTCTTCTCATTGGTTGCGGTGAGTCGAAAAATACTGTTTCGCTAGCGCGACACAGGCTGCGCAGAGGATGTGAATGCACTTTCTGACGCCTTTCGCTTTGCGATCTCGACGATGACGAGTGCGTAAAATAACCTGCGTCGAAGCCTCAAACATTCTGCACTTCGCAATCGAGATGGCCGCCTTGTATACCCTGGGATCAGCATTTTCGCCAACCCCAGGGCGGGTTGTTATCGGTTAGGTTACCTTTGCCAATCAGGCTCCTCATGCCTTGTGAGCGTAATTGCAAGCGCAACTACGAACCGGTTGTTCGGCAGCTCAATCGATCTGACTTCCCTGCGATTATCCAGCGGCAAAATGTACTGGTACAGGTTGAAGGTGCGATCGTCTTGCGTGCCATCGAACAAATCGCGATAAGGCATGGCGAAGGCCTCTGACTCGTTGGGGAACTGCTGCGGCGTGAACCAGTCACTGAAGCTCTGTGTCACGGTTTGGCTGGAGCCGTCCTTGTACTTGATCACGATCTGCTGGTCTGTCTGCGCTCCCTGCAGGCCTGTGCCCAGAATTCGAATCTGATCGTAGCGACCTTCAGGCAGCGGGATTGGTGTGCCGGTTCCGAAGACAATGTTGGGCTGGTTGGCCACCGCAATGTCATACTTTGCGCCATTGACAATTACACTCCGAGGCGCTGTTTGGTCTCCCAGCAGATTTCCAGAGTAGGCGGCTCCACCGGTATCGATGCCGGCGCTCGCCGAGAACGTGGTTCCATCCGTGTAAATGCCCGTTGCGTTGAATATGCCTGCAAGGTTTGCCGGCGTGCCCAGCGACGGGCTTACCAGAGTAGCAGCCAGCACAAGCACATTCGAGTTATTCGGCAACGTCAGACTTTTTACTTCCTTTGTTTCATTGAGCAGGAAGCTATAGCCGTAAAGGTTAAATTGACGGTCGTCTGCAGTGCCGTTTTCAACGTTGCGGTGTGGCATGGCAACTGCTTCCGCTTCACTCAGATTGTTGGATGGCGTAAACCAGTCGCTAAAGCCCTGCGTGAACTGCGAGGTTGTGCCGTCGGTATAAGTAACCGTCAGCACTTGCCCGCTCTGGTTGCCGTTGATTCCCGACGCCAGCAATTGCAGGGTCTTGAAGCGGCCGGAAGGAAGCGCGATTACCTGTCCTGCTCCCGCAACTGCGTTAGCCGTGTTTGGCTTGCCAAAGCGGAATTGAACTCCGTTTAGAACGCGTGACGGCGTTAGCAGATTGGAAGAATACGCAAAGCCTGCAAGGCCGCCCTGCGTGGTGAAGTTCGTGCCATCGGTGAACGCCGCAAACACGTTGTAAGCCGATGAGAGATTGATCGGAAATCCCGCACCTGCCTCACCGGTTGCCGCACTGACTGCGAGAATGGCGGATGAGAAGCTCTGGGTAATGTCGCCCGATTGCGCCGTTACCGCAACAGCGTTATTTACGCCTGTCAGCGCATCTCTATCCGCAGCCAGAAGCAGCGTTGCAGTGTCCGATGCTCTGCCGCGCTCTATTGCCGAAAATACACCGGCAGGCGCCGTGCTTGTGAGAGAGAAGTTGACCTTGCCTTTGAATCCGTTTTCAGGAGATGCCGTTGCCGTCGCAGTTACTCGATCACTCTGGTTGAGATATAACGTCGTCGGCGAAAGGATCAGTCCGAAATCCGGCAGGGCAAGCGAGACATAGGCGGCCTGCGAGATTCCCTGGCTGGAACCCGTTACCACAATCAATAGGCTGCCTGCAGGTGTGCTGCTCGTAGTCGTGACGTTAAGCGTTGCTGAACCACTTGCAGTAATCGACGACTGATCAAGCGTGGCTGTTACGCCAGCCGGAGCTCCAATCGTTGTCACCGTCAGATTCACCGTTCCAGTAAAGCCGTTGGCCGGCGCAACGGTAATCGTCGTCTGCCCGCTTTCACCCGGCGTTAAAGGAATCGTCGCTGGAGAAGCCGACAAAGTGAAGTTCGGCGCGCTCGTTGACGCCGGCCCAAGACTGTCCAGCAAAAGCTGCCCACTCGGCGTTCCCCAGCCTGTGACCAGGTCATATCCGGCCACAGCGGTAAATTGATCCGGACTTGTACTGTTGAAGTCGTTGCCTGTCGTGATGTCATGAAAAATGCTGCTGTAATTTGAAGTCTGTCCAAGGCTGTAAACAGTCGTGTTCAGAAAGCCGATGGGCGACCCGTTCGCTTGCTCATTTGCCAGCGAAAGAAAGCCGGCCCACCGCGGCGCTGACAGGCTTGTGCCACCTATGCCTGTATCGCAGCTACCGTTCGCACAGAAGTAGTTGTCGGTATTTGCTTCCATCGAAACATCGGGAATATTACGAAAACTCGTCGATCCCTGGTTGGTGGAATTGATTGCCGGCGTCTGGTAGCTCGGGATCGGCGATTGCGTATTCCAACCTCCGCCGCTGCCAACCCAGCCCGACTCGGACACCCAAGTCCCTCCCGGTCCGGTTGTTGTCAGGTCCGTGCCGCCCACCGCGGTAATGTTCGGGCTGTTGCCCGGATATCCGACTCCGCCAACATCGGCGCCGCTGTCGCCGGAGGAAACAAAGACATTTTGTCCCTGCGCCTGCAGCTCCATGAACGCCTGCTCATAACCTGGTTGTGTTGCAGGCGTTCCGCCAAATCCAAACGAAAGGCTGATTTGCTTAGCAATATTGTCCTCTGCCGCCTGCACAAAGGCGGTCTGCGCGTCGGTGTTCGGTCCGTTCGTCTCATACACAATCAAAGCCGAAAGATGCGGCGCCATTGAGATGGCTTGCTCCATGTCGATGACTTCTTCGCCGTCGTCGCACCCGCCGGTTGCCGGCGTACCCGAACAGATTCCGGTCACGCCCAGCAGCACGTTATAGATCGGTACATTCAACGGCTGATTGATCGAGCTGAAGTAGCTCTGCACGTCGCTCAGGTTGTAAGGTCCAAGCTCAACAAGCCCCACGGCCTGCCCGGTGCCATCCAGCGCCACGCCCGGAGCGTAAGCTGCGCGCATATCGCTGCCCAGAAACTGACCGCTCGGACCAGCTCCCGTCGTATTGCTGCTTGCTACCTCATTCGCAGTCGCCTTTTTCAGCATCGGATGCGGCTGCTCGTAAGTGCTGAAGCCATGGATGTCCAGAATCGGAAGCCCCGCTTCTACAGTCGGCTCTACGTCCGGAGCAAAGAACATGCGGTTCTCTGTCGGATGTTTGTACTGCTTCATTGTCACCGCAAAGGTCTTGTTGATGGCCGCAGCCGAAGCACTCACATTCAGCAGCATGCGAGTCGTATGCGTGCGCGTCACTGTCATTCCCTGCGACTTTACATACGCAATCACCTTTTCATAATCCGCCTGCGTTGGACCGAACTGCTCTGTAAACTGCTGTGCCGTCAGGAATTTTCCGTATTGGGGACTTGACGGATCATGCAATTGCTTGATGAATGCTTCAAGCGCCGGCTGGTTACGAATCGGCAGCGAAATCGTAAGTCCAATCTGCTGCGATGCGGGAAGTTGCCCTGTGGATCGTGCATCGGAAGGCGCGGCAAAAGTTTTAGGCAGCCTCACCCGCTGGGCCTGCGCGTTCACTGGCAGGCAAAGGCACGCCGCGACTAGCGTAAACGCGACAATGGCAAATCGAATTCGATCTTTCCATGAATTGAAACCAGACATAATCGTTATCTCCATTTCACTGACTCATTCAGGAATCGGTTAAACAACTGGACACATCAGGTCTTTTAACTGTGCGAATTTCCAGTAGCTCGGCGACTGATTCAAGCTCTCGCAAGGTGTAGAAGTATGGATCAGAAAATTTTTGGATTCACTCCAGCCGAGTAATTACAGACATATTCCAGCCCGAGGGGAGCCGATTTTTCGTGCGAGAAATCGGCTCACGCCAGCACTCCTGGGCTGCTGCTGTTTTCAGGATTTCCAAGCGCTATAAGCGCAGGCTGGAAGAACACAGCCGGCCGCAGGATCTCAAGCTGCGATCAGGCGGCGAGTACAGCGTAGAACTGGACTCAGTAGAATCTGGGCTCAGATTGTTTTGTGCCAATGCTGTGTAGTTCACAACGCCTGTACTGGCGGCTGCTCCGCGCAGTGCTGGAAATGTAGTTCGGGAAATAAACATTTGGTCTTCCTTTGCAAGGGGGAGGGGGTCGATCTTCCGCGTGTTAGACAGAAAAGCCGATGTCTGCAAAGCAAGCTACAGACGCGCATGGTAACGATACCACTTGCGTGAAGCAAAATAATCCAAAATAACAAGCGCTGTCAAGTTTGCTTAAGTTTTGGTAGTGTTTCAGTTTGAAGAAACTGCCACAGGGGCTAAAGCCCAATTTCATTTCTATGGCCGTTTCGGCACGACTCAAGTCGTGCCCTGTTACAAAGCAATTCAAATTGAGACACTGCTTAAAGTGGTGCCCTGTTACAAAGCAATTCAAATTGAGACACTGCTTAAGTTTTAATTTCTTTGAATAGCTGGCCGGCAAGGGCTAATTATGTGTTCCCACGCCACTTAATTTGCCGCCAGTGTATTTCGATAGCCGGATGGTGCGAACTTTCTGGCTTTTCTCTTGATGAATGCGCCCGATTTCTGCGCGCCATGGCTGGCTGCACAGAAATCGGGCCGTTGGTTACGGGTTAGAACGAGAGCTTCCCGGAAATCTTCACGATTCTCGGAAAGTTACCTTGAGCCGGGCCGATCGTGCCGAAACCGCTCCAGCCTGATCCCTGAGTGTATACCGGTGGTCCGTCTCCAGGATTGCTGTCCGGTCCACCAAACTGCGGCGAGTTAAAGGAATTGAAGGCATCCATGCGAAGAGTGAGATTCAGCCCCGCCTTGATCGGCGTGCTTTTCATCAAGGAAAGGTCAATGTTCGGGACGGTGGGCTGGCGCACCGAGGTGACTTGCTGGGGCAGAGTCTGCAATCCCCAAGTGTATCCTTGCACGTTCGGGATCTGATTCCAGCAATTGCTAAGGGTGGTCTGGTCATTCCTGAACCATGCGCCCATGCTGGGTTTGTGCGCGGGATGTATCTGGCTGAGCGGGCAACTGTCTGTCCAGCCGTTATCGAGCCCAACGGGCTGTCCGCTCTGAATCTGGATTACCGAGCTGAGCGTCCAGCCGTTGATGAACACTCCAACCGGCGCCGGGGGATTCGAGAATAACCGCGAACCCTTGCCGATAGGCAGGTCCCAGATCGGAGTGACCGACAGGATCTGATCGCGATCCGTACCGGCGATAATATGCACCTGGTTTGTGCTGATGCCACCGGGAACGGCAGCGGCCGATCCCTGGAAGGGCCATCCGAATGGGTAACCGTTTCCGTTGATCGTCTTTGACCAGGTGTAGGCGGATTGGAAGAAGAGGCCGTGGCTGCTTCCATAGATGTGACGGCTGACTTTGACTTCCAGTCCGTTGTACCAGTTTCTGCCGATGGGCTTGTTGTATTGGCCTACAAGCGAGGGACCGCCACCGGAGCAGTATTGACCGAGCGGCTCCCTTAGATCGAGAGCCCAGATGGTTGGATAGGCTCCGCAGCCGCTCCCTCCCTGCTCCGAGGCGGCGACGCCGTAGTAGGGATTGGGTACCTGCGCAGTAAAGAAGCTGGGGTTGGCGATGGCTGTCTTCCAATCCGCCAGAGTCGTATTGGCCGCGCTGAGCCAGACAAATGTGCGGTTTCTGTACGAGTAATTGGCCGCGTAGCGGGCATCGAGGACTATCCTCCCCGGCAACTCGCGCTGGAAGCCGGCGGAGAAAACCTCTCCGCGAGGCAGCTTGCGCTGGGGGAAATCGAATGAAACGCCGCTGTTTCCTAGATTTGTCAAAAGCCCCTGCGAATTCCCCTGAGGCACCTGGAGATTCACACCAGCGAAGGGAGATCCCGACTGGAAGGAAGTGGAGGGCGTAATGCCGCCATTCGGGGAAGAAACGTAGTGCGTGGTTTCAGCGTAGCCGCCATTGCTTCCGCCTTCCAGGCCGCCCTGATAGACCAGACCCCAGCCACCACGGATGACTGTTTTGGTGTTGAGCGCATAGGCAAAGCCGGCGCGCGGACCGACATCG
>NZ_JBEKYX010000020.1:0-51986 GCF_049510455.1 Occallatibacter sp. | reverse complement strand
AGGCCGGGGATTCATCCCCGGCAATAAGTTCTCAGGTAGGCCGGGGATTCATCCCCGGCAATAAGTTCAGAAAAATGAACTGGGCCTTTAGGCCCGGAGGTATGCTTTTGGTCTTAAATTTCCTCTGTATGCATTTGCGTCTGAGTGGCGTTTTTATCTGCCAGACTCATCACCGCCGATGATAAAACGGCAGCACAACCAGCGCCGCACATCCAAAAGCAATCAAAAATCCCAGCGCAATCAACCCATAAATCAGCACAAGGTTAGGCCCTTGTCCCTCGTCCTCACTCATACTTCAGCGACTCCACCGGATCAAGCTGCGCCGCCCTCGTCGCCGGCATCGTCCCAAAGACAATTCCCACCAGCGTCGCCGCGCCCAGCGCAATCACCACGCTCCACGGGCTCACCGGCAGTTGGAAATCCGTCAGCAGCCGCACGGAAACCGGCAGCGATAGCCCCACAAGGCAGCCCACCACCCCGCCCGCAAGCGAAATAATCGTCGCCTCGGCCAGAAACTGCAGCCGTATCTCCCGGCTCGTCGCGCCCATTGCCTTTCGTATTCCAATCTCGCGGATACGCGCCCGCACAGTGGCCAGCATGATGTTCATAATCCCCACGCCGCCCACCGCCAGCGTCACCGCGGACACCAGCACCAGCACCGCCGTCAGAATGTTTGAGATCGTATCCGCCATCTTCAGCACTTCGCGCAGGTCTTGCGCGTGATACACCGAGTTCGGCCTGTGGTGCGCGCTCACAATCCGCGGAATCTCCCGCGTCGCGTCCTGAACCTCCGCCATCGATCGCATCGAGAAATAAATCTGCTTCACATTCTCCGTGCCCGTAAAAAACCGCCCCACGGAATAGGGAATCAGAATCGTCTCCTCGGCAATCTCCGATTGCCCAAAGTCCGTCACGCTCTCCCGGAACACGCCGATAATCGTGAACGGAATTCCGCTGATCGAAAACTCACGCCCCACCGCCGCATCTTCGCTGCCGTAGCGCCGCTTGGCAAAGGTCTCGGTCACCACCGCCACCTTCATGTGCTGAGTATCGTCAATATCTTCCAGAAAGCGTCCGTACGGCACCAGCAGGTTGCGAATCTGCTCGTAATCCGGGCTCACCCCCAGCACCAGCGTGTCCTTTACCAATCCGCCGCCAAGGCTGATCCGGGTATGCATCTCCAGAATCGGCGACGAATACATCACTCCCGGCACCTGCGCCACCACCCGTTTCTCATCGTCGCGCGTCAGGTAGTCGTTATAAACGTTGGTTTCCGAGCCCGCCGCGCCGCCCCCGGCATACTCCAGCTCCACCTCGTTCGTCCCGATCTTCTGAATCTCATCCAGGATGAACTGCTTGCCCGTCATGCCGATGGTGACCACCAGAATCACGGATGCGGTCCCAATCACCATGCCCAGCGCCGTCAGCGCAAGCCGCATCTTGCTCGCCCGAAAGCTATCCAGAGCAATCTTGAGGATCTCGCTCCAGACCATCGTCCGCCGAGCGCTCAGCAGAGTCTCCTGAAAGCGGCGGCTCGTTGCCGGCTGCGCACTTCGCTTCGCCGTCTGCTCCGTGCTCTCGCTGATTGTGCTCACTGGTCCCATAGCGTTTTCTATTCGATGCGCCACCGCCCCATCCGGTAGCTGAAAAAGACTCTCCGCTCCAAATTCCGGGTGCCCCAGGTCCCTCGCATTTGGGGACCTGGGATAGCGCAGCTCTACTTCCCATCATACTTTTCCAGCCACTTCAGCTCCTCGCGCACCTTGATGTACCCATGCCACGGATTCTTCCCCAGATCATGCCCCTCGCCCGGAAACACCAGAAAACTATGCGGAATCCCCAGCGATTCCAGCGCTCGCTCCAGCGTCACGCCCTCCAGGTAGCTCACCCGTACATCGGCCCCGCCCTGCACCAGGTGCGTCGGCGTCTTTACCTTGTCAAACAGGAACAGCGCCGCCTCGCTCTGGTAAATCTCCGGCTTCTCCCACGGCCGCCCGCCCAGAACCCACGCATCGTCAAAGGTCTCGTCGTCATTGCCCCAGTTCGCCGCATGTTCCACCGCACCCGCGCCCGTCACCGCCGCCTTGAACCGCGTTGTCTGCGTAATCAGCCAGTTCGTCATATACCCGCCATAGCTGTAGCCGCCAATCGCCAGCCGATCCGGGTCAGCAATCCCATCCTTCACCAGCGCATCCACCCCCGTCAGAATGTCCCTCCCCGGCCCTGAAACGATATGCGGCACAATCGACAGCATGAACTCATCCCCATACCCAGTCGATCCACGATAATTCGGCCGAAATACCAGCCACCCATTCGCCGCTGCCAGCGTGGCCCAGTCATACCAGTCCGCGCCAAACCGGTTTCCGTCCGCATCCGCTGGCCCGCCATGAATCAGCGTCAGCATCCGCAGATGCTTCGCGCCTTTCTTACCCGGCGGATAAATCAGCACGCCTTCAACCGTCTTCCCGTCGTCGCTCTTCCACTGATACGTCTGCCACTCCGACTTCGCCCGCTCGCCAAACACCGGATTCAACGCCGTCAGCGCCTTCACCTTGCCGGGATTCATCGCATCAGCCACCAGATACGCCTGCATCGGCTCGTTAATCGTCGAATGCGTTACCAGAATTGCGTTCCCACTTTTCGCCGCGCTGATCTGCCCGTATGTCCCCGTCAACCCCGGCAACTTCACCGCATGTGCCCCGTCAATCCGGTACACCTGCTGCTCCGTGCCTTTTTCTCCCAGCGCCAGTTCAGTGCCATCCGCCAGCAAAGCAAAGTTCGCAAACGATCCCTCAAACTCCGCGCCCAGCCGCGTCACCGCACCCGTCGCAACCTCCAGCCGGTAAAGCCGCCCCTGCACATCGCGATACTCGCCCTCGGCCGTACCCGCCGCCGCCGCCACCAGAAAGTACAGCCACTTGCCGTCCGCGCTCCAGCGCAAGTTGGATTCAATCCCGTTGTTGTGCGTCAACTGCTTTGCAGCGCCCTTCCCATCCGCCAGAAACACCTCATAATCCGCCGGCTTCTCAATCCTGTGGTGCGGCGGCCCGGTCACAAACACAACAATCTTGCCATCCGGCCCCGGCACAATCTCACCAATCTCAAGCTCGCTCTTCGCCGCCACCTCCGCACCATGAGGCAACTCGTCCCCAGCCTCGCTCTTTTTCTCGTCTTTCTTCTCGTCCTTCTTATCCTTTGCAGTTTCCGGCCCGGCGTTCTCTAATGCCTTCGCAATCGCCGGCCCCACCGCCAGCTTCACCAGCACATCGCCCCGATGCTGCTCCCGCCACCGGATCACATCCTTCCACTCCGCCTTCTGCGCCTCTTTCTCCTCGCTCGTCTGCGGCTTCGTCACGGAAAAATAAATCGCGCCACCATCCGCACTCCACGCAAAGGCATGCGCATCCAGCTTCTCCGTATACAGCGGCAGCGCCTCACCGCCACCCACCGCAATCACCCAAACCCGGCTCGCCTTCGCGTCATCCCCCGCGCTACCGTCCGCATCGGCAGACTCACCCGCCAACGCCCGGTCACTTAAAAACGCAATCCACTTCCCATCCGGGCTCCACTGCGGATTCTCCTCACTGCCCGAATGCGTCAGCGGCTTCAGCCCCGCAGCGGCAGTCCACAGCCACAGGTCGCTCCGGAAAACATTGTTCTTCCAGTCCGGAGCCTCAGTCCCAATCACCGCCGCACCGCCATCCGGCGAAATCCGCGCCGCCGTGATAGCAGTCGCATTCATAAACTCGTCCAGCGTAATCGGAGGCTTGGCAGACTGAGCCGCAGAGGGAAGCAGAGAAACGCCGCAAAACACCCCCGCGGCAACCAGAAAAGAGCAGACAGATTGAAAGCGCATAGCAGCACTATACCGCTCAATCATCCCACCAGCCGCGAATCCCACATCACAGCCACTGGATCTTCCGCTACGATCAGCCGAAACTGCGGATGCGCCGCATTCACAACCAGGTTGAACTCCGGCCCATGCGTCACCACACTCGGAACCCGCAGAATCGGACTCCGCTGCGAGTCATACCACGCATCTCCAAAGGCTTTTGCCGCGCCCTCATCCTTGCTGTCCCAGCCGGGCAGATCATCTGGCCGCACTGTCTCAATCCGCAGCGCATCAGGTACGCGGATCAGAACAGATTTGTGATTCTTCGGCAGCTTCGGAGCGTTCCTATGCGCCAGAACCTCCAGCATCGCCGCAGCATAGCTTTCCGACGCATAGATCACGCGCTTCCCGGCAGAGTTCCAGCGCCCGCCATGCATTGCCGCGCCAGTCGGGTCGAAAATCGGGTGCCGGCCATCGGCTATGCGGTAAGCATCCATCCGGTCAACACACCCTAAGGAAACTCTGATTAAGTGGCAAAACTCTGATTAAGTGGCACGAACGGTAGGTCACGGCTTCAGCCGTGACATAAATGCAGCAAAATCAATGCGGCTTTAGCCGCTGAGGTATGCTTCACGGACTTAATCAGACCTTCCCTAAGCCGGCAGCCCAAAGAAGAGCTTGTTCAAAACCGACTCCACCCGCCGCGCGCCAATCTCCGTTCGCGCCGCCTCAAGAGGCGTTTTCTCGTCCAGTTCGCTGTGCGCAGCGTTCATCCACTGCCGGGCATCGTCCTTGTCGTCCAAAACGTATTCGGCATACGCCAATACCCGCGCCAGGCGTTCGATACGCTCGCTTTCGGCCCGTGAAAGACGCTTCTCGTGTGCGCGCCGCTTCCACGTCGCCGCGGGAATCATCGTGTATTTGAATGCATTGGCAGCCCGGTTGTCGTGGTACAGCCGCGAGGAAAGCAGAACCAGTGAGCGCTTCGGCAATCCAACCTCCACTGCCGTATCCAGCTCCTGCATCGTCCGAACAGACGTCCCCAGACCGAGTATCTCTGCAATGGATCGAACGGCAACCACGATTCCACCTCGGTATCATTATAGCCATTTCTCAGGCTCACGTGGAAGAATCGAGCCGAGCCCAGAATCACGGACAGCCCAAATCCTCATTCCCCGCCAGAGCCTGCCCTCCGGATTCCTCGGTTTTCTGGAGTATCCGATTGCCATTTGCCAGAACAACCCCATCCACGGAGCGCAAAGTGTACCTGCCCTCATAACCCAGATGCGTGAACACGTTGTACTCCACCGTGACATACGGTTTGCCTTCGCGCTCCAGGCGATCGCGCAGGCTTGGCAGTTGGATGGCCGTGTAGCAATAGCTCTCGCCTACCTTTCGGTAAAGCACCGTCGGAGCATGGGCGGATGTAGCTTCAGGGCCGACAAGACCCCAGGGCGCTTTTCCATCCAGCGCCACATTCATCTCGTATCGCCTCACGGAGACGCGGTTCCAGTTGCACCCAATCACAGACACAACAATCAGGGACAGCAACACAATGGTCGCGCACAGGACGCGGCTCACAAGGAGCCTTGCTCTTTCTTTCGGCATATTTTTTTGATCGTGAGATCTTGATTAGAAGAATAACGATTTTGAGGAGTCAAGTGAAGAGTGTTTTGAATCCTGAATGTAAAAATCCGCCAAAGCCTCAAGCGGCAACCGTGATGCCGGCATTATTTCCGGTCGTGCGCATCGCGATTGCCCGTGATAAATGCGCGAAGAACCGACAAGTGCTGATTTCAGTCAATCCGCCCACTGATTCCGAGATAAAAGGAGCCGGGATTACGGAATGAAAAGAGCCATCCATACGAATGCCGCCGTGGATACTTGCCATCAAATCAGCCGTCGCACTCGTTGTCATCTTGTTGCATGTATCATCTAGTCAGATAGTCAGATTGAAGTGAGGTCAAAACAATGGCACCCACAGTGCGAAAAAACGCAAAGAATACGGCTCCAGTTGTCGGTCTTGAGCGCTGGAAGCTCGAAGATGCCAAAGCACGCTTGAGCGAAGTGGTGCGCCGTGCAGGGACGAAGGGACCGCAGTTGGTGACGATTCGCGGCAAGGAAGCTGCGGTTATCCTTGCGCCCGAGCAATACAAACAGCTTTTGCCAAAAGCCAGGGGGCACAAGCCGCTCGTTCAGTTCCTGCAAGGGCTCGGTCTGGCCGGTGTGGATATTGAGAGGCAGACCGATACAGGAAGGGACATCGATCTGTGAAAGGCTGGCTGCTCGATACAAATGTGATTGCCGAGGTTAGCGGAAACCGTCCAGACCCCAAAGTTGAAAAATGGCTCAGGACGCAACCGGAACAACTGCTCTTTCTTAGCGTCCTGACCATCGCCGAGTACGAAAGAGGCATCGAAAAGTTGGCTCCTGGAGATAAACGCCGTCCGCATCTCAAGAAATCGATCCATGCTTTGCAGGCACGGTTTTCAGGGCGGGTCTTGTCTCTGGCGGATACGACTGTTATTCGTTGGGGAGCAATCAGCGGCGAGGTAAAGCGCACTACTGGCAACTGGCCTTCGGTCATCGATACGATGCTTGCGGCAACGGCGCTGGAGCACAACCTGTACCTGGCCACTCGAAATGTCATGGATATGGCAGGCAGCGGTGCAGCGGTTTTCAACCCGTGGAAAGACGACCCGATAAACTTTCCTCTATGACTGGTTGGTCCAGTGCGGATTCCGCAGTCAGCACTGCCCATGCCAGGTATCTGTCAGCCGGCTTTTTAAATTCCGTAATCGGTGGCTTTATTCGGCTGGAATCCGCAAAGAAAATCCCGGCATACAAAAAATCGATCGAAAATCACTGTTCATCATTAGCAAAGATCCGGCTATGATGCTTTGCTAACCCCTAACCCCGTTTTTCCCATCTTGACATATTCCTTAATAGGAATATATTGAACCCATGCCAAGAACGGCCCACCCCACGGACGTCTTCACCGCCATCGCCGAGCCGCGGCGGCGCGAGGTCATCGCCGTCCTCTCAAACGGCAAGGAGTACCCTGTCAACGAGATTGTCCTTCGCATGAAGATGGCCCAGCCTGCCGTCTCCAAGCACCTCGGTGCGCTGCGCAGGGCCGGCGTGGTGACAGTAGTCAAGCGCGGACAGCATCGCATGTACCGCCTCAACCCGGAAGGCCTCAAGCCGGTGCATGACTGGGTAAAGGTCTTTGAGCGCTACTGGACCCACCAGATCGATCAGATCAAGGAGCGCGCGGAGCGCAAGGCGCTTGAACGCCTGATCCGCCTCGACGGCGATTCAAATCAAAGGCCCGGCAACGGAGCAAACCGAAAAAAGGAGAAATAATGCCAGCCACCGTAAAGGAAGGCGTACTACAAGCGTTCGAGATCCTCAAAGAAGAGGAAATCGCCGCTCCCATCGACATCGTCTTCGAGACCATCCTCGAGCAGATGGGCCCGCTCAACTCCACTCCTGAAAAGCCCATGCCCATGGTGCTTGAAGCCTGGCCCGGCGGGCGCTGGTTTCGCGATCTCGGCAACAACACCGGCCACTACTGGGGCGCGGTGCAGGCCATCAGGGCTCCATCGCTCCTTGAAATCTCAGGACCGCTCTTCATGTCCACACCGGCCATCTCGAATCTCCAATATCGACTCACAGAAGAAAACGGCGTCACGCGCATGCGCTTCCTGCACCGCGCCATGGGCTGGATTGGCGAGAATGACCGCGGCGTGGATGAAGGCTGGAGCCAGTTGATCGGCCGAATCGTCACAGCAGCCGCCGCACGCGCCCAGGCTGTTCGAGACTGAGCGGTTTAAGACAAGGAGGTAGCCATGTGTCCCTTCTGCATATCCACCGTGGCATGGATCGCCGCCGGTGTCATCTCGACGGGCAGCGTTTCCGCGCTCGCCGTAGCAAAAATCTGGAACAAAAAAGCACACGAACCACAACCAGCCAAGGGAGGAAATCATGACAACCAATGAACAGATCGCAGCAATGAACAAGCCTCCGGTAGTCTCCGCGGACGAATGGCAGAAGGCCTGGCAGGAAATGTTGATCAAAGAGAAAGAGCATACCCGCGCCCGCGATGCATTGGCCGCCGCGCGCCGCCGCATGCCGTGGCTCGCAGTCGAAAATCAGTATGTCTTCGAGGGCCCGCAGGGCAGGCTTTCGCTGCTCGATCTCTTTGAAGGCCGGCGTCAGCTCGTACTCTATCGCGCCTTCTACGACTCCAACGTCCACGGATGGCCCGACCACGCCTGCGTCGGCTGCTCACTCGGCGCCGACCAGATCTCGCACCTCTCGCACCTGCACGCCCGTGACACCACGCTGGCTTACGCCTCACGCGCATCGCAGCAGAACATCGCCGGCCTCAAGCAGCGTATGGGCTGGGAAAAGATTCCCTGGTACACCATCACCGACAGCTTCGACAAAGACTTCGGCGTCGATGAGTGGCACGGCCACAACGTCTTCTTCCGCGACGAAAATGACAAGCTCTTCCGCACCTACTTCGTCAACAATCGCGGCGATGAAGCCATGGGCTCCGTATGGAGCTACCTCGACGTCACACCGCTCGGCCGTCAGGAAGATTGGGAAGACTCGCCCGAGAGCTACCCGCAGACGCCGCGCTACAAGTGGTGGCGCTGGCACGACGCCTACGGCACTGAGGACGCCAAATTGGTCAGCGTCGTCGACAAAGCCATGGTGACACTGAACCTCTAACTCCCCGCACTCAGGGCCCTGGAATGAAATCAAGGGGAATTACATACTTAATTTCCCTTGATGCTCTTCTCCAGCTAACTTGCTGACTCGCTACCGCGCGAAGCGCGGCTGATCCGCTAAAAAACAAAACCGGATGCTCAAGCCATCTCCCGAAAGACAGTTTTTGCGCCCAACGCCGTTCAAGGGAGTTGCATATAAATTCCAAATCAAACGCACACCCGCCCAAATCATCGAAAAATTGTGAATCCTGCGTAACATCACGCTCCGCGTTTCCACAACCAAATCCAAATCCGCCATACTATTCATGGCCCTCCCGAGTGTGGGCCGTAGTTGTTTACCCGGTTGTGAGGAAAGATGAACGAGAAGCGTTGGGTTTTGTTAGTAGCAAGTGAAGTCGGACGCACCGACTCCGTATCGGATCGAGCCATGGAGCGCCTTGTCGACGCC
Source organism: Occallatibacter sp. (assembly GCF_049510455.1). Taxonomy (GTDB): domain Bacteria; phylum Acidobacteriota; class Terriglobia; order Terriglobales; family Acidobacteriaceae; genus Telmatobacter. The sequence continues at coordinate 42,967 of NZ_JBEKYX010000020.1, read as the reverse complement.
ATCGGCGAAGAAGGCTACACCGTCGTCCGCACCACCTCGCCTGAAGACGGTCTCTCGCTCGTCACCTCTGACCCCAGCTACTCCGCCGTCCTTCTCGACTGGGATCTCGAAGGCGAATCGCAGTTTGAAGAACGCGCCGCCCTCGACATCATCCGCGGCGTCCGCCACCGCAATAAAAAAGTCCCCATCTTTTTAATCGCCGACCGCACCCTCGTCTCCGAGCTTCCCCTCGAAGTCATCAAGCAGGTCCACGAATACATCCACCTCTTCGGCGATACCCCGGCCTTCATCTCCTCGCGCCTCGACACCGCCATCGAGCGCTATCACGATCAGCTCCTGCCTCCATACTTCCGCGAGCTGCTCCGCTACAACGACCAGTCCGTCTATTCCTGGGACGCACCCGGCCACATGGGTGGTGTCGCCTTCCTCAAGCACCCCGTAGGCCAGGAGTTCCACCGCTTCTTCGGCGAAAATCTCCTCCGCTCCGACCTCGGCATCTCTTCCGCGCCTCTCGGCTCCTGGCTTGATCACGTCGGCCCTCCCGGCGAATCCGAGCGCAACGCCGCCCGCATCTTCGGCGCCGACTGGACCTTCTACGTCCTCGGCGGCTCCAGCACCTCCAACCAGATCGTCGGCCACGGCGTCATCGCGCAAGACGACCTCGTCCTCGCCGATGCCAACTGCCACAAGTCCATCTGCCACTCGCTCACAATCACCGGCGCGCGCCCCGTTTACTTCAAGCCCACGCGCAACGGATACGGCATGATAGGCCTCGTCCCACTCAAGCGTTTCTCGCCCGCATCCGTGCAGGAGCTCATCGCCCGCAGCCCATTCTCCCCCGGCGCGCGCTCGCAGGAGCCCACATACGCGGTCGTCACCAACTCCACCTATGACGGCCTCTGCTACAACGTCGATCAGGTCGTCGAACAGCTCGCCGGCTCAGTCTCACGCATTCATTTCGATGAAGCCTGGTACGCCTACGCCAAATTCCACCCCATCTACAAAGGCCGCTACGCAATGGGCGTCCCGGAAGATATGAAAGATCGTCCCACCCTCTTCTCCGTGCAGTCCACGCACAAAATGCTCGCCGCCTTTTCGATGGGTTCCATGATCCACATCAAACTCTCGGATCGCGCCCCGCTCGACTTCGACCAGTTCAACGAATCCTTCATGATGCACGGCACCACCTCGCCCTTTTATCCGCTCATTGCCTCGCTTGACGTCGCAGCCGCCATGATGGACGAGCCCGCCGGCCCAACGTTGATGGATGAGACCCTCGCCGACGCCATCAGCTTCCGCCAGGCCATGAGCTCCATCGCCCATCGCCTGCGCATCACATCCGACAACGGAGACGGCTGGTTCTTCGGCATCTATCAGCCCGAGCACGTCACCGATCCCGCCACCGGCGAACGAATTCTCTTTGAAGATGCGGAAGACGAGCTCCTCGCCACCCAACCCAGTTGCTGGACCGTGAAACATGGTGAAGCCTGGCACGGCTATCAGGATGAAGACTCGCCCGACGACTACTGCATGCTCGACCCCACCAAAGTCACCATCCTCACCCCCGGCGTCAACGCCCAGGGCGTCATCGGCGACTGGGGCATACCCGCAGCCATCCTCACCGAGTTCCTCGACTCGCGACGCGTAGAAATCGCCCGCACCGGCGACTACACCGTCCTCGTCCTCTTCTCCGTCGGCACCTCAAAGGGCAAGTGGGGCAGCCTGCTTGAAAACCTCTTCGAGTTCAAGCGCCTCTATGACACCGGCGCCGTGCTGGAAGATGCCCTCCCGGAACTCGTCCAGCGTTTCCCCGCGCGCTATCGTGAGATCACCCTCAAAACGCTATGCGACGACATGCACAAAGCCATGGTCGAGCTCGACCTCGCCGGCCTCGTCAACGCCGCCTGCGATGAAGACTTCGATCCCGTCCTTACCCCCGGCCAGACCTACCAGAAGCTCGTGCGCCGCGAGACCGAAAGCATCCCGTTCAAGGAGATGGCCGGCCGCCTCGCCGCCGTCATGCTCGTCCCATATCCTCCCGGCATCCCCATGTCCATGCCCGGCGAGCGCCTCGGAGGCCCCGAGTCGCCAGTCATCAAGCTCATCCTCGCCATGGAGCAATTCGGCAAGCGCTTCCCCGGCTTCGAGCGCGAAGTCCACGGAATCGAAGTCGACAGCGAAGGAAACTACCACATGCGCGCTGTCATCGAAGAACCCAAAAACTCGGAGGGCTCATGACCATCCCCAATTCATCCGTTTCAGGCGAGTATTCTGTTCAACAACGGTACTCCATGGTCGAAGACTTGCACAGCGACATCAACGAGTCCAGCGTCGAATTCCTTCTCATGGACCTTGATCTGGCCCTTGCCTTCATGGATGCGACAAGCCTGGCCGGCGACCAGGAGACGATACACCGTAACCATGAGAACGCTCGCGCTGCATTCGATAACGTCAAACGTCTGCTGCAACGCCTCAAACCCAGCGCCGCGCAGCGCTCGATCATTGAAAACAAGCTTGCCATCTTAAAGTTGCGGCTGCTGGCTGTAGGCCAGCGCTTTTGAACGCGACGGGTTGGTAAGTGCGGTAGGACATCGAAAGCCCGCAAAAAAGAAAACAACTCAATAGGGAACCGCAGACTTATTTTTTGGGGACTGGCTTCAACTCAGTTTCTTCCAGGTTTTCGCCTACGCTGGAATACAGCAGCTTGCCGTGCTGCCGAACGTAAGACAGAGGAACTTTGGGATTATTGATGTCCTTGTTCCCGTCCGCAATCCACTTCGCACCCCATCGTTGATACCAATACTCCATCGCGTCCGGCTTCAGCAGGAAGATTTCTTTTAGTTCAATGGCCTCGTAGGTCGTAAAAATCCAGTCAACTTTCCGGTATTTCTCGATGATGACCGGATTGAGGTGATGGTGAGTGGTGAACTGGTCTGTGCGGAGCAGGTTCACCGTCTTCAATTCGTATTCGTTTCCGTCGGAGTCGATGGCGTCGTTACCCTCACGTGATTTCAGAACTACAAGACCCAAAATTAAACAGACCTGAAGAATCTTCCCTCCATTGTCTTGAAAATATCCGGTATTCCATGTTTCATGGCAAGCTTTTGATATTTCCTCACTGCGGGAAAAAGTCGCTTGAGCAGTCGGGCGTCAGGATGAGGCTGCATGGTCATGCTGGCTCATCCTCCAGTAATGTATTTGGGGCAACGCTGAAGGCTTTGCCCAGCTTCTCGATGTTATCGATAGAAACGTTTCGCTCGCCCCTCTCAATGGACCCGATGTAGGTCCGGTGGAGGCCTGCCATATCGGCTAGGGCTTCTTGCGAAATGTGGCGCTCCGCCCGTAGTTTACGGATATTCCGTGCTAAGGTGCTGCGAAGGACAGGGATGTTTTTACGCCGGGGCACACTAAAAGACTTTATCCCCAGATGACTTTAGGTCTACAGACGTTAGGTAGCTTTCGAAAAACAACCGCTTTAGAATGATAGGGACCAATGCAGCATAGTTCTTCGACGCTTACGATTGCCCCCGCTTACACGACAACCTGTGGTGCGGCATATTGCGGTGATTCTCTAGAGCTTTTGGCAGCTCTTCCTGACAACAGCATCAATTTGGTGATGACCTCACCGCCTTTTGCTTTGCAGAGGCAAAAGGCATATGGCAACAAAGACCAGGACGAATACATCGACTGGCTAGTGCAATTTGCTAAACAGGTCCATCGGGTTCTTAAGGATGACGGTAGCTTCGTCCTCGATCTTGGCGGCGCTTATGAGAAAGGCGTCCCGACCAGAAGCCTCTACAATTTTCGGGTTCTCATTCGGTTTTGTGATGAGCTGGGCTTTTTTCTTGCAGAAGATTTTTATTGGTTCAATCCCTCCAAGCTGCCCAGCCCTATTGAATGGGTGAACAAACGAAAGCTAAGAGTGAAGGACGCTGTTAATACGGTTTGGTGGTTCAGTAAGACTGAATGGCCCAAGGCGGACATAACGAAGGTGCTGGCGCCCTATAGCGACAGAATGAAGAAACTATTGGAGAATCCGGCAGCCTTCTACACGCCGAAGGTCCGTCCGTCAGGTCACGATATCGGCTCAGGATTTGGTAAGGATAACGGGGGGGCTATACCGCCTAATCTTTTGCAGATTCCCAACACCGAATCGAACGGTCAATACCTAGACGGCTGCAAACTGCTGGGAGAAAAGCAGCATCCCGCCCGCTTTCCAGCAAAGCTTCCCGAATTTTTTATCAACATGCTCACAGACCCAGGCGATGTGGTCTTAGATATTTTTGCGGGTTCAAATACGACGGGACAAGTTGCCCAGGCAGGAGGGCGTCGATGGCTGGCGTTTGAGCTTTCACGCGAATATGTAGGTGCATCAGCGTTTAGATTTCTCGATAGGCAGAACACTCATGCCGAAATGCGAGAAATATTCGACCTCATAGATGCTGGGGAAACCGTCGATCTAAACGAATACGTAATCCAAAGGGAGCTGCCCTCAGATGCCAGATGGGAACACTCTTCGCAATCTTTTGATTTAAGCGGAGCGGATAAGTCTCCCAAAACCTACCCTTTTCAAGCCGCTCACACCCCAAACTGCCGCAAATGATGATCAAGATGTTTGTACATCAGAATCGCCCACTCCTCCGGCGTCATCTTCCCAAAGAAACTATGCGGATTTCCCGTACACCCCACCGCCCCACCCGCCGCAAACCTGTCAATCAGTCCCGCTAACCGCACCCGTTCTTTGTCCAGGTCTCGCTCGTCCGTCACAATCAGGCTCTTGATCGTCGGCGAATGCTTCCGCATCAGGTCATCGTTCCGCAACACCAGCGGCTTCACCAGCCGCCCCATCACGCGAGCAGGCAGCGGTCCCTTTTCGGGCACCGTATCTCCCACCGCCCACTGCATACTCATCGCGCAATGCGCCACCATCTGCGCGACTGTCATCTGACCCCAGAGCCGTTCGCTCTGCGGCTCCAGCCGTTGCAGCCGAGCCTTCACCTCATCCGCCACCGCGGCATCGAACAAATTCTTCATGACCACGCGCCTCCTGCGAACTACTCACGGCCTCTAAGAACAGCGGCAATCACGCCTGGGCTGCGCCGGCCGTGAATGACAGCGACAATCCACAGCGGGTCTTTCTCAGGCGCGTATGCAATCAGGTATTCCCGAACGACGATGAAGCGCAACGGCAGGGAAGTGAAGTGAGGGCGACGAAAGCCCTGATGGGGAAATTGCGTCAAATGCCGCAGGCGATCAAATATTTCATTCACCATGCGATCGGCGCCGTCCGGACTATCCTCCGCGATATAAGCGCGGATTTCGTCGATATCGTCGTAGCCTTCCGGGTGAAGCCTGAAGCCGCTCATGCAGAGCGCCGGCGGCGCTCTTCCGTTTTCGCCATGAGGCGACGATAGGCTTCTTCCCCGTCAATCAGCTGCACATGTCCGGTTTCGATGTCGCGATAACGGCGCTCAAGCATCTCGCGCGCGAAAGCCAGTTCATCGAAAAAGCCCGTCACGACGTCTTGCACAAGTGCATCGCTGCGGCGGCCCTCATCTCGCGCCATCTGGTCCAGCTTCGCTTGCACATCAGGGGTAAATTGCACTTCCATGACCATCAGCCTACGCGCAAACCCACGCGGGCTCAAGCCTGAAGATTCAATAAGCCAACCTAACCACGCGCAACAGCCGTCCTCGCCGAATCCCGTCCCGCACCCCGCAAACCACTCCGTCCTTCCGCCTCAGCCACCTTGCACCAAACCTTCCAGGCCGCCCATCCGCATACACCTGCCGTAACCACCATCCCAACCCCCGCGCACACCAGCCCCGCCGCGTCCCGCACCACGCAGTGGCGGCCATTGCACCCAATCACAAGATCAGCGCGTACCTCCACCTCTCGCCCATCGTTCTTTGCCACCACGCCCGCAACGCGTCTGCGGTCTTTGATAAGGTTCACCGCCTCGTGCCCCATCAGGAGTTGAAACGAAGGAAACTTCCTCGCACGGCTCGAAAGAAAATTCAGAAAATCCCACTGCGGCATCAGCGCAATGAACTTGCAGCGCGTCGGCAAATGGCGAAAATCTGCCACCCGGAACGCGGAGTCTCCAATCACCACTCCGCCCGCCTCCACCTTCTGGTGCGGCAACGCAAGAAACTCCTCCAGCAGCCCAAGCTCCTTCAGCACATCCAGGGTCGAAGGATGCACCGTGTCCCCGCGAAAATCGCGAAAGAAGTCCGGGTGCTTCTCCAATACCGTGACCTCCACACCCCTGCGCGCCAGCAGGTATCCCAACATCACACACCACCCACAATGCAGCAACCTGTCTCCACCGCCGCCATATCGCACCCTCCTCTTCAGTCCATAATCTTCGATGCCGAAAGATCAGCCATCAATCCTCTCGCATTCCTGAAATTATGGATTGCTTTCCTCGCCGCTAATCCTTGAATGAGTAGCCATGGCTCTCTAGGAACGTGCTGATGTCAGTCCAATCTCCGTACCCATCGCCAGGAACTCCAGTATGCGCGACGCTGAATGTCGAGCCTGCTGGAAACTGCAGCAGTTTCTGTTCGAGGGCCTTCAAATCCGTGCATTGGTACTGATTGACCGAGTATTGAAACGGCCCCGCAGGCATGAGATAGTCAATTCGAGACTCGGTGGGAAACACCGGATCGTTGGCGCGACCGTGGATGACATAGTTGCCAGGAGTGGGCCCAACGCTTATCTGGCTGCCGCAGCTGAACGTGCAGGCAAGTTCTTTCGTCTCCTTATCTCCAATCAACTTTGAAAGGCCATTCACATCTTCTGGCGAAAGCGTCCAGCCCTGCGCGCGTACATACGCGGCAAGCAGTTTCGAATCCAGACCGTAAAGTTTCCAGTCATCCTGCCCGCTTTTCTGACCTTGCATACGGAGTTGTGCCCCGCTATCTACATATTTCTTGTGCCCGCGGGAAAGTTGCTCCCACACCACTAGCTTCATGGCTGCGCTTCCATATTTCTCCAGATAGCCCACCGCATCATCGGCCAGCGGTGTCCCATCTTCAACTTGCCTGGCTGCCAAAGTGTCGAGCACTGGACTAGCCTGCATGAATCCCAGGCTTGGGAAGAATTCTCCTCGCGGACAATAGGGCGGACTCACCTTTGGAAGCACTTGCACCACCCTCGGCCTGGCCTCCTCCGGCGAAACCTTGAGCAGATAAGCCAACACGGGAATCTGGACATTGCAGGGCCACTCGGTCAGATGCTGATCAATGAACGGAAGCACAGCGGGCAGTGTGGCACGTGTCGTGTAGCGATGCAGCAAGGTCGCCGCCCGCATCAACTCTTCCGGAGCGCTGAGCGTCACAAAATTCGCGGCGATCTGCTGCTCCTGCGCAGGAAGCGACTCATCGGTCAATCTCAGATACAGCGACGAAAAGCGCGGTGCCGGACGAACGATTTCCTGGCGTATGAAAGCCGTTGCCGCAGCGGGATCAAGTTCAAGCCAGCGTAGCAGCGCATGGCCATCGCCCGCCTCAGCTTTGCGGCGGACAACGGGCAGCATCAGCGGAGATCGCAGGTGGTCCCAGTTGGTATCGAGCAGCGCCACCTGGCTTTGCTCAGAGAGACGATCGAAATTCGCCGCAGCCACTGCAATGATTTCAGTCGAATAAGGAGTGCGCAGGTCGTAAGCAGAACCCAATACCACCCAGTAACCGTTCATCGGATTCAGGAGTATTGTTTCAAGCGATGGAATCATCGCCTCGACCGTCTTATTCTGCAGCGACGCAAACAGCGTCTCCCTCACCTCATTCACAACCTTGGGCGGAACGCCCGAAATCTCTCCGTTTTTCTCCGCACGTGGGCTGAGGAGCCTGGCGTAAGCCGCAAAGAGAACCGGACGTACACCTACATTCGGGTCTACCAGCAGGCGGCGCATCTCCGCTTCCGCGACGTCGTTGTGCGAATTGATCCGCAGGCAATGCGCAACATCGATTCCCTTGCCCAGGATCCCCGTCAGCGCCACCGCTGCTTCCGGCGTGCCCAGGTGGCATAGCGCGTCTCTTTCCTGCTGATACTTCAAGTACTCCGCCGATGGGGGCGTAGCATAAGCCGGTGGCGGCGCGACCCACGCGGCTATCCCTCGCGCAACGACGCTACGTTTCCACTCTCCTTCCGCGGGAACAATCTCTAGGATCATCTCCGCGGTTTTGCTCACAGAATTCGGCTTCACCGTGGAATTCTGTGAATTTTCGATCTTGTTCGTGTCATCGTCCAGGCCGACTGTTAATGACAGCCTCACGGTATATTTTCCTGGAGCGTCGAATCGAAATTTGTCGGTCAGCGCATAGGAGTATTTCTTCGCCTCCGCCGTCAGATCGGAGCTCTGGACGTCATACTTGGGTCCGCCCGTTGCTCCGCAGCCATGCCAGCCGATGTCTGTCCATCCAGTCGCGGGTATAACATCGAGCGACCAGTGGGTAAAGAACCGGCACCGCGGATATCCGAAGCAACTCTCCCTGAATAGAGTGCACGGCTCAAGGTAACGGTTTGGGGTACTGCTGGAGATGAGAACTTCCAGCGGAATCATTTCGCCAAGCTGGAACCGGTTCGATCCAGTGGCAGAGCGCAATTCAACCTTCAAGTCCGCGGCTTCCTGCGCAGGCGAGCCTTGTGCAAACACTGGAGAACCACAGACGGCAGCAACGATAATCAGCAGAGTGAGGCCGGTACGAAGCATTCGATCTCCTCGAAGGCCAAAAAACACGAAGGCTGTTCTCTCAACCTAACCCATCGGATATTGTGGTCCGGTTTAATAATTTAGACGCTTCGTTGAAGATAGGTCCTGATCAATCGGCTTCTCATCCTCAGCTTTCTCGTTACCAAAGTCCAATGTCCTTTCGTACCGTACACCCCACTCAGATAGTTTGCATAGAATTAACCCCGTTTGTGCTTTACTCATAATCAGCAGAAGAAAGACGGCCCGAATCCAGCTGGATTCGGGCCGTCTTGTTATGGAAGGGACGGGACCCCTCCCCCATCCCCGCTGCACCAGAATTTGTGCAAAGAGTCACGCTTCATCAAGAACGAGATTGCACAGTCCCGAAATGAAGATCGCATAAAGATTTCCGTAAAAACTGTGCAGCCGTTCTTAACCATCACAAAATACGAAGCTTGGGGATCGACGCTGCACAGGATAGCTCGCATATTGTCCGTAATCGAACAGTTGCAATTCCCGGAATTGCTGCCTATCATCAACTCCATGAATGGATTCTCCTGTTGCCGGTGTTGTTCGCTGCTCACCGCGGCTCAGGCAACCTGCTGAATCCAGCTTAAGCAAGAATCAGGTTTGCTATCTGCCCGCGGTTCAGCTCCAGCTGACGCGGGTTTTGCATTTTTCAAAGGTGTTTACAAACATATGACCCAAGCAGTTCCCGAAAAAGAGACTAAGGCCCAGCGCTCAGAACGGCTCAAGCGCACCAAGAATCCATGGGAAGCCTTCGATGAAGTCCGCCAGTTCGCCCGCGAAGGCCGCTCCAGCGTCGTCCCCGAGTGGGCATCGCTCTATTTCAAGTGGTGGGGCGTTTACACCCAGGGTGATGGCGTCGGAGCCACCGGCGGCAAAGGCGGCGAAGGTCTTGCCACGGATTACTTCATGCTGCGCATTGGCATTCCGAACGGAATTCTCACCGCGCATCAGCTCCGCACCATCGGCAGCCTCGCCCGCAAATACGGTCGCAACCTGGCCGACATCACCACTCGCCAGAACATCCAGTTTCACTGGCTGACAATTGAAACCCTGCCGGAGGTCGTCGACGCGCTCGACTCCATCGGCCTCTCGCCCAAAGGCGCATGCGGCGACGTCGTCCGCAACGTCACCGGCTGCCCACTCGCCGGCATCTCGGCAGACGAGCTCATCGACGCCTCATCCATCGCGCAGGAAATCGCGCACTTGCTTACCGCAAACCCAGACTTCTACAACCTGCCGCGCAAATTCAAAATCTCCGCCACCGGCTGCCCGCACTGGTGTACCTATCCGGAGATCAACGACATCGGCCTCACGCCAGCCCGCAAAAATGGCGAAATCGGCTACAGCCTCCGCGTCGGCGGCGGCCTCTCAAACGAGCCGCATCTAGCCGAACGCCTCGACGTCTTCCTGCGTCCCGATCAGGCCGTAGCAGCCGTTCGCGGCGTTGCCGAAATCTTCCGCGATCAGCAGGGCCTGCGCGAAAGCCGCGATCGCGCCCGCCTCAAATACCTCTTCATGAAAGAAGGCTGGACCGCCGCCAGCTTTCGAGACGAGCTCCAGCGCCGCCTCAGCTTCACACTCGAAACCGCCGGCGAAGAAACCATCCCCAGCGACGTCTTCCGCGACCACGCCGGAATCCTTCCGCAGAGCGAAGCCGGATTGAGCTCCATTGGCGCATCCGTCCTCCGCGGCCGCCTCACCGGCGAGCAGCTTGAAGCCGCCGCCGATCTCTCCGAGCGCTTCGGAAAAGGCCGCCTGCGCGCCACCGTCGCGCAAAACCTCATCTTCCTCGACATTCCCAACGCCAAAACCAGCGAACTCGTCAAGGAACTGAATCAGCTCGACCTGCAAGTGGACGGCTCCGTCTTCTGGCGCGGCGCTATAGCCTGCACCGGCACGGAATTCTGCAAGCTCGCCATCACGGAGACCAAAGGCTTCGCCCGCTGGGTAGTCGGCGAGATGGAAGAACGCCTCCCGCAATTCGATCAGCAGCTTCGCCTCCACGTCACCGGCTGCCCCAACAGTTGCGGCCAGCACTGGATCGCCGACATCGGCATAGAGGGCAAGAAGATCAAGCATGACGGCAAGCTGACCGACGCTTACTACTTCTGCCTCGGCGGCGCAGTGGGCCAGCATGCAGGCTTCGCGCGGCCCGTCGGTTACCGCTGCCTTGCTACGGACGTGCCGGAATCCATCGAGCGCCTGCTAAGCCAATACCTCGCCAGCCGCACCTCAGAGGAGAACCTGCGTCAATGGTTCGGCCGCCACACCAACGATGAGCTCCGCGCGCATCTCGCCGGCGAACTCGTCGCCGCCGTAGAGCGCGACATACCAACCGGTCCCGTACCGCACAGCGTCGCCGACTAAGAAAACAATATGAGCCGGGTGCCGGTACTGGCTCAGTTTGAATTGTTTTGTAACAGGGCACGACTTTGAGTCGTGCCGAAAATCCGGCTGATAAAGTCTTTGGGCTTTAGCCCCTGTGGGATTTTTTCAAACTGAGCCATTACCCGGGTGCCCCATCCATTCGCGCATTTTGCGAATGGGTGGGAGGGAACAACCAAAGGAAACACAAATGAGCCAGCTTCCCATCTTCCTCCAACTCGACGCCCGTACCGGACTCATCGTCGGCGCAGGCGCTGTCGCGTTAGACAAGATCGGCGCGCTGCTCAAAACAGGCATCCGCCTCCGCGTCGTAGCACCGGAGGCCCGCGAAGAAATCCGCGTACTCGCGGCAGAAGGCCAGCTCGAATGGATTCCCCGCGTCTTCACACCATCCGACCTCGACGGCATCTTCATCGCCATCGCCGCCACCAGCAAGCCCGAAGTCAATACAGCAGTCTATGAAGCAGCAGTCGAGCGCGGTGTTCTCTGCAACAGCGTGGATGACATTCCTCACTGCGACTTCTACTTCGGCTCCATCGTTGAGCGCGGTCCGTTGCAGGTCGCAATCTCCACCAGCGGCGAAAGCCCAGCCTTCGCACAGCGCCTCCGCCGTGAAATCGACGCACAACTCCCACAAGCCATCGCCTCATGGCTGACAGAACTCGGCGCAAAGCGCCGCGAAATCCTCGCAACGTTCCCCGCAAGCGAATCCCGCAAAGCCCTGCTCCACACGCTAGCCAACCAGCCCATCCCTCCCGCCGCATCAAAGGAAGCCAAGGTCTACCTGGTCGGCGCAGGCCCCGGCGATCCCGACCTGCTCACCCTCCGCGCCGCGCGCCTCATTCAATCCGCGCAAGTCATCCTGCATGACGATCTCGTCCCCGAAGCGATCCTCTCACTCGCCACCCAGGCTGAAATCGTCAACGTAGGCAAGCGCTGCGGCCACAAAAACATCACGCAGGAAGAAATCAACGCGCTCATGATCGTCCACGCCCGCGCCGGACGCACCGTAGTACGCCTCAAAAGCGGCGACCCGCTCATCTTTGGCCGCGCCGCGGAAGAGATGTCCGCCCTGCGCGAAGCAAACATCGTCTTCGAAGTCGTTCCCGGCATCACCGCCGCCTTTGCCGCCGCAGCCGCGGTCCCGTTCTCACTCACAGACCGCCATGCAGCATCGAGCGTCATCTTCTCCACCGGCCATCACGCGCAGTCGCACAATGACGCGCCGCTCCCCGCAAAAGAAGACGCAACCCTCGTCGTCTACATGCCAGGCCGGGACCTCAAACTGCTCGCCGCGGAGTGGCTGTCGGAAGGCCTTCCCGCCGATCTCCCGTGCGTTCTCGTCTCCCACGCCGCACAGCCCAACCAGCAGGTGCGATGTACAACCCTCGCCGCCCTCAGCCTCGATTCGGGCGATGAAGCGCCGCTACCCGCACCCAGCCTGCTTTTAGCAGGATGGGCCGTACGCGAAACCGCTGCGCGGTATCTGGCAGAAGCGAACCCTTCCATCGAAGTTTGATCCACGCAATTCAAAAACACAACTGGAGAACATCATGTCTCAAGTCCCTGTGAAACGCAGCGGAATTCCGCTCGACGTCTATGCCGTGGTGCTTGCACTCGTACTAGCGTTGCTCGTGCGCTTCAATCTGATCCCCGCCGTTAAGTGGTAAAGCCAAGTGGTAAAGCCCGTTGGTAGAGCGTACACCGCCGCAATCCCCGCGCCTCCACCCATAGCCGTAAGGAGATCTCTATGGCAACCACCGTCACCTCCGCTTCTCCAGCCTCCCTCAACCGCTCCGCGAACCCGCTCCAGCGCATTCTCGCGCTGATTCCCGGCCTGCTGCTTCTCATCGCCGTCGGCTATGGCGGAAAACTCATCGAGCAATCCATCAACGGCTACACAAAATCCCATCACATCCCATTTCCAAACATTGAATACGTCCTCTGGGCAATTGTGATCGGCCTCCTCATCGCAAACACCGTAGGCGTGCCGCGCATCTTTCAACCAGGCGTAGCCACGTATGAGTTCTGGCTCAAGGCCGGCATCGTCCTGCTCGGTTCGCGCTTCCTGCTCGGTGACATCGCCAAACTCGGCCCCGTCTCACTCGCACTCGCCGGTATTGCCATCACGCTCTCACTGCTTTTCATGCACTTGCTGGGCCGCGCATTCAAGCTAAAGCCCAAGCTGGCATCATTGCTCGCCGTCGGTTCTTCCATCTGCGGTGTCTCGGCAATCATTGCAGCCAAGCCCGCCATCGACGCCGACGATGAAGACGCCTCTTATGCCATCGCGGCCATTCTCGCCCTCGGCGCAATCTCGCTCTTCGCCTTTCCCGCCATCGGCCATGCACTGCATCTGAGTGACAAGGCCTACGGCCTGTGGACCGGTCTCGCCGTAGACAACACAGCGGAGGCAGCGGCGGCAGGCGCACTCTACTCCGACGCCGCCGGCAAATTTGCTGTGCTGGCCAAGACCACACGTAACGCGCTCATCGGTTTCATCGTCCTCGGCTACGCCATCTACTGGGCCTCGCGCGGACAAGCCCAGACCGTAGGCAACAAGGCAGGATTCCTCTGGCAAAAATTCCCCAAATTTGTCCTCGGCTTTCTTCTCATCTCGCTTCTCGCCACCGTAGGCTTCTTCACAAAAGCCCAGATCGGCAGCCTCGCAAACCTCTCCCGCTGGGCTTTTCTGCTCACCTTTGCAGGCGTCGGGTTAAGGACCAGCTTCCGCGAGCTGGGTAAACAGGGCTGGAGGCCGTTTGCAGTCGGAGCCATCGGCGAAGTCTTCATCGCTCTCATAACACTGGGACTCGTCTTCGGAGCGGACCGGCTCTTCCACCTCTAACGGATTTCCCAAATTGAAATTTGCCCCGAAGGCCTGTAAGGCTGCCGGGGCATCTTCGTTTGCGCTCGTTTCATCGCTGCGAAAACTCCGTCACAGCATGTAACATGGTGCGAACTTTTAGAGTGACCGCCACACGCATCCGTACGGATGCGGAAATGCAGCTCCGATGAGAGCGCGTCAGGCGGCAAGGGGCCAAATGATTTCTTTCGGAAGGCTATTGATCTTGGGCTCTGCGGCAGGCTTGTGCCTGGCCGCGGCATCTTGCGGTGGCGGAAGTAAGACACCCCCGCAGCCCACTACCTACACGCTGACGGTCAACTCCACAAACCCCGCAAGCGGCGCGCAGATCTCTTACACAGAGGGCAACAGCAGCGCTGCGCAAACAGGCAAAACCAGCTTTACGGTAACCGTTAACTCCGGCACTCAGGTGGCACTCTCCGCGCCTTCCACGGCGGGGGGCAACAACTTTGCCTCGTGGACAGGCTGCACCGCCGCAACCACCACAACATGCAACGTGACAATGACCGCCGGCGCCACCGTCACCGCAGCCTATACAACCCCCGCGGTTACCTCCGTGACGGTAACGCCAAATCCCGCCTCTGCAACCATCGGCAGCACATTGCAATTCACCGCGACGGTAAACGGCCCGGCAGTTACAAACAACAGCGTCACATGGACAGTTGCCGCGCCCTCCGGCAGTTCGCTCAGCCCCGGAACCATTTCATCCAGCGGGCTGTACACCACTCCATATCCAGCACCTGCAACCGTTACGGTCACCGCGACAAGCGTCCAGAACACATCCGTCTCCGGCAGCTCAACAGTAACTCTGACTGCGCCGGCCACTGCAGCCGGACCCACACTGAGCGTGGATGTCAGCACCCAGACCCATGCAATCAACCCGAATATCTACGGCATGAACGGCTATCTGCTCGATTCCGCTTCAGCGGCCACCGCAAATCCAACCGTTGTGCGCTGGGGCGGCGACGCCACCTCACGCTACAACTACAAGCTCAACACCACCAACTCCGCCGCCGACTATTACTTTGAGAACTTCTCTGGCGAAGGCGGCATGTGGGGCGGCGGTAACTATACGGGCTTTATCACTGCCTCCTCAACAGCGGGCATACAGTCGCTGATGACCATGCCTGTGCTCGGCTGGCTCACAAACAGTTCCACCACCGCCTGCAGCTTCACGCAATCGCAATTCCCAGGGCAAACCGGCTATAACGGCTCATGTGGAAGCGGCATTGTCCCTGTAGGAACGGACAACTGCACCACCTCTGGCGGATGCGACCTCTTTGGCGATACCGCCGGCACAATCGCCGCTCTCACCAGCACCTCCAACCCCGCGCCCACTCCTCCTGCGGCCGCAAATGCAACACTGGCATGGGCTCAGAGCACATGGGCTGGCGGATGGGTCGGCTCAATCCTCTCCGCATACGGAGCAGGATCGTCAGGAAAATCCGTAGCCATCTGGGATCTCGACAATGAGCCAGCCTGGTGGGATGAAGTACACCGGGACGTGCATCCGGTAGCTTCCACTTACGACGAAGTAACCAACGGTGGCATTAGCACAGCCTTGGCGATCAAAACCGTGGACCCAACAGCGCAGGTCAGCGGCCCCATCATCGATTACTGGTGGAATTACTTCTACTCGAAAAAGGACATCGAATCCGGATGGAGTTCCGGCGGCCCGTGCTATCAGCCCTGGAGCAATCCCGTCGATCGCAATGCTCACAGCGGCGTGCCCATGATCGAGTATTACCTGCAGCAGATGGCCGCAGCGGAAAAGACCTACGGCATCCGCCTGCTCGACTACCTCGATATTCACGCATACATGGCCGCAACCTATAGCGGCGCTTCTGTTGGCCTGGCTGCCGCGGGCGATACCGGCGTGCAGCAGGCGCGCATGAACTCGACGCGAGCCTACTGGGACCCAACCTACACTGACCCAAACTTCCCGCAACCGAATTACACAACCGACCCAAACTACACCCCGAGCTGCACCACGCCGCTGCAGGCGCCGCAGGCAATTCCCATGATGCAGGCCTGGGTGGCAATGGATTACCCAGGCACTAAGACTTCCATCGACGAGTACAACTTCGGCGGCTTGGAGTCCATCAACGGCGCGGTCACGCAGGCCGATCTTCTGGGCATCTTTGGCCGTGAAGGCCTCGACATGGGCATGTTCTGGCCTACAACAAACGACAACCAGCAGATCCCTGGCAATTTTGCTTTCGCCATCTACCGCAACTACGACGGCAAGCAGTCCACCTTCGGCGATCTTGCCCTGAACTCGTCGAGCGTGGACCAGTCGCAACTCGCGGTCTACGGCGGCCTGCGAAGCAAGGACGGCACAGTCACCATCGTAGTCATCAACAAGACCTACGGCGACCTGACGGCAACGCTCTCAGTCAACGCTCTATCCACATCCACAACTTCAGCGCAGGCATACCTCTACAGCAATGCAAACCTTAGCCAGATCGTAGGCCCAACCAGCGTAACGGTCACGCCGCCATCGGGAAGCGTAACCACCAGCACAATCGGCGCCACCTTCCCGGCGCAGTCCATCACGCTCTTAACAATGGCTAACTGAATCTGACGAGATTTGCTCCTGGCTTCAACCCCGGTTTTGGGCGGCAATCCTCGCCGCCCAAAAATCTTGTCAAGCCCTCTAGCTGAAAATATTTTGTAACTGACAGATTCTAAAGAGCAAAAAACTTTGTGCAATTTGCATAGAATTATCGTCATTTGTGGATAATGAAAGTAGAGCCTTCCAACGCAGCTTCATTCAAGAGAAAAATCTTCGCGGAAAATTTCAGGCACAATATCTGCACGTTGCCTTCCTATGTAGATCCTCTGAATCCCGATTGCGTGGATTCAGGGCTGTAAGGCGCATAAAAGGCGAACAAAACTCTGCACACCGAAAGTTCATCGCAACCGGCTGCATAGTCAATCACTTACAGCCCAATGTGCGGATTTTTTTATTTATTTGGTAACCTGCTTCTGTTATTTAAATAGTAAACAGGAAATAATCCTGTAAATATAACAATCAAAATAAGATAAATACGAAATATCGAACGTCCTGGTTCAAAATGCGCATCCCTCGCAACAACTTCGAATGAACCCCGGAGAAACAAGGCCGCAAGGCCGCGGTTCTCTCAGCGCCGGTACTGGCTCAGTTTGAATTGGTTTGTAACAGGGCATGACTTGAGTCGTGCCGAAAATCCGGCTGATAAAGTCTTTGGGCTTTAGCCCCTGCGGGCTTTTTCAAACTGAGCCATTACCTCAGCGCCCTGTCGTTATACTGGAGTGTTTGTAATGGGCGGCCGCTGGAATAAGCCAATGGCTCGCGGGAAGAGAGTGTGAGGTTGGCGCAGGCGGAGATCGGCATTATAGGCGGCAGTGGATTGTATTCCATGCCCGGATTTACGGACATCCATGAAGAGCGCGTGGAAACGCCCTTCGGTGAACCCTCCGATGCATTCGTCCTGGGCACACTCGAAGGCCGCAAGGTTGCATTTCTCGCCCGCCACAGTCGCGGCCATCGCATCCTGCCATCGGAACTGAACTTCCGCGCCAATATCTATGCCTTCAAAAAGCTCGGCGTGGAGCGCATTCTCTCCGTCTCTGCCGTCGGCTCGTTGAAAGAAGAACACAAGCCGACCGATTTCGTCGTACCGGATCAGTTCATCGATCGCACCTTTCATCGCATCGGTACCTTCTTCGGCGATGGCATCGTCGGCCATGTAGCCTTCGGCGACCCCGTCTGCGCCACCGTCGCAAAAACCGCGGCACAAGCCTGCGCGACTGCCAACGTAGTTGGCAAACTCGGTGGAACCTACGTCTGCATGGAAGGCCCTCAGTTCTCTACCAGGGCAGAATCGAATCTCTATCGCAGTTGGGGCGCCGACGTAATCGGCATGACCAATCTGCAGGAAGCCAAGCTCGCCCGCGAGGCGGAGATATGCTACGCAACAGTCGCGATGGTGACCGATTACGACTGCTGGCGCGAAGGCCACGACGCAGTCACCATTGAAGAGATAGTGGCCGTCCTCCACAAGAATGCCGAAAACGCGAGTCGCGTTGTGAGGGCCGCAATAGCTGCCATGCCGATGCAGAGGAAATGTGCGTGTGTCAATGCGGCGCAGTATGCGGTGCTTACACAACGAGATCTGATTCCCGCCGCCACAAAGGAAAAGCTGAAGCTGTTGTTCGGTAAGTATCTCGGCTGAAAGTGAGCAATTTTCAGGGCTGCTGTAAGATACAGACTGCTGAGAAGTAGGATCCGGGAGGTGGAAATGAAGAAGGAAATTCTCCGGGAAGCCAAATATCGCTTCAACTTTGATCGGACGCTCTATGTGAATCAAGCGGCGAAGAAGGCCTTCAGCCTTGAGTTTGTAGAGGACCACTCCGAAGAAGAATTAGCGACGCGCATCAAGGAAGGCGCGAGCGATAGTGGTTGGATTTTTTACTTCAACAATGCTCCATCGGATGGCGTAAAGCGCGAATTGGAGAAAGTCCTCGGAGCATGACCGAACAGGAGAAGATCACAAGCAGGCTCCGGCAAGAGTATCTTGATCTTCTGCCGGAAATACGCCGCGTACTCGCTCAAGTCGAAACTGAAATTCGTTTCTATACTCTTCCGGTTTTGCATAGTCTGAATCCATACGAAAAACTTGTCATACAGGCTCGCGTGAAGGAATGCGAGAGTGCAGTCGAGTCTCTCCGCAATGATCAGGAAGGAAAGATTTTTGATCCGGAACGCGGGGAGGACTACTCTTTGCGCAATCTCCCGGACTTGGCAGGTGTTCGGATTCTCGCTTTTCCTGACAGCCGGCTAATAGAAGTTGATAATGTACTCCGCGAGCATTTTCCGGGTTGGCTTTCCAAGCCGGTGCAAAACGAAAATGGGAGTAATTTAGCCCCAAAATACTTCGGATATCGCAACAAAGTAAGTCAACGAGTGCGTGGGGAATATCAGATTGTGCCGATGCTGCTCGGACTCTTCTGGGAGGTTGAGCACGCCGCCATGTACAAATTTAAGCCAATTGCGAATTCGAAAGAGATGAGAGGGCTCAGGGCGGATGTTGAATCGGCCTTGTTTCGGTTTGAAAAACGATTCGCGAGCTTTGTCGCGGACAGCATGCAACCGTCTTCTGAAGACCTGTAGAAAATTTGACAACCCCACTGTGAAAAAGAGGAAAAATGGCTATTACCGTCGTAGGCAGTGTTGCATTTGACACCATTGAAACTCCCGCGGGCCGCCGTGAGCGCTGTCTTGGCGGTGCGGCAACGCATTTCTCGCTCGCAGCCAGCTTCTTCACCGATGTACGCGTGATCGCTGTTGTCGGCGAAGACTTTGGCCCGGAGCAGGAGGCCGTTTTCAAAGCGCGCGGCATTAATACCGTGGGTATCGAGCGCGCATCAGGCAAGAGCTTCTTCTGGGAAGGCTCTTATCTGGAGAACCTCAACGAAGCGAAGACGCACAACACCGAACTGAATGTCTTCGGCTCGTTTCAACCCAAGATTCCTGACTCCTATCGCGACTCGGAGTATCTCTTCCTTGCCAACATCGATCCCGTCCTCCAGAAGCGCGTGCGTGAGGCCATGCCCGGCGTAAAGCTGGTAGCTGGCGACACCATGAATTATTGGATCAAGGATCACAAGCCCGCACTGCTCGAAGTTCTCAAAGGGCTGGATATTCTTATCATCAACGACACTGAAACCAGAATGCTGGCCGGCATGAACAGCCTGGTAAAGGCCGCGCAGCAAGTCATGTCCTACGGTCCGCGGATGCTTGTCGTGAAGCATGGCGAATACGGCGCCACACTCTTTCACAAGGCCTCAACAGGCGAACCTGCCGAGCGCACCTTCCGCGCACCCGCGCTGCCTCTTGAGGAAGTGGTGGACCCGACAGGCGCAGGCGACAGCTTTGCCGGAGGCTTCTTCGGCTATCTTGCATCGCAGCCGCATCTGACGCCAGGCGTGCTGCGCCGCGCGATCTTCTACGGCAGCGTGATGGGGTCCTTTGCGGTCGAAAAATTCGGCACCGACCGGATCGCGAATCTCAAACGCGAAGAAATCGACGAGCGTTTCGAAATCTTCCGCGATCTCACGCACCTTGACTGAGCAGCATCCAAGCCGGGTCGAGTATCTTGCCGCAATAGCCTCGTGCGTAGCCGTCTCGCTCATAGCGATTGCCTGGAGCTGGCGGCATGGCGCGATGCTCAACTACGGCGACGCGGTAGCTCATCTGCACATCGCGCGCCGCGTCTTCGACTCCCACCGGCCCGGACTCACGCAGCTCGGTTCGGTGTGGCTGCCGCTGCCACACCTGCTGCTGATTCCATTTGTCGCAGTTCACGCATGGTGGGCCAACGGAGCGGCAGCTCTGATTCCCTCAGCGCTTGCATGGCTGGCCTCATGCGCAGGCTTATATCGGCTGGCGCGCAGATGGCTTGCGCCCACGCCTGCCGTAATCGCGCTCGCTTTCTTCGCCCTCAATCCAAATCTGTTGTATCTGCAGACCACAGCGATGACAGAGCCGCTCTTCGTCTGCGAAATGGTGTGGACGGCAGTCTGGCTCGTAGAATGGCGCGCCGCGCTTGACTCAGACAGTGAATACGCCGGCAAGGGACTGCTCTGGCGCATCGCGCTCGTTCTCGTTGCCGCTGTGTACACGCGTTACGACGGCTGGATTATGGCGTTGCTTGCATGGTGCGCCATAGGTGTCGCACTGCTCCGGCGCGGGCGGCTGCGATCACGCACCTTCTGGCTCGCAAGCGCTGTCGTAGTTGCCGCGCCAGTCGTTTGGCTTGTCTACAACGCGACTGTCTTTGGTGATTGGCTCGATTTTGTACGTGGACCATACTCAGCCAGCGCAATCGAAATGCGAACCGCGACTCCCGGCACCGGACCGCCTCATCCGGGTTGGCATAACCTTTGGGTCTCTCTGATCTTCTATGTGAAATGCGCGGAGATGGACGCAGCCGCACTTCCTTGGGGTAACATTCTGCTCGTTGTTAGCGTGCTCGGGTCTATTTACGCATGGTTCCTGGCTCGTAAGCGAACCTTCGCATGGGCGCTGTTGTTGTGGCTTCCTGTTCCGTTCTACGCATATTCCGTCGCGTACGGCTCAGTGCCAATCTTCCTTCCCGTCTGGTGGCCACACTCCTGGTACAACACGCGCTATGGGCTTGAAATGCTGCCCGCATTCGCTCTCAGCCTGGGCTTCGCGGCTAGCCTCATCATTGCTGCCGCTCGCGAGTTCAAGCCTCGCCTCGCCAGCGCTGTAGCAGCGCTTCTGCTTCTCCTGGTTGTTATCAACTGCCTGGTGATGCTCCGTGAAGGGCCTCCGGTTTACATCGAAGGAACCAAAAACATCGAGTCGCGCCGGTCGTATGAAGTCGAAATCCCCACAGCACTGCGCGCGTATCTGCAAAAAAGCCCTGGCGGAGTCATCCTCATGGATACCTCGGTCTATCCGCAGATTGTCGCCTTCACTGGTATTCCTCTCAAGCAGACCATCAACGAAAGCGACAAGGAATTTTATAGCGCTGCCTTGTCCGCTCCGGCACAGCACGCAGCGGTGGTGCTGGCCTTCGATGGCGATGAGGTGGACCGCGCCGTGCATGCGCACCCGCAGGGACTCAAGGAGGTGCAGCGCTTTACTGCGCCGTGGCAGCCCCCTGGCACACTTTACGTCTCAGTTACCCCAGGTGTGGCAACCTCAACAGGCGTGCTCGTGCAGTGATAGCATCTGGCAAGGAAGCAGCATAGTGACAGCACTCTCACAGTTCGGGCAACCATTCAATTTCTCATGGCTGCAGCAGCTCGGCGTATTGAACGGCGCAATCGGGCGCTTGATCGTGGCCTGCGCATTGGGCGGCCTTGTTGGCCTTGAGCGCGAATTTCAGCGCAAGGCCGCCGGGCTGCGAACCAACATGCTCATCTGCATGGGCAGTGCATTCTTCACGCTGCTCTCAGGAGTCATTGCCGGAGATGTCGGAACCAATCGCGGGCAGGTAGCTTCCAATATCGTGCAGGGAATTGGTTTTCTCGGCGCCGGTCTTATTCTGCACAACAGCAACCGCGTCAGCGGACTAACCAGTGCGGCCAGCGTGTGGGTCATCGCTTCCATTGGCATGGCATGCGGAGCGGGACTGTACGCGCCAGCGATAGCGGCTGCGCTGCTTGTCATCTTCTCTCTGACGGTGGTTGGCTTTCTCGAGCATCGCGTAAACCTGAAAGGCTACTCGCTCATCTACGAAGCGCGTGGAAGCGATCAGACGCAGATGCTTGCATCGATTCTTGGCGCGCTGGACAATGCCGACCAGCGCCTTTCTGGCGTAGAGAGGGACGAGATCGGTGTCCTGCAGCGCGTCAGCTTTTCGCTGTTAGCGTCAAAGAAAAAACACGATCAGTTGCGCGCGCAGCTTTTGAATCAGCCGGCGATCAGCCAGTTGCTTACCTTCCGCGATCCGGAGGAAGAGTGATTCCCTTTACCAAGGCAAACGCCTGCGGCAACGATTTTCTGATTGTGACGGAAGATGCGGCAGCGGGCCATGACTGGGCAGAACTCACCCGTCGCCTCTGCTCACGAAATACAGGCGTCGGCGCGGATGGCGTCGAGTTCTTTGCGTGGAACGATAGCCAACCGCACAAAAAGGCCGGCCGTATCCGCCTGCATAACGCGGATGGATCGATAGCCGAGATCAGCGGCAATGGTACGCGCTGCGTAGCAGCCTGGATGGCGGAAGCGATTGGCGCAAAGCCGGGCGATACGCTGGAGATCGAGACCGATGCAGGTCTCAGGCGCTGTCATGTGAATGCCATTCACGACAAAAGTGGCTATACCGTGGAAATCACAACAGGCATGGGCGTGCCGAAACTTACTCCGCGCACAGTCACCATCCCCGGCGGTGTGCAGGTCCCCGGCACAGAGGTCTCCACCGGCAATCCTCACTTCGTCATCGTCGTCGACAACGCCGACTTCGCCGTGGATGGACAGCGCTGGCAAAGCATTGGACAACAAATTTGCGGTCATCCGGATTTTCCGTATCAAACCAATGTCGAATTTGCGCGTGTGCTCAGTCCCTCGGAAATTGAGATTCGCATCTTCGAGCGCGGCGTCGGGCCCACAACCTCCTCCGGCACAGGCACGTCGGCATCGGCTGCGGCTGTCATCTCACAAGGACTCGTCCGCTCGCCGCTGCGTGTCATTGCTCCGGGCGGCGCACAGACCGTGCAATGGGATGCAACAGATGCAGAACTGCAACTCACCGGGTCCGCGACGCTCATAGCGCGCGGCGAGACGTGGGAGGAGTAATGCAGACGCCTACGCTTCTTCGACCTGCTGCCGTCGAGCCCGGCGCAGGCATCGGAATCGTCGCTCCCGCATCCTCTGCGCGGCAAGATCGCATTACAGACGGTGTGGAGCGGCTCAGCGCGCTTGGGTATACACCGCAGTTTGCCGAGAACGCGTTGACTCGGGGACCGCTATTCTTTGCCGGCACTCCACAGCAGCGGATTGCTGACCTGCACGACGCGTTTGCCGATCCCGAAACGCAAGCCGTAATGTGCCTGCGCGGCGGCTACGGGTCCAATTACCTGCTCGATCGCATCGACCTAGAAGTCTTTCGCGCGCATCCGAAGCCGTTCCTCGCCTACAGCGATCTCACCGGCCTTCAACTACATCTGCTCGACAAGCTCGTCATTCCCGCATTTCACGGTCCCATGCTGGCCGCGGATTTTTATCTTGAAGACGGCGTACACCTGCCGAGCTTTCATGCTGCACTCGCCGGCCAGCCGTACAGTGTGGGAGCGGCAGAGGGTCTGCGCGTGCTGAAGCCAGGCTCAGCAAGTGGCACGCTCTATGGCGGCTGTCTCAGCATTCTCGTCACCATGCTTGGCACGCCGTGGGAGCCGCGGACAGAAGGCAAGCTGCTCTTTATCGAAGATGTCGGAGCAAAGCCGTACCAGATTGACCGCATGCTCTGGCAGATGCGAAAGGCGGGTAAACTCGACAACGTTACGGGAATTATCTTCGGCGAAATGCTCGACTGCATCTCGCCGGGCGCAGATTCCGACCTACTCGATAAGACGATAATGAGTGCTCTCGACGGCTTTTCCGGGCCCATTGCCATCGGCCTGCGCAGCGGCCATGTCTCGCGCCGGAATGTCACTCTCACCTTCGGCGTTGCTGCCGACCTGCACGTCAATGAGGAGACTGAATTGAAGCTGTTGGAACCGGCGGTGCAGCGATGAACGGAAAGCCCCGGCATATACATCTGAGCGGTATCTGCGGTACGGCAATGGCATCTCTCGCCGGATTATTGCAATTGCAGGGGCATCGCATCACCGGCTCCGATACGGCAGCTTACCCACCCATGAGCGATCTGCTGCGAGAGCTTGGAACCCCGGTGATGGAGCCGTATTCGGAAGCGAATCTCGATCCCGCTCCTGATCTCGTGGTGATCGGTAACGCACTATCGCGCGGCAATCCTGAAATCGAAAAGATTCTCGATGCCCGCATTCCATTTACATCGATGGCAGCGCTGCTCAAAGAGGAGTTTCTGACTGGGCGCGAGTCTTTGGTTGTGGCAGGAACGCACGGCAAGACCACGACGACCAGCATGCTGGCATGGATGTATCAAACAGCCTCAGCATCGAAACCGGAACTGGAGCCATCGTTTCTCATCGGTGGCGTAGCGGAAAACTTCGGAACCAGCTTTCATCTGCGGCCCACGCGCACTTTTATCGTGGAGGGCGATGAATACGATACAGCCTTCTTCGACAAGGGGCCGAAGTTTCTGCATTACTTTCCTGACGCACTGATCCTCACGCATGTCGAATTCGATCACGCGGACATTTACGCGGATCTCGATGCGGTGAAAACAGCATTCAAACGGCTCGTGAACCTGGTTCCACGGCGTGGCCGCATCATCGCCTTCGACGGTAGCCCAAATGTGACCGAGTGCGTAGCCAAGGCCTTTTGTAAGGTAGAGCGTTATGGCTTCAGTGCCGAAGCCGATTGGCGCCTGCAGAACCTTTGCTATCGAAACGGCGCAATGCACTGGGAGGTCTGGCACGGCGGTGCGTTGTGGTCGGCTTTTGAAATGAAGCTGGCCGGCGAACATAATGCGCTGAATGCAACGGCAGCCGCCGCACTCGCCGCCGGGCAGGGCATTCCCGTAAATGCAATCCAACAGGCCCTGGCCAGCTTCATGAGCGTAAAGCGGCGCCTGGAAGTACGTGCGGAGATCGGCGGCATAACCATCATCGAAGACTTTGCGCATCATCCTACGGCTATTCGCGAAACGCTGAGGGCGTTGCGCTCGGTGTATCCGCAGGCTCGGCTGTGGGCCGTGCTGGAGCCACGCTCCAATACGCTGCGGCGCAGGGTGCTTGCGGATGATCTGGTGGAAAGCCTGCGCACTGCCGACCGCGTGATTCTTGCCGGCGTGTATCAGCAGCAGAAGATCAAGGAAGATGAGCGGCTGCATCCGGATGAGGTCATCGAACGATTGAACGCTGCAGGAACTGCTGCTGCGATTTATCCCGATGCGAATGCGATTGTGAAGGAGATCGCGCCGCAACTTGCGGCGGGCGATGTGGTGGCCATTCTTTCCAATGGCGGCTTTGATGGCATCTATGAAAAACTGCCTGCGGCGCTGAGAGAGCGCCTAGGTTGATGCCCGGAAAGTAAGCATGATCACGTCGCTAATTCTTCTCTTCACGATCGCAGGTCTGGGCGCACCTGCTGCACTCGTCTTGTTTCCTTGGACGCTGATCACAGGCAGCGCGGATGCGCTTTATAACGTTGCGCAATGGATTGTGCGCGCCGCATTCCGATTGGCCCGCGTAAAAGTCGTGATCGAAGGCCGCGACAGGGTTCCGCGGGACACGGCCTGCATATTCATGGCGAATCACGTTTCGAATCTCGATCCACCCGCGCTGATTCCCAATCTGCCCGGAAGGACTTCGGCATTTCTCAAGCGATCGCTGATGAAGATTCCAGTGCTGGGTTATGGCTTCAGGCTGGGTCAATTTGTTCCGGTGGACCGCGATGGCAACGTGGAAAGCGCCAAGGAGAGCGTGACAGCGGCGCGGCGTGTGCTCGAGAAGGGAATCCACATCACCACATTTGTGGAAGGAACGCGCTCAGGCGATGGACGAATGCTGCCATTCAAAAAAGGACCGTTTTATCTCGCTATGGAATCCGGCGCGCCGTGTGTTCCGGTTTCGATCTACGGCACAGAGACGATGATGCGAAAAGGAAGCCTGAAGGTATATCCAGGAACTGCGCACATTATCTTCCACGAGCCCATACATCCAGCCGAATTTGCAACGCGGGAAGAACTGATGGCGGCGGTGCGTGAGTCGATAGCTTCAGGGCTGCCGGAGTGGATGCGTGGATGAAAAATCAGGGCTCAACATTGGCATTGTAGCCATCGTTCGCCAGCTTCTGGCGCATGGAATCGGCGTCGCTTCGGCTTACAAATGGACCCACCAGCACGTGGATCAGGTTATCGCCTGCGCCGTGACGCGCTGAGACAGAGTAGCCGCGCTGGCGAAGTGCGCTGATCAGTACATCGGCGTCCGCTGAGTTCTCGACGGCAGCCACCTGCACAACCCACGAGCCGGCCTGCGAGGTGTATTGCGGCAGCGCCGTGTGTACCGCGGGCTGTGTACTGGCAGGCTTTTGTGCGGGAGGCTGCGAATCGGGAATTGCCTCAGCGGGCGGTGGAGCAGGTTCCTGGGCGGCGGCAGCGGGAGACAGAGAGCCGGCTGTCTCATCGGGTTGTGTGTGGGCGGCGCGCGTGGTCGAGTTTGATGCCGGATGTGTCGCCTGGTCCTGGGCGAGAAGCTCGGCGATGGAGTGTCTGGAGGATGAAGCTGTTGTGCTGGTAGACTTTGGCGTTTCAGCGCGATGGCCTATCACGTACCCCGCGAGAAAGCAGATGCAACAGAGCACCAGCAGGCCAAGCCCCAGGGCTGTCAGTACCGTAGGGCCCAGGGTGACTTCCTTGTCGTCTCCCTGGGTCTCAACCTTAAACTCGTTTTCCTTATCCCATTGCATACATTGTGTTGGATGCGAAGTTGCGGGTTTTGTCTACGCCCTCTCCGCAGGTTTTATAGCGGCCTCGCTTACCTTGTTGAGCAGGCTGAGCAGCTCCATGGGCAGCGGGAAGACGATGGTGGTGTTCTTTTCGACGCCGATTTCAGCAAGTGTCTGCAGGTAGCGGAGTTGCAGGGTCATGGGCTGTGTGGCGAGAAGCGCAGCGGCGTCGACGAGCTTTTGCGCGGCGTTGAATTCGCCCTCGGCATGAATGATCTTGGACCGTTTTTCGCGCTCGGCTTCGGCCTGCTTGGCCATGGCGCGGAGCATTTGATCGGGCAGGTCTACCTGTTTGACTTCGACCGAGGTGACTTTGACGCCGAAGGGCTCCGTGCGCTGGTCAATGATGGTCTGGATTTTGAGGTTGAGTTTGTCGCGGTGGCTAAGCAACTCATCCAGTTCGACTTCGCCGAGAACGGAGCGAAGCGTGGTCTGGGCGAACTGCGAAGTCTGGTAGACGTAATTGGCTACCTTGATGGCGGCAAGGTTGGGATCGAGGACGTAAAGCGTTACGACGGCGTTGACCTTGATGGTGACGTTGTCGCGGGTGATGACGTCCTGCGGCGGGACTTCAAGGACCTCCTGGCGCAGGGAGATGCGGACCATCTGGTCAAAAGGGCGGAAGACGAGGGTGACGCCGGGGCCTTTCGGCACGGGAAGGGCACGACCGAGGCGGAAGATGACTGCGCGCTCGTAATCGCGGAGGATCTTGATGGAATTGAAGAGGTAAAGGGCGATGATGACGACGATGACGAGAAACGGCAACGGCAGAACTGCAAGAGACATAAGGGCTTCCTCGCTTCAGGACGGATTGTATATGGCTGGGCAAGCCCGGTGACAGGTTAGAGGTGAGAGTGAACGGAAAAAAGCTGAAGAAAGTTCTTCACTCCACCTGAAGATTGAGCCATGCCTATGTTGATAAGGCCGCCTTCTCAATCTGCTTCAGCCTGGCCGCCAGCAATTCCTGTTCCCGCAGATTCTTCGTCATCTCCATGGCGCGTTGTGTTTCCTCACGCGCCTCAGTGAACCGGCCCATTTTCATCAGCAGGTCTCCGCGGACACTGGGAAAGAGATGGTAGCCGGCCAGCGCAGAGTCGCCGGCGAGCGTGGCCGCTGCGTCGAGCGCATTGAGCCCGGCGGCTGGGCCTTGCGCCATGCCAACAGCGACTGCGCGATTGAGTGCCACGATTGGAGATGGATTGATTTGCAGCAAGGCGTCATAGAGGAGAACGATCCCGCCCCAGTCTGTCTCTTCGGCGGTGCGTGCGCGTATATGATATGCGGCAATGGCTGCCTGCAACGCGTAGGGTTTCGCGCCACCGCCTAGTCTTTGCGCTTGTTCGAGCGCGGTCATTCCTCGCTGAATCTGCGCGTAGTCCCAGAGCGTTCGGTTCTGATCCGGCAACAACACTGCCTCGCCGTTTTTGCCGCGGCGCGCTGCGGAGCGCGATGCCTGCAACTCCATCAGCGCCAGAAGAGCATGGACCTCCGATTCACCAGGGAGAAGCTGCGCCAGCATGCGTCCCAGACGCAGTGCCTCTTCAGAGAGCGCGGCCCGCATCCATTCGTCTCCGGATGTTGCGGTGTATCCCTCATTGAAGATCAGGTAGATGACCAGCAATACGGAGTCGATCCTGCTACGCAACTCATCTCCGCGTGGCGTCTCAAAAGGAACATGCGCTTCCGAGAGGGTCTTCTTGGCGCGAAAGATCCGCTGCCCCATCGTCTTCTCAGGTACAAGGCAGGCGCGCGCGATCTCCGTGGTGGTGAGGCCGCCGATCAGGCGCAGCGTCAGTGCGATTCGTCCTTCCATTGCAAGTATGGGATGGCACGCGGTAAAGATGAGCCGCAGAATGTCATCATCGATCACTAGATCCAGTGAGTGCTCCAAAGCATCTCCAAGCTGCTGCTGTTGCCATTCCAGTTCGCGCGTGATTTGTTCGTGCTTTTGTACGAGCATGCGGCCACGGCGCAACGAATCGATGGCGCGCCGTTTAGCCGCTGTCATCAGCCACGCGCCGGGATTTTCGGGGATGCCTTGCTCGGGCCAGAGTTCAAGCGCAGTCACCAGGGCGTCCTGGGCCAGCTCCTCTGCGATACCGATATCGCGGGTGACGCGGGCAATGGCGGCGACGAGCCGTGTGGACTCGATCTTCCACACGGCCTCAATCGCTTTATGAATGTCTTTCACTCCTTCGAGCCCGAGTGCGGAAGGTTCTCATAGCCTTCGGCTGCCTTCTGCACATCGCTGGGGAAATCGCCCATCTCGAAGATCTGACGAACCTCGATGATCTCGTTGTTGGACATGGGCGCGCGCTTTGCCCATTCGATGGCTTCTTCCCGCGAGTGTGCCTGGATGATCCAGTAGCCTCCGATGACTTCTTTGACCTCAGCGAATGGTCCGTCAGTCACCGTGGCTTTGCCGTCCAGGTAGGAAATACGCGCCCCAGTTGCAGGCGGAAAGAGGCCGTCGAGCGCGAGCAGAACTCCCGCTTTCTGTAGCGTCTGGTTGTACTCCTGCATCTTCGCCACGGCCTCCACACTGGGAACAGTGTTGGGGGTCGCACTCTCGTATCCCTTTGGGATGACAATCATCATGAAACGCATCAAGCTGCTCCTTATGGCACTGCTCCAGTTGATTCCTGCCAGGTTGTACTATCAGGTTGTACTATTTGGTTGGCATTGGGAGGAACGCTCGCACTTCAGCCGGCGCGCGACAGGCGACAACGGCTTTGCCTCCCCACGCGAGCGCCTCGTCCATACCGGCGCACTCCAGAATCCAAAAACCGCCTACGTGTTCCTTGGTCTCAAGGTAGGGCCCGTCCGTAACAACCACATCTCCATCCGTTTGCTTGCGCAGCGATTTTGCGTTCTGTGCCTGCTCCAGGCCACCGGCGAAAAATCTAGCGCCGGCCGCCGTCATTTCTCTGTTGAGCGCGTGAATATCACGCATCATCGTCTCGCTCTCGACGGACGGGTCGTAGTTGTCGGGGTGTTGAATTGCAAGCAGATATTGCGGCATAGTTTCTCCTTGAATGGTCTTTAGCAGGGCTCTGCGCCCGCTCTTCATTCTCTCGACGAACGGACAGGTGGAAATTCGACAAGCCGCTCACAGAATTCCGTTCCGACCGTGCTTCTCAGTTCTTTTCCGGGGCCGGTACAAAGAAAATCTCTCGGATCTCGACCGGCATCGACACACCACACGCCTTGGCGCCCTTGCGTGCCCAAGCCAGCACCTCATCGAGATTTGCGCACTCCATGATGGACAATCCGCCGATGTGCTCCTTGGCCTCGAGATATGGCCCGTCTGTGAGCATCAGCTCTCCGTTGGGCTGCGTGCGCAGTGCGTGGGCCGCGCCCAGGCCGCAGGCGAACTTCGTCACGCCGGCAGCGTCCATTTCCCGGTTGAGCTCGTGAATTGCCTCCACCGCGGCTTCGTCGATGGTGGATGGGTCAAAGTTGTCAGGGAAGTACGTTGAAACCAGATATTGCGGCATAGTGTCTCCTGGAAGTGGTTTTCAGCCGGGCCGGTTGCCCGCCTTCACTATAACGACGAACGGCCAGACGGGAATTCTACAAGCCATCCTGGAAATTTTGGTTCCGGGTTCTGCAGGCAGCGCGAGAGTTCCGTCGACTATCCTGGCGGGTCTGCATTTTCGGACGGCATGGGGTAAAAATAATCTCCTAACCGCTAACGCGGATTCTCTGTCTAAGGCGCTGAATGCAAGAGAACGATCACTCGATTGTCCGGGCGGTGCTGGCCGGAGACAAGGAAGCGTACGGTGCGCTGGTGCGCGCTCACAGTGGAAGTATCTTCCGAGTGGCCTTTCGCATGATGGGCAATGAGGCCGATGCGGAGGAGATTGTGCAAGAGGCGTTTTTGCGCGGGTATCAGCGCTTGGAGAGCTTTCAGCAGCGCGCGAGTTTCGGGACGTGGGTCTACCGGATTGCTGTGAACTGCGCGCTGGATCGGATTCAACGGCCGGGTATTGAGGCTGAGTATCGAGCGGGCGATGAGAACGATCCGGAAGAGAAGACGGTGCAGATAGAGACGCAGGATGCTGATCCCGAGAGGTCGCTGCTGAGTCGCGAGATCGGCGCGGTGCAGGAGAGAGCGATGCGGCGGTTGACGCCGACGGAGAAGGCTGCATTTGTGATGCGACATCATGAGGATCGATCGGTGAACGAGATTGCGGAGGTGCTTGGCGTGGCTCCGAATGCGGCAAAGAATGCGGTGTTTCGCGCTGTGCAGAAGTTGCGGCGGGAGCTGGCGCCGCTGCGGGGGATGGCATGAAGCACTTGAGCGAAGAAGAACTGGTTGAGCTGTATTACGGCGAGGGTGAGGGCGCTGCATCGGCGCATGTGAAGGCGTGCCGGGAGTGTGCGGCGCAGTATGCGGAGCTGAAGCAGAGTCTGGATGGGATGAGTTTGGCGGAGGTTCCGCAGAGGGACGCGCAGTATGGCGAGCGAGTGTGGCAGGCGCTTGAGCCGCGGCTGATTCCGTATGAGAAGAAGGCGCGTGGTTGGTTTGGATGGGGCTGGTCTGGATGGACTGGGTGGAAGGCGGGGACGCTGGCTCTGGGATGCGCGATGCTGCTGGCGGCGGCATTTGTGGGTGGGCGCTACTGGGCGCGGATCACGACGAAGACAGATAACACTGCTGGAAATAAAAATCCGCAAACAACGACGCAGCCGACCGTGGTGGTGGTGTTGACGGAGCACCTGGACAGAACGGAGCGACTGCTGGTGGCGCTGGAGCATGCGGATTCGCAGGATCACGTGGAGAATGCGCAACTGCAGTCGGATGCGCGTGAGCTGCTGGCGTCGAACCGGCTGTATCGCACGACGGCAACACATGCGAAGGACCCTGCGCTGGCGGGCGCGCTGGACCGGCTGGAAGGTGTGCTGGCAGAGATCGCGAACAATCCGAATTTGACGGCGGAAGATCTGCAGCGGGTGCGCAGTGAGATGAACACGCAGGGAATTTTGTTCGAGATTCGTGTGTTGAGAACACGGAAGACGGATCAGGGCAACAAGACGAATCAGGGAAGAGGAGCATCGATCTAATGAGAGCTAAGGGAACAGTGGTTTTATTTTTCGCAGCAGCGTTTACGGTTGCGCCGTGGCATTTGCGCGCGGCTGAGGCTGGAGCATCGCCAGTGCTTAACTGGATGAGTGCGGGAACTGCTGACGAAGCGAGCCTGTATGCCGATGGAACGCGGGCCGTGAATGAGAGCCGCTGGCAGGATGCGGCGGGGTTGTTTGATCGCGTGGCAAAGATGCATGGCGAACATGCGGAAGGCGCACTCTACTGGAAGGCGTATGCGGAGAACAAGGAAGGCCAATCGGCGAATGCGCTGAGCACATGCGGAGAGCTGCGCAAGCTGTATCCGAAGAGCCGGTGGATCGAGGAGTGCGGCGCGCTGGAGATTGAGATTCGCGGCAAGAGCGGCGATCCGGTGTCACCGCAGGCGGAGCCGGACCAGAATCTGAAATTGCTGGCGGTGAATGCGCTGATGGAGCAGGACCCGGCGCAGGCGGTGCCGATACTTGAGAAGATTCTGGCGGGCAATCAATCGGACGAGCTGAAGAAGCGCGCGCTGTTTGTGCTGGCGCAGAGCCAGTCGCCACAGGCTGCGGCGGTGATCGGCAAGGTGGCTCAGGGGCAATCGGGACCCGAGTTGCAGATCCATGCGATTTACATGATTGCGACGGCGCAGGGAAAGCACGCAAACGAGACATTGGCGAATCTCTATAAGCAGACGAGCGATGTGCGGGTGAAGAAGGCGATTCTGCAGGCATATCTGATTACGGGAGATTCGTCGAAGGTACTGGAGGCGGCACGCCAGGAGACGAACCCTGACCTGGCGAAGACGGCGGTACATACGCTGGGAGCGATGAGCGCCGTGCAGGACCTGCAGGGGCTTTATCGCGCGACGAACAGTGCAGAGACCAAGGCGGACATTATTAATGCGCTGATAGCCAGCGGTCACGAGGGCGTGGCCGTGCTGAGCGAGATTGCGCAGTCGGAACAGGATACGGAGCTGCGGCGTAAGGCGATCCGCAATCTTGGGATTTCTGGAGGGATGTCAGTGGCGCCAGTGCTGGTGGCAGCTTACCAGAAGAGTTCCGACACGGACACGAAGCAAGCTGCGGCGCAGGGTTTGTTCCTTGCGAATGACGCGCACGACCTGGTGGCGCTGGCACGCGCGGAAAAGGACACGAATATGAAGCAATATCTGGTACAGCAGCTAGGCTTGATCCATAGCCAGGAAGCGACCGATTACATGCTGGAAATTCTCAACAAGTAATAGCGAGGAATCCCATGAGACAGAATTTGACACAAAACTGGTTGTTGGCAGCCGCGCTCGGCGTGGGCGCAGTGGCGGCGGCACAGGAAGCGCCGAAGGTGATCAATGCGCAGTTTCACCCGGAGCAAGGCGGAGGGGAACTGTCCGCGATGGCGGGCCGATTTCAACATGAGACTGGACCACTCTGGTTTGGCTATGAGGTGGCAGCTTTGCCGGGATCTCGTTTCTCTTCGTGTTCAGGCGACGCGCAGCCCTCGATGGACGATGGATGCTGCGGTGTCTATCAACTAGAAAAATCCGACAACATCTATCGGTCCTCTGACAAAGACGAGGTGGTAACGAAGATCGATGTGCTGGTGCGGATGGATCATGGTGCGATCGACAAGCTTCGTTTCGTCGGCGCCGGATGCCGGCTGGATGCAGGAGGGTTGTCGTTCACGTGGCTGACGGGAGTTGGCGCGGATGAGAGTATTGCGTGGCTTGCGAGCCTGGCGACTGGGGACGACAACAAGAGGCTCACGGATCAGGCGCTGGCGACGATTGCCATGCATGAGTCTCAAAAGGCGACAACGGCGCTTGCAGGATTTGCGTCTTCGTCGAATCCGCTGTGGCTGCGAGAGAAAGCAGGGTTCTGGCTGGGCGCGGAGCGTGGACATGACGGCCTGCTGGCTCTGGAGAAACTGGCGAAGGATAGCGATCCGGAGTTTCGCAAGAAACTGGTTTTCGATTTATCGGTGAATCATGATCCTGCCGCGATTGAAGACATGATCCGCATGGCGAAGTCTGATTCCGACACGCGCGTTCGGGAAGAAGCGATCTTCTGGGTGGGGCAGAAGGCAGGCGTAAAGGCCATAGGCACCTTGAAGGATGCGGTGGCGAACGATCCTGAGGTTGCCGTGAAGAAGAAGGCTGTGTTTGCACTGAGCCAGCTGCCGAAGGACCAGGCAGTGCCGGAGCTGCTGCAGGTGGCACAAACCAATTCCGATCCTGCGGTTCGCAAGGAAGCAATCTTCTGGCTGGGGCAGACGCACGATCCGCGTGCGCTGGCGTACTTCGAGAAGATTCTTGAACGCTAGCGTGGTGTAGGAGAGATCATGCGAGAAGTACGTTTGTGGATGATGGCTATTGCCTTGCTTACAATCAGCGTACCTATTCAGTCTGTTGCTCAGGAGTCAACACAAGACTTTGTGCAGAGGGTAACGCAGGCCGCGCGCTTACAGCACACCCTAAGTGCAGACATCGTACTCACATGGAAGACAAGTGCCGGAACTAAAACCTCAACAGGCACTGTTCGTTTGATGAAACCCAATTATGCATTCGTCAAATTGGCGGGAGACTATCCGCTGCATGTACTCGTTTCAGACGGAACAGTGCGATATTTAGTTCCTGATGATAAGAGCTATACCCAGGAATCAATCGATCCGCGTGGAGAAAAGATCGACACGCCCTGGTGGGGATTTCCATACCGTTTCTTTTTTACGCAGAGCCTTAACCCTTTTGGCGCCTCCGTAGATCCGAGCGAGCATTTGGACTCAGTCAGCGGTGAGTCAGTTGATGGTCAACAGTTCCGAGTTCTGCTGGTTCACGGTACTGGCCCGATGGGCGAATATGGTGCGCGGTTCTTCTTCGACAAAGACGTTCTGGCACGATCTATCGTGCAGTTTGGTGCAGGCACAAAGGCCGGAGTCTTTGAGGCGAAGTTGAGCAATATACGCGTGAATGCTCCTTCCTCGGCTGCTTATTTCCATTTTGTGCCAGCTGCCGGACAAAAGTCGACCTCAATAACCGCTGGAATGCTTTCGATTGGCGAGAAGGCGCCGGACTTCACTTTGCCGACGCCAGAAGGAGAGCGGTTGGCGCTTTCAACCCAACGCCGAGGCAAGAAGGCGACCCTGATAAATTTCTGGTATTTCAACTGTGCTCCATGCCGTATCGAGTTTCCTGAGTTTGAAAAACTCTACGAACAATACCGCGCGCAGGGCTTCACGATTGTGGCGGTAAATCGCGGAGATTCTGCAAAAACGGTTGTGGACTACGCGCGTAGAGCCGGCTTGAGTTTCCCGCTCGTGCTCGGCGGGGAGCCTGGCAAATCGAATGTTTTTGCGAACTACAAGAGCACCGAAGCGTTTCCACAGACCTACTTGCTGGACGCAGACGGACGTATTGTCTATCGAACTGCGGGAATGGATATTGATGGGCTTAAGCGAGCCCTTCAGCAGTTTGGCTTTCGATAGGCAGTTCGCACAACAAACGAATCCCTGTCCGATTCTGTACAGTACATGCTGATTTCGGACAGGGGCAACAATGCGCGTGTCTTTAATCCCCTTTGTTTTGAAGCCAGGTAAGTTCATGGAACGGCAATCGCCGTGCTTACGTAACTCCTGAAATCCACTTTGAACGCTCTTCGAGGAGAAAGCGAATGCTGGCAGATCTGCGCGATGCGATACGGCAACTAAGGAAGGCGCCTGGGTTTACAGCGACGGTGGTGATTACCTTAGCTCTGGGTATCGGCGCGACGACAGCCATCTTTACGCTGGTGCATCAGGTGATGTTGAAACCATTGCCTGTGGCCAAGCCGGATGAGCTCTGGCGCATCGGGGACAAGATTCGCTGCTGCAACTGGGGCGGCTATACGCAGAGCGATGATGGTGATTTTTCGCTCTTCTCCTGGGAGGCTTACAAGAACTTTCGCGCGCACACGCCGGAGTTCGCAGACCTGGCAGCGCTGCAGGCTGGTAATTCTCCTCTTGGCGTGAGGCGCGCTGGATCGCAGGCGCAGGCAGATACATACAACGGGCAGGAAGTTTCCGGAAATTTCTTCCGAACCCTGGGCATACAGCCGTGGGTGGGCCGGTTGATGACTGACGCGGATGACCAACTGGGAGCACCGCTGGTTGCGGTGATGAGCTATCGCACATGGCAAACAAAGTTTGCCTCCGATCCTTCCGTAGTTGGCGCTAGCTTCCTGATCAACGGAAATGCGTTTACTGTGATCGGCGTTACGCCGCAAGGGTTTTATGGGGCTAAACTCTCGGGCTGGGGTATGCCAGACTTCTGGCTGCCGATTACCTCCGAGCAGATTCTCGGCGGAAATGTTTCACGGCTGAAGCGAGCCAATGGAAACTACCTGGATATTCTGGGCAGAGTTCGTCCCAGTGTGAATCCGCAAGCGCTGGAAGCGAAGCTGCGCGTAGATCTCCATGATTGGCTGGCGAGCCATGTGCCTGACATGGAGCCGGGTGAAAAGCAGCTTTGGCAACAGCAGACACTGCATCTGATTCCTGGCGGAGCGGGTGTGGCGGTCATGCGGGATGAATACGAGAGCAGCCTCAAGCTGCTTTTGATTGCAGCCGGATGCGTTCTGCTTGTGGCTTGCGGGAATCTGGCAAACCTGATGCTGGCGCGTGGATTGAGAGAACGCGCACAGATTTCGATTCGCGTTGCGATGGGAGCTTCGCGAATTCGGCTGGTGCGCAAGGCCCTGGTGGAAAGTGTGCTGCTGGCGATTGTTGGCGGAGCACTCGGGATTGCTGTGGCGTATAGCGGAACACGCCTGATTCTTTACCTGGCCTTCGAGATTGGTGGAGGGAACAATTATGTTCCGGTCAGCCCGGCGCCATCGTGGCCGGTGCTGCTCTTTACACTTGGCATCTCGATTCTGACGGGAATTCTCTTTGGAACGGCGCCGGCGTGGATTACCTCGCATGCCGATCCGGTAGAGGCGCTACGCGGTGCGAGCCGTTCTGTAGGCGGCGGCCGCTCGTGGGCTCAGAAGTCCTTGGTCATCGCACAGGTGGGGATGTCGGTGGTGCTGCTTTCGGCTGCGGCTTTGCTGGCGGAGAGCCTGCGCAATCTTGAGCATCAGGATTTTGGCTTCGAGACGCAAGGCCGTTATCTCGTAGGGATCAATCCGACGCTGAGCAACTACAAGCCGGAACAGATGGAACTATTATTTCGCAAGATCGATGACAGCCTGAAGCAGATTCCGGGTGTGCGTGGGGTTGCGCCTGTGCTTTATGCGCCGATGAGCGGCGATAGCTGGAATGAGGGGATTCGCATTCAGGGCAGGCCGGAGCCTAACGCGAAGGAAGACACAAGCGCTGGTTGGGCGCGCGTGATGCCGGGGTTCTTCGATGCCATCGGCGCGAAGATTGTGCTAGGCAGGCCCATCACAGAAGATGACACCGCAAGCACGTTGAATGTAGCGGTTGTTAATGAGGCATTCGTTAAGCGCTTTTTCAAAGACAAGAATCCGATCGGGTACCATTTCGGTCTTGACCGGCTTAAGTGCGCCTCTACCTATGAGATTGTTGGCGTGGTCAGAGACATTCGTTACATGACGTGGGACTACAAGGAGGCTGTCCGGCCCATGTTCTGGGTGTCTGAGACGCAGACCGTAACGTCGTACGACGATCCTATTTTTTCAGATGGCGAAAAGTATTCTCATTTTCTCTACAACATTGTCATCGGGGCTCCCGGCGATCCAACCGGAATGGAGCAGCAGGTGCGCAAAGCAATCGCGAGCGTTGATCCGACGCTTGTGGTGAACGGTGTCGATTCTTACAGCGAAGTGATCAGCGGGGATTTTCAACAGCAGAACATGATTGCCACATTGACGACTCTTTTTGGCGCGCTTGGACTGACGCTGGCGGCGGTTGGGCTTTACGGTGTGATGGCCTACACAGTGGAACAGCGCACTAACGAGATAGGCTTGCGCATGGCTCTTGGCGCGGATCGCGGAAACGTGATCAGGATGGTGCTGCGCGGCGCGTTCTTGCAGGTGGGCATCGGCCTGGGCCTGGGGATTCCGTTGGCGGTTCTGGCCGGAAAGCTGATGAGGGATCAGCTATTCGGCGTGCAGCCGTGGGATCCGGTTATGCTGGCAGCCGCAACGGTACTGCTTGCTCTGGCTGCGCTGGTGGCTACCGTGGTACCGGTGCGCCGTGCGGCAGGAGTCGAGCCGATGGTTGCGCTGCGTAACGCGTGAGCGGAGATCACGACAGATGTCGGCAGATAGAGAACGGAGAACATGCTCAATCTGTCTCTTGCAGAATTGGAATCTTGAATGTGGCTTCTCTCCGCATTTCAATAGGTTGGTATTCATCATATTTAGACCTGGCTCTAAGATTTTGCGTGCATCTGTAATTTTTTTCTACGATTTGCATTTCCATGGAAACAGAGTAGGGCGTATTGGCCATGTACTTGCAACAACCGATCTCGTTTAAGACTGAAAAGACTTTGTGAGGGTCCCAATGTTCCGTAGAATTTGTACCGTGGCCAGTCTCGTCATATTGATGTTTGGCATCGTTACCACTGTAAAAGCGCAGCGAACAGCCAATGTCACCGGCGTGGCTAGCGATTCATCCAAGGCTGTGATTCCAGGCGCCACTGTAACCCTTCGGAATCCGCAGACTGGGGTCGAGCTGAAGGCAATTACGGGGAACAATGGCGCATATACGTTTAACTTGGTGCCGGCGGGACCTGGCTATGAAATTCACTTTGAGGCTGCCGGGTTTAGCCCAGTTGTGATCAAAGACCTTTATCTGAATGTGGATGACACTCGCACGCAAAACGCGACAATGAGGGCCGGTACGACTGTGACGGTCGAGGTCTCCGCGGGCAGCGAGAGTGAAACGGTCAATACTACGGATGCTCAGGTAGGAAATAACGTTCAGGTCCAAGTGCTCAATGAGCTTCCGATTGAAACTCGTGATAGCCCGTCAGCGTTGTTTACCATGCTGCCCGGAGTTACGGCAATGGGCTCGGTGACCGGATCGCGCACGGATCAATCGAATGTGACGCTGGATGGCCTGGATGTGAATGACAACGAGACGGGCAACTTTGGCGCTGTGGTGGCGAATGCTCCCGTTGATTCCGTGCAGGAGTTTCGAGGCATAGTTGGCGGCCAACTATCCAGCTCCGGAGAAGGCGGCGGAGGTCAGTTCCAACTGGTTACCAGGGGCGGCACCAACCAGTTTCATGGCAACCTCTCCGACTATTACCGCAACACCGTTCTGGAAGCCAACGACTGGTTCAGCAACAACTCCGGGGTGCCAAGGTCTCCGCTCATCCGCAATCAATTTGGCGGCTCTATTGGAGGGCCGGTTAAAAGAGACAAGATCTTCTTCTTTTTTAACTATGAAGGACGCAGGGATACGTTATCGAATCTCACCACGCGCACCGTGCCACTCGACAGTTATCGCAGCGGCTCCGTGAACTACTTCACGAATCAACAGGCCGGCACCATGAACTCGCTTTCTCCAACGCAGGTTGCTGCCCTGGATCCTCTGGGAATTGGTTACAACAGCGCACTGTTGAGCCTCTATTCCAGCCGGTATCCTCACGCGAACGATTTTTCCGGTAAAGAGGGTGATCTGGTAAACACTGCCGGCTATACGTTTAATGCTCCGTTTCCGTTGACGGAAGATAACTATACCCAGCGGGTTGACTATAAATTGAATTCGCGGCTCAATTTTGAAGGTGTCGGGCACTTTACGCGACTCAATGATACGCAATCGGCAGTCCAGTTTCCCGGTGACCCGGAGACGTTCCCGTTTGTGGATCAAAGCTATGACTGGGCAGGTATTAATACCTGGGTGATTTCATCGAATAAGACAAACCAGGTGGAGCTGGGAGAAACCTACGAAAACTATTCATTTCCTTGCACCTATAACCCGGAAGGCGCTACGCAATTCGGAAATCTGGGTGGAACCGGGAGCGGCGGAATTGTGTTAAGCGGTCCGTATGCAAGCTGCACCAATGCGCAGGGCCGGACCTATCCCATCCTGATGATCAAGGATGACTTTGACTGGCAGAAAGGCCGGCATGACTTCGCGGTTGGCGGGCAGATCAAGCGGATCAGCCCTGACAACTTTGTCGTCCTCAATTACAACGGTAATGGACTTGGTCTTGGCGGATTTGTGAACAGCCTTACGTCGCCTGGTTCGGAGCCGAGCATGCGTCCGTCTGACCTTGATCCCAACATAAATGCAAAAAACCTTTATGACAGCGCGTATGCTTTGGCTCTAGCGCCTTACTCGTCCACGTCTGCTACTTACAACTTCAACAACCAGGCGCAGGCATATACCCAGGGATCCGGAGCCACGCAGGATTTCCGGTTCTATGAAACTGAAATTTATGCGGGCGATACATGGAAGATCACCCCGAAGCTGACGATTTCCTATGGCGTGCGCTGGCAGTATTACTCGGTTCCTTATGAAAGGCATGGCCTGCAGTCGCTTGCTCAATTTGGGAGCCAGTCTATTTCCGATTCAACGTTCAATTATTATTTTGGACAGCGCGAAGCGCAGAGCGCGGCCGGACAGATGGGGACTCAAACTGTTCCGCTTATCTCCTATGTTCTGGGTGGAAAAGCAAACGGCACCCAGAGCTATTACGCGCCGGAATATCACGATTTTGCTCCGCGCGTTGCGTTTGCATGGGCTCCGGGGAACGGGCACACGGTCTTCCGCGGGGGCGGCGGGATTGTGTACGATCACACGGTTATCAGCGCGATCCAGTATCAGCAGACGCAATTCAATTACCTGTTCAAGAACAGCGTGAACGACCCTATGGGAACTACTGGCAACGCTTATGGTTCCTACCAGACTCTTGGGCGGTTTAACGGGCTCAGCACTCCGCCGACGCCACCGTCTGCGCCGGCCATCGCCACTCCCTATTACCCGTGGGTACAAAATGCGGGGACTTCAAGTGCTTTCCCGAATGGATTGCTCAATGGCGAAGACAACGAAACGATCGATCCTCATTTCAAAAATCCCTTTTCATTCCTCCCGACGTTTGGCATGCAACATGAGTTCCCGA
The DNA here is from genome assembly GCF_049510455.1 of Occallatibacter sp. Classification (GTDB taxonomy): domain Bacteria; phylum Acidobacteriota; class Terriglobia; order Terriglobales; family Acidobacteriaceae; genus Telmatobacter. The sequence goes on along the minus strand of NZ_JBEKYX010000020.1, from coordinate 1,754 downwards.
AGGGGTTCATTCTGAAGACGGATTACGTGGGCCGTTTTGGCCGCAGATTAATGGCGCAGGCCGATGCCTCGCAGCTCATCGACTTCCCGGACGCGGCGTCCGGTCAGACGATGTCGCAGGCCGTCACCGCCGTAGAAAAGCAAGTGAGAGCCGGCGTTGGCGTCAACAACCTTACGCCTCAACCGTGGTTTGAAGATGTGGCTACTCCGGGGTTTGGGGTGTCTCAAGGGTTCTCCAGCAACACTGCCTATGCGGCAAATCAGGGTGGCGCCTACCCCTTTCGAGGAGATTTTGCAGATTGGATTTTCTCTCTCGCCGGATCACCGGTTTCCGCATCACAGTTCTTCCTGCCTCCAAACGTCGGCATGGCCGCGCAATTTGCCGAGAATACCGTGTATACCAACAAGGGATTTTCGGGATATAACGGCGCACTGGTTACGCTGCACAAGAACAGCAGTTTCGGCTTGACGTTCGACATCAATTACACGTGGTCGCATGCGATCGACAACGTTTCAGTCACTGCAAACACTGTGGCATACGGTGGTTATGGATTTATCTGCGACGTGGTGCGGCCGCGGGAATGCCGAGGGAACTCCGACTTCGACGTGACTCACTACATCAATGGATACTTCGTGTATGACCTGCCGTTTGGGCATGGAAGAGCGTTTGGAGGATCGTCACCGCGGATCGTTAATGAGTTCCTTGGCGGATGGTCTGTAAGCGGCCTGCCCGGCTGGCATACGGGATTCCCCTACTTTGCCGGCGCCAACGCGTTTGTTGCTGGATTTTCTAACGACGCCCCGGCGATTCTGACCGGAGACATACACGATATGGACATCCACATCCACGGCGGAGGGGGAAATCCACTTCAAGCTTTCAGGAACACGAATACAGCGGTTAACGATTACACGGGCCCTGTCGGATTCCAGATTGGAAGCCGCAATGACTTGCGTGGACCGAGATCAACGACCCTGGATGCGGGGCTTTCCAAGACATTTCCCGTGGTCGAGAAGGTTGTCGTCAAGCTTCGTGGAGATGCTTTCAATGTCATGAATCATCCGGTCTTCGGCAACCCAGCCACAAACAACATCGACATTACGCAAAGCTCTGCTCCGTTCGGACTGCTCACGAGCGATACCCCTAATGGCCTTGCTCCTCGTGTTTTACAGGTATCCCTGCGCGTGGAGTTCTAACACTCTGGTAGTTCGGATAATTCGTTCTTCATGACGTACAAAGGCCACGCTTAAAATGCGTGGCCTTTGTCGTTTACTGCTGGTCCTTTTCGGGTTGAGCCGTCTTCGAGGTAAATCACAGAGGAAGGGTGGCGCGGTTAGAGCATTTCTCCTCTTGCTGTAGAGCGACCTCTGGCCGCAAAAACAAATACGCGGCGAGGGTGGAGCACCCGAATTTTATACCTTGGGGAGAGATGCTCTGATGTTGCGGCCTGGGGCTGCAGCGTTTGAGGATTTGCTGGAACAACTTTCGCTTTTTGTTTTCCCGGCAAGGCTGTTTTTTGAAGAGTGGGGAATTATGCCGCTATGTGATTGTTTTTGTGTAATTTACCGTTGATTTATGGTGTTTACTAATTGATTATCATGAGTGGTTACTTTTGAGGGGACACCCTCGAAAAAAAAATTTCTGGGCTGCCTTGAAAGAGCTACGGCCCGAATCCTTTTTGGGATTCGGGCCGTAGCTCTTTCTTCTGCTGATTCTGAGTAAAGCATAAATGGGGTTAATTGCATGCAAAGTTTCTG
>NZ_JBEKYX010000002.1:0-98642 GCF_049510455.1 Occallatibacter sp. | reverse complement strand
ATGCTTTACTCAGAATCAGCAGGAGAAAAAGCCACGGCCCGAACCCAAAAAGGATTCGGGCCGTAGCTCTTTCAAGGCAGCCGCGAAATTTTTTTTTCGAGGGTGTCCCCTCAAAAGTAACCACTCATGATAATCAATTAGTAAACACCGTAAATAATCGGTAAATTACACAAAAACAATCACATAGCGGCATAATTTCCCACTCTTCAAAAAACAGCCCTGCAGGGAAAACAAAAAGCGAAAGTTACTCCTGAAAAATCCTCAAACGCTGCCGTCCCAGGCCGCAACATGAGAGCATCTCTCCCCAAGGTATAAAGTTCGTGTGCCCCACCCTCGCCGCGTATTTGCTTTTGCGGCCAGGGGTCGCTCCACAGCAAGAGGAGAAATGCTCTAAAGGCTAAGGGGCTTTGGGACCAGAGGGCTAAGGGACTATCAAAAACCACCCGCTCGGAATTGATCCGAGCGGGTTTTACGTTCTTCCCTTTTCCGTCGTTATGATTTCAGCAGACTTTTCGCCAGGAACAATACATTCGCGGGCCGCTCAGCCAGCCGGCGCATGAAGTATGGATACCACTCGCGGCCGAAGGGAATGTAGACGCGCACGTTGTAGCCCTCGTGGATTAACTGCCGCTGCAGATCTCGCCGCACTCCAAACAGCATCTGAAACTCAAAGCGGCTGGGCTCTATGCCATGCTGCGAAGCGTATGATTTTGCCGCTTCAATCATCTTCGGATCGTGCGTTGCCAAACCGTGATAGACCGCGCTGTCCAACAGCTTGCAGCTCAAGCGGATGTAGTTGGCATCCACATCGGGCTTGTTGGGGAAAGCCACACCGGCCGGCTCCTTGTACGCGCCCTTGCATAGCCGCACGCGGATGCCGTCAGCCAGTAGCTGCTCAATATCTGCCTGTGAGCGATACAGGTAGGACTGGATCACAATGCCGATGGCGCCGCGCATGCCCGCCTGCGCGTGGACGCGCCGCACAATGTCCAGCGTGACCTGCGTCAGCGAGGAGTCCTCCATATCAACGCGGACAAAGGAGCCGATAGAGCGCGCGTGCTCGGCAAGATTGCCGGCAATTGTCTCCGCCAGATCGCGCGAGAGCTCGAGGCCCATCTGGGTCAGCTTGACGCTCACATTTGCGTTCAGTTTGCGCGCGGCAATCGCATCCAGAAGCTGGTGATAAATCTCAGCGGCCCGTTGCGCTTCGGCTTCGTTATTGACGCTCTCGCCCAGGGCGTCCAGCGTTACTGCCATTCCCTGGCGGTTTACGGCTTCAGTCACGCGCAGCGCATCGTCAATCTCCATTCCTGCCACAAAGCGGGAGCTGAGTTTGACGCCTATGCGGGAGCGCTCGCCAACGCGGCGAAGGCTGCGATTACGGGAGAATGCGATAAAAGTGGAGCGCAAGAAAGGCATACGTCTACAGCGTTATTTTCTCATGTTCAGCCGGCATCCTGGCTACTCCACGCGGTACAGTGCGCAAGCATGCGGCGCAAGCTCCACATGCAGCGCTTTTGATACGGGGATCTTCTTGGCTGCCCACACATCGTAGGCCGAATGCGGCTTATCCGTAAGGTGGAAACTGAGCCATGCGACATCTGTTTTGATGGGTGCGTCGCTAACATTGAAGACCGCGGCATAGGTTTTGCTGCCGACATGCGCGTACCACGCCCGCCACGGCAGCGGAGAACCGTCGTTCATGGGCATGACAGCGGGTCCGCTCTTGTCAGCCTTCTGGTCGATCTCCAAGGCCTCTTTGTTGGTTAGTAATGACCGGTTGAAATCGTCCAGCTTGGTCAGGCTTCCACCATAGATCAGCGGCGAGCGGGAGATGGCCCACAGGGTGAACTCCGTCCGCTGCTCGTCCTGCGTGTAGCGGGTCTGGCGCGGCTGGCCCCAGCCGGGATGCGGCATCAACGATCCTTCGGGCAACATATCCGGATCGGGCCAGAAGCCGGGCCGCGAATATTTGTTCCACGCTGCGATGCGATCGAACTCCTCGCTCAAACCGAAGGGAAACTCTGACTTCGTGTCGGAATTCTTCCACAAATCCCAGTGATCGTCGGTAATGCGCGACATCTGCGCGTATTTCATGACTACGTCCGCATTGGAGAGATTTGTCGGTCCCGGTGAAAGGCTCAGCACGATTGGCCGCCCGGTCTTGCGGATGGCTTCGGCGATCTGCCGAATCTCAGTGGGACGGTACTTGTGGTCGGAGATGCAATCCACCTTGATGAAGTCCAGGCCCCACTCGGCGTAGCGCTTCAGCATGGAGTCGTAATAGGCCTGGCCGGCGGCGTTGTCCTTCACGCCGTAGTTGGCGTCGTCCCAGGGGCAGGTCTCGGTGGTATCTGCCGCGTCTGCCGCGTGAAAGGCTGAACCGCCGATGGGCAGATTGGCCTCAACCACCTGTTTGGGAATGCCGCGGATAATGTGAATGCCGAATTTGAGGCCCTGACTGTGTACCCAGTCGGCAATCGGCTTGAAACCTGCGTTACTTGCCGCTGAGGGAAAACGAGCCTCGTCCGGCTCAAGCAGGCCATTGGCATCGTAAAGATAGTTGCGCTCCGCCAGGTTATGCCCAGCCGGATTCCGCATATACCAGCCCTCGTCGACGACGGCATATTGCCAACCCAACGCGCGCATGGAAGCCAATACCTGCACGTTAGCCTTGAACTGCGCTTCATCGATGGTGAAGCCGTAGGCATCCCAACTGTTCCAACCCATTGGTGGAGTAGTAGCCAATTTCTGCGCAAAGGACAAGGCGCACAGCGCCAGGACAAAAGACAAAACACCTGCCGTACGCTTGAGCGGAAGGAAAGTTAGATTCACGATGGATGCGCTCCGGTTAATTCTGGAGAATTATACCGGCTCCTGCGCAGTGGCAGAACGCTTGTGCTTGCGTTCACCGCGGCAGCGGAAGAGAGTCGTCTTGCGGCACTGGCCGCACTCCCAGGGATACATGCCGAAGTGCGTCCAAAATTTGAGTTGAAAAAAGCCTTCACGCTTGATGCGACGCAAATGGCCGCTTCCGCAGCGCGGACAAATCAATCCCGCAGGATTGCGCTCTGATCCCGGTTTGTACGGTCGTGCCTGCACGCCTTTGCCACCTGCAATAGCCGTAGCTTAGAGCTTCGGCCTGAAAGATTTCCAGCCCGCTCTCGCCTGGAATCCGTTCATCCGGATACCTGCATAGAGAACGTTCTGTTCATCTTGGTTTGACACAAAACGCGTAAATTGATTGCAGGCAATCTAAGAAATTTAAGGTAACGAAAGTTTCAACTTGGAAACGTTACTTCCGGTTCCATTCCGGTCAAGCGGTGCGGAGCTTTTTTAGCCCTCTTTCCGCCAGATCCGCAAGCGCGCGCGCCAATGTGGCCGAAGCATTCAGAGATTCCGGGCGCTCAAGACGAATTCCCTTCCCGGCGGCATATCTCCTAAACGCTACATCCACATCGTACAAGATTTCAACGTGATCGCACAGAAATCCTATCGGCTGCAGAATCAGATTCTTGACGGATTGTGACGCCAGTGAATCCAGCATTTCTTCCACTGTCGGCCCAATCCACGGGCCACCACTGGCCCCTTGACTCTGAAACGCAAAGTGCCATGCTGGAATTTCCGGCACGCGCATTGCTACCAGCTCCGCCGTTGTACGCGCGTCCTGTTCGTAGGGGTCGGCGCCCTCGCCCGGCCAGTGCCGCGGGTGGTTTTCGTCGGGAGCCGGCGGCTGGACCGTCCGCGCAGGCACGGAATGTGCGGTAAAGAGCACCGGAGCATAGCCGCCTGTTTCAGCTTTCATGCGAGCCTGCGCATCGTGTAGCCGCTCCGCAAAGGCGTCGGCCAGCAGCGGATGCTCGGCCCAGCCATCTGTAAAGTCGATCCGCATTGCGCCGGCCTCGGCCAGCGCTGCCCGCCGGTAGAGCCCTACACTGGTGCGCGAGTTCTGCGGCGCCAGGCAAATGACCGCGGCCTCTTCTACGCCGTCGGCGCGCATCTGTTGAACCACATCCGGTATATAAGGACGCCAGTTCCGCATGCCGACATAGACCCGCACGGCCTGACCGGCTTGCGCCAACTCCGCCTCAGTCAGCCGCGCCTGTTCGAGTGTCAGCTCCGTCAGCGGACTGTGGCCAATCAGCGAATACCGCTGCTGAATCTCCTCCACCACGTGCTGTGGCATGGGCCGCCCGCTCACCACGTTCCGCAGATACTCCGGAATCTGCTCCACCGTCTCCGGCGTGCCATGCGCCAGCAGCAGAACGGCCTGCTTAAGCATTTACGCTCTCCCACTTAAAATCCCGCACCATCTTCGCCACCGCCTGCACGTTTTCTACCGGCGTTCCAGGTACGATTCCATGACCCAGGTTGAAGATATGCCCCGGTCTGCCCGCCGCCGAGCGCAGAATCTCCTTTACCCGCGTCTCCAGAATCTCCACCGGCGCAAAAAGCGTAATGGGATCGAGGTTTCCCTGCACCGCTCGCGTGTGTCCCACCGCAGCCCAGCCTTCATGCAACGGCTGCCGCCAATCGAGGCCAATCACATCCGCACCGGTTTCCGCCATGGTTCCAAGCAGCCCTGCCGTATCCACGCCAAAGTAGATCACCGGCACTCCCATCTCCTGCACGGCGCGCACCAGCCGCTTGCTTACCGCAAAAGCGTAATCGCGATAATCCGCAAGCGAAAGCGAACCCACCCAACTGTCGAAGATCTGTATGACATCGGCTCCAGCCTGCACCTGCTGGCGGCAATACTCCGTGAGCACAATCACGATCTTATCCAGCAGGAGGTTCCATGCCGGAGGGTTCTGATACATCAGTTTCTTTGTCTCGATGTAATTCCTTGATCCGCCGCCCTCAATCATGTAGCTGGCCAGCGTATACGGCGCGCCGCAGAAGCCGATGATTCCCAGCCGGTCGCGGAAATGCCCCGCCACCTTCTGAATTGCGATAGACACATATTCCAGATCACTCGTGCGGTCGGTCCGCAGTGCGCGCACGTCCTCAGCCGTTCGTACCGGCCGATGCACCACTGGTCCTTCACCTGCTTGAAACTCAAAGTCCAGGCCCATAGGCTCCAGCGGCAGCAGCAGATCGGCAAAGATGATGGCCGCATCCACGCCGAGCTTTTCAGCGGCGGTAATAGTCACCTCGGCGGCTAGCTGCGGTTGTTTGCAAATCTCCACCAGCGTGTGATGCTTCCGTACCTCGCGGTACTCCTGCATGTAGCGCCCCGCCTGGCGCAGAAACCAAACGGGCGTACGATCCACGGGCTTGCGCAGGCAAGCACGTACAAAGCGGCTGCCGGCAAGCAGCGAGTCAGCGTTCGAATCAGTATTCTCTGTAGAGGTCATCCGGTATTAATTTTACCGGGCCTGACGCAACCATCAAAAACTCAGCTCTATGTACGCCTTGGTGTCGGCCATCGGTGCCGGTAGCGGAAGGCCATCTCGTTCCACGGATCGCAGCACGCGTCCATCCACGCTGACTGCATCCACCTCGTAGCTCAGCGTTGCCGCCGGCTGCGGGCGGTTCGCCTGCCAGGCGAACGGAATCTCAAGAGCACATCCCGCGCTGTTGCCAGAACCCTTCGCCGGCTGCTCCGCATTCGCGCCCGGCATGATCCGCGCGCGGCATACATAGATCGCGCCTGGTGGCAGCTCGCCCACTTCCGGATGAAACGCGAGCGCATAGATGCTCGTCACTGAAGCGCCCACATCCGCGCTGGGATCGGTCGCATTCGAACCATTCCGGTCCGGCTGCACTGCGACCGCCAGCATCCCGCACAACACAATTGCGCATATCGTTTGCATTGGAGTCCTCCATCTTTATCCATCGGACTCCCGCATCTGCTGCTTAAGAAAAATCTTCGTCTGGCAGGTAGGCGATACGGTACGAAAGTGTTCTTATGCCCTTATTCTCACGATTTGTGCGGGCATGTCTTGGCGTTCAAACAATCATCGGCAATCCGCAGGCGCTCTACTGGCCGCCCGTTCACAAGATGCTCTTCCACAATCTCCGCGGCGTCCGCTGCCGTCACGCCGCCGTACCATACACCCTCTGGATAGACCACCACCGTCGGGCCATGCTCGCACTGATCCAGGCATCCGGCCTTGTTGATCCGCACCGGACCTTTGAGAAATCCTGCCTGACTCGCTGCCCTTGTACGCTTCTGCAACTCCGCGAGCAGCTCGCTCTTTCCATCCACAGTGCACGATGCACGCGGCGCGTCTTCCGGCCTGCTGTTCTGGCAGACAAATACATGATGCTCAAAAACTGGCAATCGAAATTTCCTCCACCTTCAGACTAATGCACCGCTCCCAAGGTTCCTGCGCGGCGATTTATGTTGTGAGGCACATCTACCGCACCCCCGCCCCAATCTGCAACAATGAACGCTGTGAGTATGAGCAAGGACGATCTGATTTCGCTGAAAGACGATATGGTGGCCTTCATTGAAGGTCATGGAATGCAACGCCTCCCCGGCTTCGTAACCGAAGATGTGCCCACTGTCCTCTGGGACGGCAAAGACAATCCCGACTCGTGGAAAGACTTTGTCGAGATGGCCAAGCACGCCGGCGCACCCTTTGTAACCTTCAGTGAGGTCACGCTCGAGCATGAAGAGCTCGACGCCCTTGTTGAAGAAGCCAACGAGATGAACTACCCCGACGAGGAAGCCTCCGAGCTGGTGGAAGCCGATTGGCTCCGCAAGTACACCGGCATGTTGGGATACATTCAGCTTGGCTTTGTCTATCAGGGTGTCGTGTTTCTGCATGAAACTACCACCGAGTGGTACGAGCGCTATCAGGCGCTGCTTGAAGATATTGAGAGCTTCCAGGACATCGTGATCGATAGCCATCCTGACCACGACGACGTGGACTAGGCACCTGCGGTGCGGCTGGCTGCGCCTTCGGCGCGAAAGAACCGATGACTGTCAAGCAACGCTGGCAAATCTCTCCGCCGCAGCCCGACGCCGACAAGCTCGCGCGCGACGCTCATATTCCCCAGCCGCTCGCCGAACTGCTACTGGCTCGCGGCATCTCCACTGCCGCTGAAGCTCACATCTTTCTCAACCCCGCTGCGGATCAGCTTCACTCGCCCGCGCTCATGCTTGGCATGGACGCAGCCGTCGAACGCATCGAGCGGGCCATTGCGAAGAGCGAGCCCATCCTGCTCTACGGCGATTACGACGTGGATGGCACCACTGCCGTCGTTTTGCTCAAGACTGCGATTGAGATGCTCGGCGGTACGGTGCGTTTTCATGTTCCGCATCGCATACGTGAGGGCTATGGCTTGCAATCAAGCGTGCTGGAAGAAGCTCACGCCGCGGGCATCCGGCTCGTCGTCACTGTGGATACAGGCATGCGCGCCTGTGCCGAAGCTGAAACGGCACGCAGAATCGGCCTCGACCTCATCATTACGGATCATCACCTTCCTTCCGCTTCCGACCCGCTGCCGCACTGCGATGCCATTCTCAATCCCAATCAGCAGAGCTGCACGTATCCGGAAAAATCTCTCTGCGGAGCGGCTATCGCTTTCAAGCTGGCGCAGGCGCTGCTGGAAAATCATGAATCGCACCGGAACGATCCCACACGGCTTCGCGAAAAGATATTGCCCAGCTTCCTCAAGATGGCGGCCATCGCCACCATTGCCGATGCTGTTCCGCTGCGCGGAGAGAACCGCGTCATCGCAGCTCTTGGCCTGCGTGAGCTGCGCCGCCCTGCCGCAGCCGGTCTACGCGCGCTCTTTCAGGCTGCCACGCTCGATCCCGCATCCAAGGCCATCACAGGCTTCGACATCGCCTTTCGCATTGCACCGCGCATCAACGCAGCAGGACGCATGGACATTGCATCTGAGGTCATCGAACTGTTCACAACGCGCGATACGAATCGAGCGCGTGATCTGGCAAACAAGCTTGAGGTTTTGAACCGTCAGCGCCGCGATGCCGAGGCCTCTGCGCTTGCCGAAATCGAAAGACGTCTGACCGAGGACGCGGAGTTGAAAGACGCGCCTCTGCTTGTTGTGGATGGCGAAGGCTGGCACCGCGGCATTATCGGCATTCTTGCCTCACGCGTGGTGGAACGTACGGCGAAACCCGCTATCGTCGTCAGCATCGAGGACGGCGTGGCGCATGGTTCGGGGCGCTCCGTGGATGGTTTTCCGCTGCTGGAAGCGCTTGAATCCTCCGCGCCGCTCTTTACACGCTTCGGCGGCCACGCCTTCGCTGTTGGATTCGCGCTGCCGGCCGAACGGCTTACCGAACTGAAACGCGGCCTTGTCGCTTACGCTCACGAAAAACTTGCCAGTCGGGAGCCGGAACATCTTCTCCGTATCCATGCCGAGCTGCCGCTTGAGCGGATTACTCCGGTGCTGGCTGGATGGCTGCGCCGGCTTGAGCCATTGGGACATGGAAACCCGGAGCCGGTCTTTGTGACCCGCGGAGTTCGCCTGCACAGCGCGCCACGTGTGATGAAAGAGCGGCACATTCGGCTGGAGCTGGCGTCGGGCACGGCTATTATGCGTTGCGTTGGCTGGAACTGGGCCGCTCGCTGCGCTGCTCACGGCTTGAAACAAGGCTCGGTGATCGACCTTGCCTATAAAATTCGCGAGAATGACCACCCGGACTATGGCGGGATCGAAGTAGAGATTGCCGGCTTGGAAGTTCCAGCCAGGTAACCGGGCTTCGAGCAGCGGGTAACCATTTCTGGCACCTTAAAGGTGCCAATTATCCACATCCGGGTATACACTTCTTTACGGGAGTTTTATATAGTGGCCACCGCAGTTGTGCGCTTTACCGCTGCCGCCCTTACGGATCGCGGCCGGAAGCGCCCCTCCAATGAAGATGCATTCGGGTTCTCGGTCGAGGACGGAGTTTATGTTGTCTGTGACGGCATGGGCGGAGCTGCGGCTGGCGAAGTAGCAAGTTCGATCGCTGTGGATGAGGTGCTGCGCATCTTTCATGAACGCAACGGCTCAGCGGTGCTGCCGCGCGATGCGGAAGAAGCCGTCGAGACTGCGAATCAGGCCATCTACTCCCGTGCCCGGCGCAATTACAAACTCAGCGGCATGGGTACTACGCTTGTCGCCGTGGTGGTCCGCAGCCAGCATGTCTGGGTGCTCAACATCGGCGACAGCCGTTGTTACCGGCTCCGCGGAGGATCGCTGGAGCAGGTTACGCTCGATCATTCGCTTGTGGAAGAACAGGTTCGCATGGGGCGTATGACCAAGGCGGAAGCTGCCCGCTCGCCAATGCGTAACATGATTACCCGCGCTCTTGGAACGCAGGGTCAGGTTACGCCCGATTGCTTTAACTTCGATGCGCAGCCCGGCGATCTGCTGCTGCTTTGTTCGGATGGCCTGACTCGCGAACTGTCCGACTCGCTGATTCAGTCGCTTATCTCTTCCAGCCTGCCGCTGGAGCAGCGCTGTTCTCGCCTCATCGAAGCCGCCAAAAAGGCCGGCGGTCATGACAACATCACCTGCGTGCTGGTCCAGGCCGACTGAATCTGCCGCAGTGGTATCTGCAAACCCAAAAATATTTCTTCAAATCTGTGGAAATCTTTGCATAATAATTCGCGATTTCTGTCATACTCATAATCGATAAACAAAAAGCCCGAATCCTGATGGATTCGGGCTTTTCTATTTCCAGCCAGACAGTTGCACAGTTTCAGAATGAGGATTGCATAAAGATTTCTATAAGGACTGTGCTTTCGTCCGCAGTCAACACAAATGAAATAACTTCGGAATCATCGTTGCACAGGATAACTCTCAATTAAGCCTCAAAAAACTTCTCAATCTCTTCCAATGTCTTCCCTTTGGTCTCCGGCATGAAGAAGGCGGCGGTCAGGAAGTAGACGACTGTGAAGCCGGCAAATAGGTAAAACATTGTGGAGTAGCCGTACTTGCCCACTACCGGCAGGAAGATGGCGGCCAGCGTTGTGGAGACCGTTTGGTTGAGGACCAGCGCGATGGACATGCCGTTGGAGCGGATGCGGGTGGGCATCAGCTCCGAGAGCGCCAGCCAGACGCAGACGCCGGGGCCCAATGCGTAGAAGCCTACGAAGAGATAGAGGCAGATGGCTACGAGCCAGCCGTTTGTGGCCGACGGCACGGGCGTGATGTAGGCGTGCAGGATGCGGAGGGGGGCTGTCTGGGCGGCTTTGAGGTCGGCGAAGGGATTCTGGAAGAAGGCTGCGACGCTGGTCTCTGGAATGGATGAGCCGCGATCGATGGAGGCCGGATCGATGTCGCCGAGCAGGACGGGCTTGGTGCTGGAGGTGAAGTCACCATAGGAGTAGATGATGGCGAGCGATTGCGGACCGGTGGTGCCTGACGGCGCGCCGAGTAGCTTGAGTGAGGCATCGTCAAACTTGATGGCGACTTTGTTGTCCGTGGTGACGAGCGATTGCACGGCGTCGCGTGCATCGTAGCGATGACCCTCTGAGCGAAGGAAGAGGGTTCCGACGGCGACCATGGAGAGGATGATGCCGGAGGTGCCGATGGTGAGAAGAAACTTGCGGCCTTTTTTATCGACGAGCTGGAGCCCGACGACTGTCATGGCGAAGTTACAGAAGGTGAACAGGACATAACCCCAGTGGGCCATGACGTCTGAGAGGCCGCTCTGGATGAGGATGTCTACGTTGTAACCGATGAGAGAGTTGATGCCGGTGGCGGTGTTACAGGCGAGGATGACGCAGGCCAGGATGAAGGGGACGACGTAACGGCGGCTGAAGATGGAGTCTTTATGCGCGGCGCCCGATGTGCTTTTGCCCGCGGCGGCGAGCTGGGCCATTTCTTCAAGTTCCGTGGCGGCCTGCTCGGGTGTGCGGGAGCGCAGGAGCGCGGTGCGTGCGGCATCGATGCGGCCGCGGCTGAAGAGCCAGCGCGGCGACTCCGAGATGAAGAAGGCGGTGATGACGAAGAGCAGACCGGGCGGCAGGGACATCCAGAAGATGCTGCGCCATGCGAGGTCTTTGGTGTGATGGAGCAGATCGGGCGAGGCGGTTTTGGCGATCTCAGCGACGTGATAACTGAGGAAGATGCTCATGAGGGCGGCGATGAAGATGCCGAAGGTGAGCAGCCACTGGAAGATGCCGGTGCCTTTGCCGCGTGATTTGGCTCCGAGGCACTCCGCGAGATAAAGGGGGACGACGACGCCGACGAGGCCGCCGCTGACACCCTGGAGCAGACGGCCGGCGAAGAGCGGCGCGAAGCCGTGCGAGAGCGCGATAACGGGCACGGAGAGCGAGAAGGAGACGCCGGAGAGAAGCATGAGTGGCTTGCGGCCGAGCCAGTCCGCGAGCAGTCCGGCGAAGAGCGTGGAGAAGACGCTGCCGAGGAGCACGGCGGCAACGATGATGGAGATTTGGCCGCGGTTGAGGCCGGATGTGGCTTCAAGGTACGGGAGCGCGCCGCCGATGATGCCTACGTCAATGCCATAGAGAAGCCCGCCTAGTCCGGCAACGATGAGGAGAAAGCGGTTGTAACGGGCGAGAGTGGATTCTACGGCTGTGGGCATTGGGGCTCCGGAGGGTATTTGAATAGAGATGTCAGCTTATCAACTCAGGCGAAGGTTTCGCGCCAGAAGTGGCCGGCGCCGGCGAGTGGGGCTTGATCGCCGAGTGTGGCGGTGACAACGGTGAAGTTGAGGCCGGAGATTTCGCGCTCTGTGACGGGAAGGAACAGATGCGCGGAGCGGGCGATGCCGCCGCCGATCATGACGCGGTCAGGATGGAAGGGCGCGATGACGTCGCGGAGGACGCGGCCGAGGTCGGTGCCGAAGCCTTCAAATACTATGCGGGCGTCGGGGTCTGAGGCGGGGGAGGCGGCCAGGTCGGCTACTTCCCTTTCGTAGCCGGTGCGGGCGGCGTAGGCGGCTTTGATGGCGCGGGTGGAGATGAGGTCTTCTACGGTTCCGCCCTGGTAGGGATAGTTCCATATTTCGCCGCCGGGAGGGACGCCGGGGCCGCTGGTGACGTGGCGGCCATTGACGACGAAGGCGCAGCCGACGCCGGTGCCGAGGGTGAGACCGGCGGAGCGGGCGGTGCCTTTGAGGCTGCCTGCGCCGACTTCACCGAGGACGTAGGCTGCGGCGTCATTGAGGAAAAGGATGTGGGCGGGCGGGAAATTGAAGCGGGTGGCGAGGGCGGCGCGGAGATCCTTTTTATAGAGATAGCGGAGCTTGTGCTCCATGAGGCTGACGCCGGTTTCGTGGTCGAAGGGGCCGGGGACGGCGAGCGACGCGCCTGCTAGTGGTGTTCCAGCAGCGGCTTGCGTGCCGAGCGAGTGAAGGAGATCGGCGAAGGCGTCGAAGCTGGTGATTTCTGCGATGGAGCCGGAAGCGGTGTGGATGAGTGCGAGATCGGAGAGGCGGCAAAGGCCTGCGCTGATGTGGCTGCCGCCTACGTCAAAGGTGATGAGGTGTTGGGAGTCGGGTGCGGTCAAAGTATCTCCTGCGTGTGGCAAGGAACCTTTGTAGCATACGGTGCGTGAGTTGCTTCTGGCTCTTGATTCGCGGCGGGATTCCAATAGAATAAATACTCCTTTGGAGGTGTTGCTGCATGGAGAGACACCGGGCGCTGGGTGAGCAGTTGCCGCCGCTGACAGTTCACGAGGCCGCGGTGGAGGCCGACCGCTGCCTTTACTGCTATGACGCGCCGTGTACGCATGCGTGTCCGACGCATATCGATATTCCGAAATTTATTAAGAAGATTGCGACGCGGAATCTGCGGGGTTCGGCGCAGACGATTTATGCGGCGAATCTGCTCGGGGCGACGTGCGCGCGGGTTTGCCCGGTGCAGGAGCTTTGCGAGGGCGCGTGCGTGCTGAACGCGGAACATAAGCCGATTGCGATTGGGCGGCTGCAACGGTATGCGATGGATTACGCGAAGGCTGGTGGTGTGAAGCCGAAGGCGAGGGGCGTTGCTGCGGGTGCGGCGCGGAAGATTGCCGTGGTGGGTGCGGGGCCTGCGGGTTTGAGTTGCGCGGGTGAGTTGGCGATGCGCGGGCATGAGGTGACGGTCTTTGAGAAGCGCGAGTTGCCGGGAGGGCTTTCGACGTACGGGATTATTGGGCTGCGCGAGCCGGTGGATGTGGCGATTGATGAGGCTCGGATGATTGAGAGCCTGGGTGTGCGGATTAAGACCGGTGTGGAGTTTGGGAAGGATGTGACGCTGGAGCAGGCGCGCGCGGAGTTTGATGCAATTGTGCTGAGCGTGGGGCTGGGTGCGACTCCGGCGCTGGGCATTCCTGGTGAAGAGGCGATTGTGGATGGGCTTGCTTATATCGAGATGAGCAAGACGAATGCGGCGAGCCTGCGCGTGGGGCGCAATGTGGTGGTGATTGGCGCGGGGAATACGGCGGTGGATTGCGCCACTATTGCGAAGAGGCTTGGTGCGGAGCGCGTGACGATAGTGTATCGGCGTACTGTGCGGGAGATGACTTGCTACGCGCATGAGTATCAGTTTGTGTTGAGCGAGGGGATTGAGTTTCGATTTCTGGCGCAGCCTTGTGGTGTGGTGATGAGGGATGGAGAGGTTGCGGGGCTGGAGTGTTTGCGCGTGGAGCTTGGTGAGCCGGATGCGACGGGAAGGCCTGCGCCTGTGGTGGTGGCGGGATCGGAGTTTGTGATTGAGGCGGATCAGGTTGTGAAGGCTGTGGGGCAGGTAAGGCCTGCGCTGGCTGCTGCGATGGGGTTGAAGACTGAGAAGGGATACATTGCGGTAAGCGCGGATTTTGAGACGAGCGTTGCGGGTGTCTATGCGATTGGAGATTGCATTCGCGCGCGTGGGGCGGCTTCGACTGTGATGGCGGTGCAGGATGGGAAGCTGGCGGCTGAGGCTCTTCATGCAAAGCTCGGCGCGGTTGCAGCAGTAGCGGAGGTGAGATAGCTATGGCAGATCTGAAGATCGACTTTGCTGGGATCAAATCGCCGAATCCGTTCTGGCTGGCGTCAGCTCCGCCGGCCAACTCGGGGGCGCAGATTCATCGAGCGTTTGAAGCGGGATGGGGCGGCGCGGTGTGGAAGACGATTGGCGCGCCGGTGCTGAATGTTTCGAATCGCTATGGCGCGTGGCGGCAGGGCCGGCGGATGATGGCGATCAATAATGTGGAGCTGATTTCGGACAGGCCGATTGAGGTGAATCTGCGGGAGATTGCCGAGGTGAAGCGCGCGTGGCCGGACAGGGCTGTGATTGTTTCGGCAATGGTGGAGTCGAAGCCGGAAGCTTGGCGTGAGATTGTGCGAAAGATTGAGGACACAGGCGCAGATGGGATTGAGCTGAACTATGGCTGCCCGCATGGAATGAGTGAGCGGGGGATGGGTTCGGCGGTGGGACAGGTGCCGGAGTACTGCGAGCAGATTACGCGCTGGGTGATGGAGACGGCGAAGATTCCGGTGATTGTGAAGCTGACGCCGAATATCACGAACATTGTGATGCCGGCGCGGGCGGCGGTTGCGGCGAAGGCGAATGCGCTATCGCTGATCAATACGCTGAATTCGATTGTGGGCGTAGATCTGGAGACGCTGGAGTTGACGCCGAATATTGGCGGCAAGGGCGGACATGGCGGCTATGCGGGGCAGGCGGTGAAGCCGATTGCGTTGAATATGCTGGCCGCGCTGGGTACGGATGAGGTTGTGAGTGGGTCTCGGCTGCCTATCAGTGGTATGGGCGGAATTACGACGTGGGAGGATGCGGCGCAGTTTCTGCTGCTTGGGGCGAGCAGCTTGCAGGTGTGCACTGCTGTTATGCATTACGGTTATCGGATTGTTGAAGATCTGTGCGACGGGCTCTCAAACTGGATGGATGAAAAGGGCTTTGCGAACGTGGCGGATGTGGTGGGCAAGAGCCTGCATCGGGTTTCGGAGTTCAAGAACTTTGATTTGTCGTTTCGTGCGGTGGCGCGGATTGATGAAGCGAAGTGCGTGAAATGCAACCTTTGTTATGTGGCCTGCAACGATACTGCACATCAGTGCATCGACCTGATTGCGGCGGATGGAGGCCTGGTGCAGCCGTATGCGTATGATGTGCGCGCGAATGGCAAGGAGGAGGCGATTGAGACGCGTCCGCAGCCAATAGTTCGCGAGGAAGATTGCGTGGGGTGCAGGCTCTGCTATAACGTTTGCCCGGTGGAGGATTGCATCGAGATGGTGGAGCTGCCTTCAGGCCGCGAGACTGTGACCTGGCAAGAGCTGACTGAGAAGCAGACTGAGGTTACGGAAGACTGGGATGCGATGAAGGAGTACCGCGAGCGGGTGGGAATAGAGATTCATTAGGGACGAAGGACGAGGGACGAGATTGATGACGTTGTTAATCAAGGGCGGCGAGATTATTACGGCGAAAGAGCGGAAACGCGCTGACGTTCTTATAGAGGGTGAGCGGATTGCAGCGATTGGAACGGATTTGGCGGCGCCGCTGGATGCGGAAGTGATTGATGCTACGGGCAAGCTGGTATTTCCTGGGTTTATCGATCCGCATGTGCATATTCATCTGCCGTTTATGGCGACGTTTGCGAAGGACACGCATGCGACAGCGAGCCGTGCTGCGCTGGTGGGTGGGACGACGGCCTATATCGAGATGGTTTGCCCTTCGCGGGGCGAGGATGCGCTGGCAGGATATGAGCTTTGGAAGCAGAAGGCCGAGGGGAACAGCGCGTGCGATTATGCCTTCCACATGGCGGTGACGCGGTGGAATGAGAAAACTGAAGCACAACTGCGTGAGATTGTGCGCGATGGGACGGCGAGCTTCAAGATATTTCTCTCGTACAAGGATTTCTTCGGTGTAACAGACGAGGAGATGTTTCATACGTTGAAGCTAGCGGCGGAGCTTGGCGTAATCACTACGGCTCATTGCGAGAACGCTGAGTTGGTTGGCCAGTTGCAGCAGGAACTGCTGGCCGCGGGCAAGATAGGTCCGGAGTGGCATGAGCCTTCGCGTCCGGAGTTTGTTGAGGCTGAGGGGACGACGCGCTTTGCGACATTTTTGGAGGCTACGGGCGCGGCGGGGTATGTGGTGCATCTCTCCTGCAGGCCGGCGCTGGAGGCTGCGCTTGCTGCCAAGGCGCGCAGAGTGCGCTTGTGGATAGAGTCAGTGCTGCCGCACTTTCTGCTTGATAAAACATACTCGGAACGTGAAGGCGTGGAGGGCATGAAGTACGTGATGTCGCCGCCGCTGAGGAACAAGAAGAATCATCCCGCGCTGTGGCATTCACTTGAGGCTGGATCGATTGATACGGTGGGCACGGATCATTGCCCTTTCGATGTTGAGCAGAAGGCACTGGGCGCGGATGCGTTTACGCAGATTCCGAATGGGATTCCTGGGCTTGAGGATCGCGTGAACCTGATGTGGACATACGGGGTGAAGCGTGGGCGGCTGAGCGAGCGGCGCTTTGTGGAGGCGCTGAGCACGCAGCCTGCGAAGCTGTTCGGGCTGTATCCGCGCAAGGGTGCGATTGACGTGGGCGCGGATGCGGACATTGTTGTTTACGATCCGGAGTATCGCGGAACGATCTCTGCTACGACGCAACTGACGAACAACGACTACAACGGATTTGAAGGATGGAAGATTGAAGGGCGGCCCGCAGTGGTGACTGTCCGTGGCAAGGTGCAGGTACTGGATGGGAAGTTTGTGGGCGAACAGGGGCGCGGGCAAATGTTGAAACGCAAACCGCAGTATTTTCGGAGTGATGAACATGGCAGTTAATGCTGAACTGGCTATCGAACTGTTGAAAGATTTGCGGGCGCTGACTGCAGATGAGAACGGGGCGCAGCGCGTGGCGTGGGCGCCAATGTGGTTGAAGGCGCGCGAGTGGTTTCAAATATGGCTGCACAAGCTGCCGGTGAAGCTTCATGTGGATGCGGCGGGCAATAGCTGGACTACGTTGAAGGGTGCATCAGAGAAGACGCTAATCCTGGGAAGCCATCTTGATTCCGTTCCGAATGGTGGATGGCTGGATGGCGCGCTGGGTGTGTTGAGCGCTTATGTGGTGCTGAAGCGGATTGCTGAAGAGTATGACGGCAAGCCGCCTGTTACTGTGCGGCTAGTGGATTGGGCCGATGAGGAAGGCGCGCGATTTGGGCGGAGTTTGTTTGGCTCGTCGGCATTTGCGGGAACGCAGACGATTGAAGCAGACCGCGGTCGCACGGATGCGAATGGAGTGCGACTGGAAGATGCGCTCGCGGAATGCGGCGTGAAGATCGAAGCGATTGGCGAGGCACAGAGCGAGCGCGAGAATGCGGCGGCATATTTAGAGCTGCATATTGAACAGGGGCCGGTGCTGGAGAAGATGGGATTGCCGCTTGGCGTGGTGCTGGGGACCAAGGGTGTGGAGCGGCATGCGATTGCGTTTCATGGGCAGGAGGCGCATTCGGGTTCGACACCGATGACGGCGCGGCGCGATGCGCTGGCCGCGGCTGCGAAGCTGGCGCTGGAGATTCGGCCGATTGCGATGAGGCACGCGGATGCGGTATGCACGATGGGGAGCGTGAAGACGTTTCCGGGGATAGTAACGGCGGTCGTGGGGCGGTGCGAGACAACGCTGGACCAACGCGACCTGGATGCGGGCGTGCTGGCGAGTATGTATGCAGAGGCGCAGGCGAAGAGCAAACAGTTTGCCGAAGAAGAAGGCTGTACGGTGGAGTGGTCGCGGATATGGAATATCGCGCCGGCGCCGTTTGATCCAGAGTTGATTGCATTGGCTGAAGATGCGGTGCGTGAGACGGCGGGTACCGCGTATAAGCTGCCGAGTGGGCCGCTGCATGATGCGGCAGAGGTTTCACGAGCGGGAATTCCGACGGTGATGCTGTTTGTGCAATCGCTGAATGGAATCAGCCACAACAAGATCGAAGATACGCGTGAGGAAGATTTGAAGTTGGCGGTAGAGGCGCTGGATAAACTGGCGTCGAAGACGATGGATTGGATTCTGACTCGCGCAGAAGGCAGGTGAGGTTATGGCGACAACGACTACGGCAGTGACGACGGTGAATCATTGGATTGGCGGGGAGCATGTTGCGTCGAAATCTGGGCGCAACGGCGTAGTGCATAATCCCGCGACGGGTGAGGTGATTGCGGAGGTGGGCTTTGCTTCGGCGGAAGAAGTGGACCGCGCGGTTGCCACGGCGAAGGCTGCGTTTGTGGAGTGGCGCGCGACACCGCTGTCTCGGCGGACTGAGGTGATGTTCCGCTTTCGTGAGCTGATTGTGAAGAATCGCGCCCAGATTGCGGAGATTTTGACGCGCGAGAATGGCAAGACTACCGCGGATGCGTTGGGTGAAGTGTCGCGCGGGTTAGAGAATGTCGAGTTTGCTTGCGGGATTCCGAATCTGCTGAAGGGCGGTTACACAGAGCAGGCGAGCAAGGGTGTGGATGTGTACCAGATTCGGCAGCCGCTGGGTGTGGTGGCGGGGATTACGCCGTTTAATTTTCCGGCAATGGTGCCGCTGTGGATGATTGCAAATGCGATTGCGTGTGGGAATGCGTTTGTGCTGAAGCCGTCAGAGAAGGTTCCGGGTGCGAGTGTGCTGATTGCGGAGCTTGCGAAAGAGGCGGGCGTGCCGGATGGCGTGCTGAACCTTGTGCAGGGCGATAAGGTGGCTGTGGACCGGCTGCTGGAGCATCCGGATGTGAAGGCGGTAAGCTTTGTTGGCTCGACGCCGGTGGCTAAGCAGATTTACGAGACGGCGACGCGGAATGGCAAGCGCGTGCAGGCGCTGGGTGGGGCGAAGAACCACATGGTGGTGCTGCCGGATGCGGAGTTGGCAATGGCTGCGGATGCGGCGGTGTCGGCGGCGTATGGCGCGGCGGGCGAGCGGTGCATGGCGATCTCAGTTGTGGTTGCTGTGGGCGATGTTGCCGATCCGCTGATTGATGCGATACGAGAGCGCATTGCGCGAATCAAGGTTGGGCCGGGGAGTGAGCCGGGAATCGAAATGGGGCCGCTGATTACGCGGGAGCATCGGGATCGTGTGGCGGGATTTTTAGACAAGGCTGCTGGTGAAGGCGCGACTGTAGTGGTGGATGGGCGCATGGATGGTGCGGCTTCGAGTGAGGGATTCTTTCTTGCGCCGTCTCTTGTGGATCATGTGAAGCCGGGAACGGCTTGCTATGACCATGAGATTTTTGGGCCGGTGCTGAGCGTGGTGAGAGTGGGCACGTATGCCGAAGCGCTCAAGTTGGTGAATGAGAATCCGTATGGCAACGGGACGGCAATTTTTACACAGAATGGTGGCGCGGCGCGGCAGTTTCAGTTTGATGCGGAAGTGGGAATGGTGGGCGTGAATGTGCCAATTCCTGTGCCGGTGGCGTATTACAGCTTTGGCGGATGGAAGTCTTCGCTGTTTGGCGATCTGCATATATATGGGCCGGAGGGCGTGCAGTTTTATACGCGCGCGAAGGTAGTGACTAGCCGCTGGCCTGATCCGGGGGTGAGCAAGGTGGATCTGGGGTTTCCGCAGGTGCGATGAAGCCGATGAGAGCTACGACGACTCCGAGGACGAGAGCGATGAGATTGCCGAGGAGGACTGTGCCGACCGCCTGCTTCCAATCCATACCTTTGGCGATGAGCGATGAGGCGAGCTGGTAGGTGGTGATTTCCATGGACATGGAGAACCAGAGGGCGATGTAGTTGCATGTGCTCCAAGTGCGGGCTTCCAGTTGTGTGGGGCGAAGGTCCGGGTTCGACAACGTGGGGTCGATTGGGCTCACTCGTTTTCCTATTTCTTAGCAGTATGCACTGGAAGCTTGATTTGCCAAAGGAGAATTGCACGCGGCGGGATGGTCATTCATTTCTTCAAGCGGCGGGCTGGCTACGTAGATTTATTGAGGCATTCCAGTGGACGCTGCTTGTTACGAGCGATGCAAAACCGTTTCCACCATGTCTCCGAGCTGTCCAGCGGTGAACTGATTCCCTTCCAGGTTTGCCGCCAGCTTTCCGTCACGATCAATCACCACCGTGTGGAAGGAGTGCGTTAGAAACGCCTTCACTGCTCCAGAAGTTCATACCAAACAGTTCAGCCACGTTTTGCACGTCTTGAATGGTTCCGGTGAGAAAGTGCCATGCTGCGGGATCGGCCTTCCATGTGCCTGCATAGCGCTCCAGAGCTTTGCCGCGATCCTGATCGGGATCGATCACGATGGTGATGAGGATCAAATCTTTTCCGGCAAGCGTGCGAAAACGCCGTTCCAACCGAGACAGATTATTCGACAAGCGGAAGCAGTAGCTCGGGTTCGGACAGCGCGAATAGGTAAAGATGAGGGCCACCACTTTCCCTTTGAATTGCGCGAGACGGGTGGTCTGCTCCGTCTGATCGATAAGAGCGAAGTCAGGAACCGGCTTGCCTACAGCCACGACTTTTGCCGCCGCATTTGGATCCAGTGTTTTACGCAGGAGGGTCAGGCGGCCAGCTTCCATGGGCTCGGCTTCAAAGTTGGTGACATGCACTACCTGCAGATGCTCTGCGTAGGCCTCATTTTGTGCCTCCACCATGTTGAAGCGGACTGTTGCTCCTGGCGCGAAGGTTTTGAGATCTTCCGAACCACGCACGGTAAATGGCATGGTCATCGCTTCCATGTAGCCTGGAATTGCATCGCATGAGACTACGATTCGACGCTCTGCCGGATTTACTTCGAGGAGAATGCCCTGCGCAGAATGATGCTCGGCGGCCCAGGCATGAGCGCCTGCGAGCATTAATACGCCGGCAAGAAGTCTGTTCCGCATATACTTCAGACCCTCAATCAACTGCATCGAAACCGTTCCAGAAGAACTTACCATGAAACGCGGTTGCTCACTTAGAGCTTTGCGACATTGACGCGGCAGCGGGCGCGCTTTCACGCAAACGGAAGGGTTTACGCTGCAACGGCGTGTAACTGGGTGTGAACTCTTTGATTTCGATGAATTGATTCTTTGCGACATTGGTGAAATGCTGCCGCGTGTTGGAGGCAGGCCACCAGATGTCGAGCGTCACTGTGCTTGCATTGGGGCCAAGGCCGATATGCTGCTCCATTGGATTGGCACCAAATGAACTCGACTGCCCTACCGTTCGATACATCGATCGCGGCGGCTGGTTCCCGTCTTGAACGGTGACATGGATTTACGCACCCAAGACTTCACGATTGCTTTGTACGCCAACCAGGCGCGCCTGGTTTCGGGATAAAACGGTATGCAATCGCTTTGCCATTAGCTGGGAGTTTATTGGATCGGGTGGAATGATGCCTCCAGCTTTTGGTTGATCCCAAAAAATATCGATTAAAGAGCCTCAGCCTGCCGGCGAGTAATTTTGTCCCGGAAACAGATTGGGGATCTTGCGCATGCGCAAGATCCCCAACCGAAATCAACAACCAGGGTTAGAAGCGAATCGCAGCGTCGGCCTCATAAGCGAGCTGCTGCAATGTAGCCAGGAACTGCCTGCTCTGACCGGTGAACAATCCATCGGCGGTGAGGCTTGCAACCGCAGCCGTTGCGCCCGCAAACCTATCAGTCAGTGGACGAATGACCGACACCTTGGGAAGCCGGGAGTCGATGAATTCGCAAGCGACTGGAAAGATCAGGCTGGGCTGAACGACACTGGGCGGCTGCAGTGGCGGGTTGGTGAAGAAATTGGGAAACGACAGGCCGGATATGCTGTCCGTAAACGGCGCCACAGTCGCCTGCACGCCGTTGCCCGCGAAATCAACCCACTCCAGGAAGTGAGCGATCTCGTCTCCACCAATGCCCAGGGTAATCATAAGCACCTCTGGATCCGTCACTTTCTGGCTCATGGCTGCATAGAGACTTGTGCCGCCCGCCTCGATCATTCCAAAGTGAAAGGCGGCTGAATTGGCAATCGCCTGGATATGGTCGTTGCTGCCGGGTACGGGAAAGTTGGGGTTGGCCGTACCCATGAAATCGTTATTGTTTCTGGGAATCGTGGTTACATCGTTCAGCGTGATTGCTTGAGAAAAGGTAGCGCCCAAATCCGGGTTGGTCGTGCTGCGATAGCGAACGAACCAACTGGTGTCGACATTGAGGTGCATGAGGTTCGTGAGCCGCGGCTTGCCCGACGATCCTGTAGCGGTGCTTCCCTTCAAGGTCTCAAACTGGGTGAAGTTAACCGGCTCCGCTCCGCGGGACTCGAGATAGGCATTGATGAAGTTGGCGTGGCTTATTTCATCATTCGTGTTGCTCGTAATGTATTGTGGGCCATCAGTATCGAGATTTGACAATGCGCTCTGGTAAGGATTCAGCGACTCAGTCGGATCTAATTCAATCGGCTGGTTGTTGCCGATGCCACCCAGCTCTGCATATTGTGTCCAAAGGTCAGATTCGATCAGTTCTGCGGCTGCCAGAAACCGGAGGATGGCGGCATCGCCCGGATTGAGTCTGCCGCGTTCCTGTGCCGAGGATTTGCTTGCTAACAACCCGACGCCCACTGCAGCTGCGCCTCCTGTCAGTAGACCGGTCTTCATAAAAGAACGACGGTCGACTGAACGCGTTGTGGTGCTCACCGATTTTTTCATGGTTTACCTGCTGCCTCGCTGGATTTCAAACTGGCCTTCTCTTCAGAAGCCTCAACCACCATAGGCCCGGCAAAACAGCAAAGTTGTCACGAAGAAGTCAGAAGATTGTCACTGCGGGGAGCTATCAATCGATACCATTGAGCGTGTCTATCAAGAGCGGCGAGACGGGATCAAGACGATCCAGAGCGTTCCATGTATTGCTCCATGCAGTGGGGCTTCAAGCCAGCCTTCTGCCAGACGCGATGCGCGGCTACGGCACGCAGGGAAAGACGACACAGCGCAATAATTTTTTGAGCATACGAAATGTCATTCCTTTAATTCTTCTTATGAGCGCCCGAAAGGTGAGGCTTAGCGCGGATCGGTTCATCAAAGAACTTCACCTGATGTGGACAACATCGCCGCAGAGCCCGGGGCCACTGCCCAGGCTCCGCAGCGCGCTTGAGTTTTATTGAGTAGTTGTGAATTCCGCGTGGAGGCTTGCCGTTGAATCCTCTCCGGCCCACACGTCAAACTCGGTTGGCTCCACAACCCAGCCTTTCGATTGGGGATTCCAATAATGGAGTTGATCCGTTCCTAAACGAAATTTGAGAGTTTTGGTTTCACCTGGCTGAAGCGCAATGCGCTCAAAGCCCTTGAGTTCGCGGACAGGCCGAGAGGCCGAGCCGTAGCGCTGATGAATATACATCTGAGCTACGGCATCACCGGACACAGACCCAGTGTTTGTGACGTCCACGCTGACTTCATTCGTGTCGCTGACACTCATGCTGTTCTTGCTGAGTCTCAGGTTGGCGAATTTGAATGTGGAATAGCTGAGACCATAGCCAAAGGGATAGAGGGGCTTGGAGGCGATGTCCCAGTAGCGTGATTTGAAACCAGGACGATCTTCGGGATCATGCGTCAGATTATGGTTGTAATAAAGGGGCTCCGCACCCGCCTCACGCGGCCAACTCACGGGCAGCTTTCCACCTGGGTTCACATCTCCAAAGAGCACATCCGCAACGGCGTTGCCACCCTCGGTTCCCGGATACCAGGCTTCGAGGATCGCGGGGACATGCTCGGATGCCCAGCCGATGTCAAGCGGACGTCCATTTTCAAGGACGAGCACAACGGGTTTGCCCGTGGCAACCACGGCTTCCAGCATCTGCTCCTGAATACCCGGCAGGTCGAGCGTAGCTCGCGATGCAGCTTCACCGCTCATATTGGCCATCTCGCCTAAGACAGCCACGACCACATCGGCATCTTCAACTGCAGCCTTAGCTTTTGCAATCCAGTCGGCTGTCTCTTGCGGAGTAGGCGGTGGAATCGGTTTGCTGCCTGTCACCTGGTCCAACATACCGAGGTACACCTTGGATGGTTGAGCGCCTGTGACCAGCGTGACTTGCGCATCAGAGGCAAGCTTGTTCTTGATTCCGTTGAGGACGGTAACCGGATGGCTCTTGGAGCCATTTCCGAACAGGCCTTCCACTGTCCATCCACCCTCAACGTCGCGGGCAGCGTCGGCCAACGGGCCAATTACAGCGACCTTCTTTATCCCCTTGGACAGTGGAAGCACACGCCCCTCATTGCGAAGCAGCACCATGGACCGCCCCGCCAACTTGCGTTCCAAGGCGAGACCTTCCGGCCTGTTCAGGACGCTGTCGACCTTCAACTCATCGACGTAGGGATGGTTGAAAAGCCCAAGATCATATTTGGCTTCGAGAATCGGCAGTACCATCTGGTCAATGTAGGCCTCGCTGACCTTGCCCTCTTTCACCACTTTCAGGAGATTGTGCGTGTAAGTCAGACTCGCCATATCCATGTTCAAGCCCGCGCTAATGGCCTTGTAGGCCGCATCCTCCCCGTCACGCGCGTAGCCATGTGTCACAAGACTTCCTACAGCAAAAGCGTCGGAAAGCACGATGCCCTGGAAGCCCCATTCCTTGCGCAACACGTCGGTCAGGAGCCAATGATTTCCGCTTGCGGGCACATCGTTCAAGTCCATGTATGCACTCATAAAGCCACCTGCTCCGGCCTCAACCGCTGCATGAAAGGGCTTCAGGTAAACATTCTGCAGCAGCTCTTCCGGAACATACGACGAGTCATAGTCACGTCCGCCATCCGCCGCGCCATAACCTGCAAAATGCTTCACGCATACCAGCACACTGTCCGGTCCGATCTTCGTTCCTTGAAATCCACGAACCTGCGCCTGCGCCATCGCAGAGCCGAGGACTGGATCTTCTCCAGCACCTTCCACGATGCGTCCCCATCTAGCATCCCGCGCTATGTCAACCATTGGCGTGAATGTCCATTCAATGCCCGCAGCACGCGCATCCTGCGCAGCGAGATGCTGTGCCTGCTCCTCGACCGAGGGATCCCAGGAGGACGCCATCGCCAGCGGGACGGGAAATACAGTGCGGTATCCGTGGATCACGTCGAAGCCAAAGAGAATGGGAATATGCAGGCGGGATTTTTCCACTGCGATGCGCTGCAGACGATTAATCTCCTTCACATCCATCTGCCAGAGAATCGAGCCTACGCCACCTCTCTCGATCAGATCATCCGGCTTCTCTGTTGCGAGACCAGGTATCACCAGTCCAGACGACTCATTGAGCTGGCCTAATTTCTCATCCAGCGTCATCTGTTTCAGCAGAGCCTCGGCCTGCTGCTTCGCCCCGGTGCTGAACGGGCTGGTTTGCGCTTTCGCTACAAGGCAGCTACCTATCGAAAATAACGCCCCAAGCAGGGCAATTGCACAACATCTCTTCGATACCATCTTTTCTGTCCTCCCAAATCGAATCGATTCCTATGTCTCTGAGTGCATCGTGAAGAAAGTCATAAGTACCGAAATTGCCCCGCAAGGCATACAAGCCTTTCGATCACCCTCATCATGGAACCATAGACCACTCGGCGGGTGGTTATACGATTGCCCGCTTGATGCCGTAACGGCGCGTGAGCCAAGCGCGAACAGGCTCATCGAAATACTTCAGTGCAAGCCATGCAACGGTGATTGCGAGTGGCAGCACCACGAAGATCCAGGCGAGCAGTACGAGCTTGCCCGGATGTCTGGTCCCCGCGAAGTTTGAAATGACATATACGAACGGAATGTGGGTAATGTAGAGAGGGTACGAGAGCCTACCGCTGAGCTTGCAAAGCCGCATCATGCCAGCGCCGGCTTTCGAGTGCGCGCCACAAAGAATAATGAGAGGAAAGATAAAGAGCACGCACGCCACGTCGTAGAGCCCATTGAGAGAAAAGCCGTTCACGCTGGGAAATTTGGGCATCTGGAAGACCACGATAAGAACTATCGAGAGAACCAGAAGCCCAATCTTTGGATGGCGAATCCGAGATTGAATGCGATACAGCCAAAGCCCCATGACAAAGGAGACCGTCAACCGCAGAGGAGCCATCCATATCTCTGTATATCCCCAGCCTCCATCGAGCGAGCCTCTCACATTTGCAACCCAGATGAGAAGCAGTCCCGATACCGCGAAAATGATTCCCAGGGTAACGGCACGGAGCCGGCGAAGAATCAGGGCGTATGCGATGTTTCCCAAATACTCCTGCATAAGTGACCATGCTGGTCCATTGAGTGCCTGAGTTTCGTTGTGCCGTCCCCCGACCGGCGGTGAAGGCAACAGCAGCAGCGAGGTCAGGTAGGCCAGCAGAAGCATCGGAGCGGGAGTGTGATTGATTGCCTTGCCGAAAGGATCGAAGATATAGCCCAGAAGACCCAGAGTCGCACCCAGGAGCACGAGGGGATGAAGCCGGATGAGCCGGATGCGAAAGAATTGGGGGATCGACATCCGAGTCCAACGGTCATCATACGCATACGCTACGACAAAGCCGGATAGCCCGAAGAAGAAATCGACTGCCAGGTATGCGTGGCGCACCAGGCTCAGCGCATTGTCCCAGCCAAACGAATAGTTGAACAGGTGGAAGATGACAATGAGAAATGCCGCGCTTCCTCTCAGGCCATCGAGCACCTCGAAATGTTCTTTGCCGCTGCTTGTTCTATCCACTCGAACTGCATCCTTGGTCAGATCCAAATCTGATGTGTTGCTCACTTGAACGGCTCCTTATTCCTGGGCTGATATCCGGCTGATTTTCCTGGGCACCTTAGAGGCGATGTGGAGGTCAATTGTGCCGCTGACCTGACCCATCACGGGCGAGATCAGAAACAGAACGGTACATGTCAACAACGCCAATCTACGGAATGGATGCATGGCAAATCTCTCCGGTTAATAACAGAATGCCGGGTTCCGGGACGTGAACCTTACTGCACCCGAAGGCTTGCTTTCAAGGGAGTGTTATCCGAGGAAGATCCAACGACAACCTCGTATTCGCCCGCCGCGAAGTTCCACGCGTTTGTCGAATCGTCGAAAGTCTGCAATACCCGAGGATCAATTGGAACCGTGATACTTTGCGACTCGCCGGGTGCGAGTGTAACCCGCTTCCATCCGACCAGGCGTTTGAAGTGCTCGTCCGACCCTTCAGGGAGCGTTGCGTACACTTGCGCGATCTCTGTGCCTGCGCGCCTGCCACTATTCTTGACGGTGAAACGGGCAGCCTTCGCGGAAGAATCAACGGTTAAGCCAGAGTATGTATAGGACGTATACGACAGGCCAAATCCGAAGGGAAACAACGGCTGCTTGTGTTGAGCCTCGTACCATTTGTAGCCGACTTCCGGGCCTTCATCGTAGTGCACGGCATAGCTGGAAACGCGCGTGCCGGAGTTCACAGAATCGTTTCCCTGCCCTTCAGCGTCAGCCGGGAGAGTCGGAATAACAGGGCGCGGAAGGTCCGACTCACTTTTGGGGAATGTCATGGCAAGCTTGCCGGATGGATTGACGTCGCCCACGAGCACGTTTGCCAACGCTTTGTGTCCCGCACTGCCTGCATACCAAGCCTCAACGACACCGGCAACCTTGTCGATCCATGGCATGGTGACTGCGGTACCGGTTTCAAGCACAACGATAGTCCGGGGGTTCGCAGTTGCTACCTGCTCGATCAGCGCATCCTGGTTGTCGGGAAGCGAGAGGTTAGGCAGGTCCATGCCTTCGGATAGCCACTGGTATGCAAAGACGATTACGAGATCGGAGTTTCTGGCAAGATTCGCCGCCTGCTGTACATCTGTTCCGGAATCAAAGTTGATCTTTGTATTCGGCAACTTTGTTTGCAGTGCTTTTAGTGGAGAGGTCGGAAACCAGATATGATCCTGCCAGTGCGTTGCGCCTTTGCCGGGAGCCATGATGGCATTTCCTGCCGGTGGATCTACTTGTGCCGAACCGCCTCCGGAAAGCATTCCGACATCCGCATGACCTCCGATGATCGCAATGCTGTGAACCCGAGACGGATCGATCGGCAATACTGCCTGATTGCTCTTCAGCAGAACAATGCTCTTTTCTTCAATATGCTGCGCAACCTCAAGTCCTCGTTCGACGTCAACGACACCCATCTCAGGAGGATTGTCGACTATTCCAGAGAGGAACTCCGCATATAGGACTCTGCGCGCATGGTCATCGATCTCCGAAAGGGGTACTTTCCCTGCTTCCACCGCCGCTTTCAGCTTTGGTCCAAAATAGTCGGCCATTGGCTGCTCCTGATCGAGTCCCGCCGCGGATGCCTTTTCCGTGCTGTGCGTCCCGCCCCAATCTGAAATGACAAAGCCTCTATAGCCCCACTCCTTTTTGAGCACATCCTTGAGGGTGTACGAGTTTTCGCAGCCATAGTCTCCATTGATTCGGTTGTACGAGCACATCACTGCCCCTGGGCTGCCGATCGACAACGCTATATGAAATGCCAGCAGATCGGACTCCTGCATCGCCCGTTTCGAGATGATGGAATTCACAACGAAACGTCCGGTCTCCTGATCGTTCACCGCATAGTGCTTGATGTCGCCAACGACATGCTGGGCTTGCTCGCACTTCATCATGTTTCCGACAACCGTGCCGGCAAGGAGCGGATCCTCGCCGGCATATTCGAAGGTACGTCCGTTTCTCGGTTCGCGAGTGAGGTTCAGTCCGCCTCCCAGGGTCATATCGAATCCTTGTGCCCGGAGTTCGCCGCCAATCACTTGGCCAAATGCACAAGCAGACTCCAGATCCCAGCTAGAAGCTGCACCGAGATTGGAAGGCATAGCGGTCGAATACCGCCCGCTCGCGCCACTCGACCGTACTCCGTAACCCGCATCTGAAATGATCAGAGGCGGGATACCGAGTCGATCGATTCCTTCAACGTAGCCCGCGCCCCCGTTTGTGAGATGGGTCAGTGGCATGGTCCATTGCGGTTCATGCGCCATTCCATTTCCGTGCACCAAGGACAGTTTTTCGTCGAGCGTAAGTTGCTTGAGCACCAATTCGGCTCGTTCTTCAGGGGAAAGTTTCGCGTTCATCCAAGGCCGCTCTGTTTGCTGGGCGGCAAGGCAGTGGGCGCCGAAGAAGAGTGCAATGGCTGCGAGAGTTATGGGAAGACGCTTGCGAATCTGCATATTTCTCCTGGCGCGCCCTCAGTATGCCGTGGCTCTTGTCAAAGAATGAGCTGGTAACTAGAAAAGGGTGCGAGCAATTGCAGAATCAAACGGTTGGCGCGGACCAGAGAAGCCTCAACGGGTATGGAGTGCTGGACTACTGCTTAAATAGCCTTGAATCTATAAGATGAGGATGTAAGAGCGGCACTGATCGAGGATGTATCATACGAGTCTCCCGGCAGCATCCCTGGCTTCAGCCGCGCTATCTCGCTCTACGCGGCGTCCCGATCAAGATGAATGTGTGATCTGTCGTGTGAAAATCCTGCAGGTAGGTAACCCCGTTATCGACAAAGGTTGTGATGCCGGATTTTGAGTGCTTTACCTCAACCATTCGGGCAGCGAGAGTGATTGGATCCCGCCTGTTCACTTGAATGGTTAGCTGGACTTGCGTTCCGGCCGGGTCTGTCCAGGTCATTCTGCAGGGCCCTTGCGGTATTTGAATATCACCGACGCGTACATCCGTCGGGAGGAAGAACCCCTCCGAATTCTTTGCAGCAAGCATCGGCAATGAAAAACAGGTAGCCAACACGACCAACCCCAAAGTGTATTTCACGAGAGTTCCCTCCGGCGCGTGACGAAACCTGCGAAGTACTCGCAGGTTGTACCCCCGGTCCAACACTAGGCTTGCCTGGAACATTTCGTGAAGCTACATCGTGTAGCAGCCTTATGCCTGATACCGCTATCTAATTTATTTTTCAGTTGGATACATTCTCAATTAAAGAGACCGTTTTGCACTACGTATGATACGGATGTTCAGGGAATCCGCTCTCTCACCACGTCTCGACGGCGAGGACGGTCGGAGGGCCCGCGTGGTCGTCAACGACATTTGTCTCTATCACGGCCTCCAGATTGAGCTCGGTCCAATTCTTCGGCGCTTTTTCCAGCATTGCATTTAAATACGTTGGATTGGAGACGACCTCACTGGCCGCTTCGGTTCCTTCGCCTAGAATTCCCGCGAGAATAATGACCGGCTGGCCAGTGACGTTGTCGTGAATCCTCGCAACGATGGCGTAGTCCTTCGCCAGCTTGGTATATGGAACCTGCCATTCGAGGGTCCAAAATCGCTTTTGCGCGCTCTTGCGATCTACGACCTTCCGCACCTGTGAGTCAACCTCAAAACCGAATGGCAAATCCTGGGTAATCCGCATCGTCCAAACGTTGTCAAACGCGCCAATGAGGACAAACGGACCTTCGCGGAGTTGGGTAAAACCGATGTCTGAATCGGAGACTACGCGAAATGCGCCGTTCTTAGGAACAAGAGGAACAACGGACCGCGCTAACGTGATCACGTCCGAAACATGAAGGCTGCCATAGAGCGGCATCCCGTTGGGCGTCGTGCGATTCCGATCAACCGCATCAACGGGTTGTCCCAGGCAGTATGTGACTCTGCTTGAGGTGGCCGTAATAGGCTCCCAAAAGCGTTCCATATTTGTTGGTCGTCCCGGAAGCCGAATGCGTCCCGCCCCAAAGCCGACCAGAAGGGCAATCAATAAGCAGGCAGCAAACAGCGTCCACGGATGCGAGTTCTTCACCGGGACGATTTCGGAGTCCAGGGAATCCTGGGAAGCGATATCGCTGTTCTCCGAGTTCACCGCTTCTGGAAGCAGAGCCGTCTTTAAGATAACCGGATCCCGGAATATAGGGACATAAGAGCCGACCAGGAGCTCAATCACAAGCTCTCCCGTGTGGTCCGTGTTGTAGTAGTACTGGATCAGCCTTTTGCGTACTTCAGCCGCGGTTGTGCGGACAACCGGGTCAAGATTCACGTCGTAGCTTGGCTCACGGCCGAAGGCTTCAACGCCGATTGTCCGTTCCTTCAATTCATGCGCATGGCCAAGTAACGTCTTCTCCACGGTATATGCCAGAAGCACCGGGTAGCGCTTGCTGTTCGTGAACAAGGGGTGGGCAAGGAGCCGCTTCAACTGCTCGCGAACCGCCGCGACACTCGGCGGAGATTTGGCCCAATTCGCCTCATTTTCGGTTTGTGGAGACTGCAGCATGGTGAACTCTACGTTTCTTTTGCTTCTCGGCGCTATTGCTCCGCGCCTTTCGTATCTTGTCGCTCCGAGGCGCGGATTCCGCGACACCTGGGATTGCGGCAAAATCGACCGACCAGCATCAGTCCATCATTATTCCACAAGGATGTTCTCCAACGGAGTATCATACATCCCCTTCTGTCGCTACATGGCGTGCCTAAGTAATTGAAAGATAGGGGCGTTTCCCGATGCCTATCGCATTACTACCCGATGGGCCTTATCCGTGTTTACCCATATCCGTAGAGTCACAGTCGAAGATTCTTCCGGAAGTGAAAGCGGGCACACGATCCAATGTCAGTAACGATCGGCTCATTCAAGATTGGCGGTGGACTGCCAATCTTCCTCTGCATCATGGCGATCTTGAGCACAGGGAATTTTCTTAGCTGTGACATGTGGGCGCAAGCCCCAGTTGCGAACTGGGCAGGGACGCTGCGTAAAGATGGAATCTCGTCCGTCAGGGATGGGGCAGTCCTGTTGGAGTCAGACGCGAAGCACTACTCGGCACCCGTGAAATCGGACGGCACTTTTTCGTTCCGGAATCTGCAGCCGGGGGTCTACTCTCTGACAGTTAATTCCGGCGGCCATCTTTACCACAGCATCACCAAAGTATCGGTTTCCTCGACCGCCTCGGACGTGACACTCCTCCTGGGACGCGACGGCTCAGTCGAGATTGCCGGTTCGGAAGCTGGAAAAACAACGGATACAGATCAACTCACCAATAAGGGAGTTAACGAAATTCCCCTCAATAAGCGGGATTTCAGCCAAATTCTGCTTCTCGCCGCAGGAACCGCCAGCGATTCTAACGGCGCGTCGAATTTTACACAGCAGTTTGCCATCAATGGGCAGCGCGGAGTCGAAGCAACCTTCGGGCTGGACGGGGCAGACATAACCGATCCTGCGATGGGCGGTGGCACGTTTACCAACTTTAACGTGGATGCCATCTCAGAGTTGCATTCATCCGCTGGCGTCATGCCAGCGGAAATCGGGAACGGAGCATCCGGATACACTAACATTCTCACTCGCAGCGGACTGAACAGTCTCCACGGGTCATTTTTTGAATTTTTGCGAAACTCGGCCTTGGACGCTCGAAATTACTTCGACCATCCTTCTCCCGTGAGCCCAGGACGTATTCCACCTTTCAGGAGGAACGAATTTGGATTCACGAATGGTGGTCCTCTTCTCCCCTCAAGGTGGCTCGGCGCAGACAGACCTATCTTCTATTTCATCGAATATCAAGGTTTCCGGCAGGTTCTTGGGACGACGCAAATTCTCTCGGTTCCAACTGCAAATCAAAAGCTGGGCACGGATACGACCGCGTTTGAAGGTGACACGCTCTTTGTCCCCGTAAATACTTCCATCAGCGCGATACTTGCACGCTATCCGTCGCCCAATTATCCGGTTGGTACATTCGGCGTGAACACATACGCAACCTCATCGGAGGTTGTTACCAACGCCGACCAGTTCTCCGGAAGGCTCGATTTTCAGTTGGGCACCAAGGATCGCTTCATGGGACGCTTTTCCCTCGATAATCTCACCGGTCCAACGACGAATCCCGATCAGACCGTGATTGACCCGAGCTTTGGTGTGGAATACGTCGACCACCAGCGCAATGGCGTCCTAACCTGGCTGCATACTGCGTCGCCACGACTTACGTTTGAGTCGTCCCTGAGTGCCACACGAACGACACCTTCATTCCCGGCGCCCGATCTTACCGATCCTGCGGTGAAATTCAATGACTCACTCTTTGAGCCGTTCAACGCCCCTGGGGGAACGGTTACCAGAGACTATGGGAATCTATTCCAGGCCCGTGAAAATATCATCCGGATCATTCACTCCCACACCTTAAAATCCGGCGCCGACTTTCGGTTGGTTCTGAACGCTGGATACTATGGAAGCAGCCCCAATGGCGAATATGATTTCGGCGGTGGAACAGCATACTCTCCAGTCGAAATCAAGTCAGCAAGCGGCTCTCACGATATACATGTTGGAGATCCGCTTCCTGACACCCTTTCGGCTTTGCTCACGGGCAGTGCGTTTGCTTATACGCGCGCAGTAGCACCCTCCTATTTCTCGAATGGCCCCAATATCGGCCCCGCCGCAAATACGCGAAAAGCAATCGCGCTTTATGTGCAGGACACCTGGAAAGTAACGAGCCGTTTGTCTATTGAATACGGGATTCGATATGAGATCTATACGCCAATGGCGGAACGGGGAAATCGCACCTCCGGATTCTTCCCTTCTCCGAATGGCGGTCAGGTATACCTCATCAATCCGGAACCGCGCTATCGGACCTGGATGAACAACTGGGGACCACGCGCTTCGATCAACTATCAATTGAAAAGAAGCCTCCAAATTCATATCGGCGCAGCCCTGACAACTATTCCACCCAACCTCTGGCAGGACAGCCTGCAGACTGGCAACCTTCCTTTCGTATTTTCTCCTCGAGTGACCGCGGGGCCTGCGGCATTCGTTCCCTATGGCTTTCAATTCACTCCGCAACAGTTACCGCCTGTCTATACGCCTGACGGCACAAACATTTTCGCGGGCAGAAGAACCAACGATGTTCCCCACAACACTCAAGTCGATATAGAGCGGCTGGAGAGCGACATTGCCGATGTATCCGAGGGAGAAACCACACCATTCAACGTTTCAGCTATCAGAAAAGATTTTGGCAATGCGGCTCTCGGAACCTGGTCGTTTGGATTAGAGCAATCAATCGGTCAAATAACTGTCTCCGGTAACTACGTGAGCACTACCGCATATAAACTGCCGCGCACCGCTTTCCCTAATGCCTATCCAGGAGCAACAGCAGAATTCGCTCCGTATACTCAATTCAATTCCAGCGGTTTGGCCATTGGTGGGTTTGGGACAGAGACTGAAATGACGGCTACTTCTCACTCCTCATACAATGCGCTTCAGTTCTCTGTTCAAGGCCAAACTCCACACGGTGGACCTGCGCTCCAGGCCAACTACACGTGGTCCAAGTCGATCGACGACACCAGCAGTGTAAACGGAACATCCGCCACTAGCTCAGTCGGAGCGATTTCCGAAGCAGCGCCACAAAACCCTTTCGATACTCATTCAGAGCGAGGTCCGTCGACCTTCGACACAACGAATTCCTTCTCGCTGAGTCTTACGCAAGATCTCCCGGTGTATGCGATCAGTCCATTCAGTCATGTGAGCGACAAGCTTGTACACGGATGGCAGCTCATAAGCATCTCAACTCTTTCTGGTGGAACGCCCTTCACGGTCTATTCGGGAATCCAGCAAACCGGTGTAGGGTCCGCAAACGCGGATCGGCCTGACCTGATAGCCAAGCCAGCCCTGTCCACTGCGCGCGCAGACAGAGAAGATTATTTCGGGCGCGGATTGGACAACGCTTCATTTTTCTCAATACCAATAGACTTGCCGGGAGGTACTGGACCCAACCAGGGTCGCTTCGGAACTCTCGGCCGGGATACATTCCGGGGACCGGCGTTCTACGATTATGACTTCTCGTTGGTGAAGGACACGCCAGTAGGCCGCCGCAAGGCAGGTACAGAGCTGACCAATGTACAGTTCAGGGCCGAGTTCTTCAATCTGTTCAACATCGTGAATATGGGCTTGCCATCAAACACCATCGTTGGAACAGGCTTTGGTGAAATCAACCGAACGGCGAACGATTCTCGCCAAATTCAATTCTCACTGAAGATCGAATATTAAGTGCGACAAGAACAAAAATAGCGTAGCCGATTCAGGAGTGCGAAATCATCTGAATATACCGAGGCCTCAGCGCGACCGTCGCTCGCGTAAAGCATTGTTTCGCAATAAGGCCAAACAGTCAGTGCGTTCTTGTGTCGATGCAGGATGGAACTTTCACCGTAACGCGCCGCCAGATCTCCGTTTTGCCGAAGATGGGCATCCCAATGTAACCACGAAGCTTCAGGATGTCCCCTTCGACTGCCATTGCGCCACTATACGTGTTTCCAGATTTTGGATCATATAACGTTCCACCTGAAGCATGAGTTGGATCAGTGAAATGAAACTGGCGACCGATTTCAAGACCACAGAGAGCGCGATGCCGCTGAGCGGGGTCGGGATTATGAACATCAGTTGAGATGGGAGCATTCGGACTCAGATCTATGAGCTGGAGGCAGATGTCACTGGAACATCTCTCGATCCGGACGATCGAGCCTGTTGGCTCTCCCCAATCACCGAGAATGGAAGATGCCTGAGCGTTGAATGGTGTTGGACTGACTGTAAAGACAAGCACGGCGAAAGCAAGCAATCGCATACGAATACTCCGGAACAGATGGAACGAGCATGATTTGACTGAAGAAAAACAACGAAAGAGCTTAAGGACTTGCGGCCCGTATCGCTGCGTCCGGCACACGCGTGACCGTGAATATTTCCGACAGGACGGAGGGCCACAGCCTGACAGCTTGTGCGAGCGATGGAATAGCAATGAGCAGACGCGAAAGTATCGTCCCAAAGTAGAGCCGACGCTCGAATTGGTTGCGCACTTCCTGATGAAAAGCGGCTGGAGTGGATCCTTCAAGATAAAGCTGAGCCGCCCGATAGGCTGTATAAAGCGCGAGCGCCATTCCGTCGCCGCTGAACGATGGAATAACAGCGGCCTGATCTCCCAGGCGCCAGGGCGAGGGATCATTCGTGGATCCTTCCGCGCAGTAGCCATACGGAATTGAAGAGATCGCCATCGGGCGCTCGAGGATGGGCACGGCTCCCCTCAGACGGCAGGCAAGATGAGCAGAGTGCGTCTGCATGTGATCGAGCAGATGATCCCAGCGACCTTCGAGCGACTGCAGCTTTTCCCGCGTGATGAGCGCGCAGAGGTTGGCGCAGCCTCCCTCCACCATCTGCAGCCCCGCGTATCCTCCCTCGTAAAGGATGATCTCCACATAGCCGGCCAATTTCGCCTGCTGCTCCGGCGAGAGGGTGAAATACATCTTGAGAGCAATCAGTCCGCTCTGAGTCCCCTTGGGAGAGCGCGACCAGCCGCGGAGGTCATGCTTGCCCGTAGCAAGAAATGCATCTGCGGCTTGAATCGAGATGGAGGTGTGTGTGCTGTCTGTTATCTGAGCCCACCAGAGATCAGAAGTTTCTCGTCCAGGTTGATGTGACAGGCTCTCCGCCGTGTAGCCGCGCAGCAGGCTCACCCCTGACTTTTGTGCTCGTCGCAGAAGCGCTTCATCCAGGACTTGCCGAGTTAGCGAAAGCGCCGGAGCCGGCAGGAGAACCTCCGCTAAAACATCCCGAGCAGCCACCCGAACGGAGTGGATCGTCTGCGCTCCAAGCTGCTCTGGATGGATGCCGTGGTGGCGAAGAAGAGGCAGGCTTTCAGGGCTCAGAAATTCTCCGCAGACTTTATGTTGCGGCCGTTCACTCCTCTCAATCAGAACCACCTGTCGTCCGGCGTTAGCAAGAGCAATGGCGAGGGTTGATCCGGCTGGACCACCTCCAATGATCAAGGCATCATGATAAAGCGACGTGATCATGGCTCTTTTATCCTTGCAACGCAAAGGCGCGCAGGCCAGCGAATATCGATATGAACGGAGCCTGCGGGAAGGCCAGAAGCCTCTGCATACCGTCTCCAGTCTGACGGCAGAAATGCCCTGAGGATGGAAACCGGCCCATCGCGACGTACCAAATGGTGCCAGCGCGCCGCCATAGCCAGCGCCTTGAATCCGACATAGGAGACCCGGCTCCGGTAGAGATCATTGATAAACCAGCCTCGGCGCGCTACGCTCTCCATCCAGGCGAGAACGCGCACGATTTCGTCATCTGCAAGATGGTGAGTGAACAGAGAACAAATGACGAGATCCACGGGATCGGATGCTGTGTCGATCGAATCCATTTTTCCAGCGATCCATCGAATTCTGCTGTCGATCGGAGTGAACTCTCGTGCAACGCGAACAGCCAGGGGGTTCAAATCAATTCCTGTGAGCCGAACGGATATCCGTTTGCGCACAGCCCAATGCTCAATCCGGCGCAGCATGTCGCCCCCGCCGCAACCCACATCGACGATGTGCAATGGGCGCATCGCACGCGATTGCCGCACAACCTGCTGCAACCACTGGAGTGTGGGACGATACGCGAGCGTAATGCGGTTGACTTGCGCGAGATCGTGAAGGCACTCGCGAAGATCAGAGTACGAGCAAGGTTCGTCCATCCATTCGGAAAGCTGGGCGCGCGGACGGAAGTCGGAGGGCTTCTTCAGCTCACTGTTTTTCGTCGTGTCAGCAAGTGCGGATTCAAAGGACATGGAATTTCATCGTCTCCGCAGTGAGTCCCGGTCCGAATGACCTGGCGCATCGTGCTGAATACTAGAGCGTTCCTTTGCGCTGAGAGCGAGGCGATCCAAGACGCACCGCTGAAGATGTGGAGCAAAATGTTCGAACAGCTTCATTCGCTTTTCAGTTGTCGAAAAGTTTCCTGAGAGAAAGAGGTTCTCTCCATCAAGCGAATCCGATGTATTCCCGCTTCCGGCCTGAACGTATGAGTATCGATGGTTAATACCCGCACGTTGGACCATGTGATTAAGAACGGATCGCGCACGCGGATCGTAGAGCATCCCCGATGCATATTCGCTAAACGCCGCATGCACATCATGGGGAGGGGTGGCGGTCGCGATTCGTTGAATACACACAGAAGTCATAGTTTCAGTGCTCGATATTTGATCGCCCATGCATTGTGAATAAGACGCTCAGTTTCATCCGGGGTGTTAGTCGGTCTAAGGAAGGACATACTTCCTCTCTGAGTTGATTTCAAGAGACACGTTAGCCAACCAAGACTTCAGTGGCCGGTGGGCGGCCTTGAGGAGAGAAATGCCTCAGACCAAAGCGCTGCAAGGTGACAAGAACGAGATATGCGGGATTCAGGTAAAGATAGCGGCGCCACAATCTACGTGGCTCGGCAAGGAGACGGAATAGCCATTCCAATCCGAGGCGCTGCATCCACGGCGGGGCCTGAGGCAGCACCCCGGCTAAGAGTGGGAAAGCAGCGCCGACCGCCAGCACGGGAACTGAGAGACTTCCACGTAATTCGTAGGCGAAAATCTCCTGTCGGGGACAGCCCAGCCCAACAAAGACAATGGAAGCGCCCGATGACTGAATCCGCTGCTGGAGAGCAACTTTTTCATCTGGATTCAGCTTGCGAAACGCGGAGGGCTCGGCGCCAACAATGTTGATTCCGGGGAACATTCTCGTGAGGGATTCAGCTAACGACGTGACGACCGGTTTTGTGCTCCCATACAGGTAAATTGAAGTGCCTTCGCTCGCTGCTCGCTCGCAGATTCGTCGCATCAGTTCAGGCCCATAAACCCGGTCGCGCATCTCAGTCCCATACAGCCAATTCATCACCCAGCGGACTGGTTGACCGTCGGGAACAAGCAGGTCGAAACCATTCAAGCGGAACTTGTGCTCCGGATCCAACACGCCCGTCATAACGCCGTGAACGGCAAGAGCGGAAATCATCGCTCCGCGGTTTTTTCCAGCACACTCGAACACGAAAGAGATGGCGGCCTCGTAATCCACCGCATCGATCAATATCCCAAGGATATTTTTCTTCCCTAGATTAAGCATCCCGCCCCCCAACGCTCTGCGTTCAGCTCATAGATTTGCCGCAGAATTTCCGGAACGCCGAAGCGCAAGGACCAATCCGGATAATCAGCTTTGAAACGGGACAGATCACTGATCCACCAGACGTGATCGCCCCTGCGGTTCTCGTCAACATAGGTGTAATTCAGCTCGTTGCCGGTGATGGTTTCGCAGAGCTTTACAGCCTCCAGCATTGAACAGTTGCTAAAGCGGCCACCGCCGATGTTATAAGTCGCTCCGCAACGTGGGTTCTTAAAAAACTGATGAAATGCCTGAATCAGGTCGGCGCTATGGATGTTGTCGCGAACCTGTTTTCGCTTGTAGCCGAAGATCGTATACGGCGTGCCCACGACGGCACATTTCATCAGATAGGCGAGGAACCCGTGAAGTTGAGTTCCCGAGTGGTTTGGCCCCGTCAGACATCCACCACGAAAACATGCTGTCCTCATGCCAAAGTAACGGCCATATTCCTGAACAAGCGTATCTGCGGCTACCTTTGACGCGCCGAATAGGCTATGCAGCGTTCCGTCAATTGACATGCTCTCCGGGATTCCACCAACATATTCATGCCCCGAATCAATTTCCCAACGGGTATCCAGTTCCACGAGAGGCAAGAGATTGGGCCGATCTCCATAGACTTTATTCGTCGACATGAAGATGAATACCGCTTCAGGAGCATGATTCCGTGTTGCTTCAAGGAGTACGGACGTACCGTTTGCATTGACGGTAAAGTCCGTGATGGGATCGCTGGCTGCCCAATCGTGCGACGGCTGCGCCGCAGCATGTATGACCAGTTCGATATTCGTGGAATACTTAGCGAAAACACGGTTTATTGCAGATGCATCGCGGATATCCACGTCGTAATGTGTATAGCCCCGCAGATCTTTCTTCAGCTTGTCCGTCATCCACTGCGTGGAGGCGGACTGGCCAAAAAACACCTCCCGCATGCCATTATCGATCCCCACCACGTCGAATCCGAGAGCTGTGAAGTAAGCAGCCGCTTCCGACCCAACTAATCCAGACGATCCGGTGATGATTGCGACACTCATTGATTTCCTCGCAGACGGATATGGTAAGTGACCGTTACTGTGCAACGAGAATCGCGTGGGCGACAACCAGGACCACAGCCGTCACATGTGCCACATTGTGTCGGGAACAGGGATAGCCGATATCGCGTCGAGCTTCGTTGAGCATCCGTCATATCCCACCCCGCATTGCAAAGAGCAACGTGTGAATCAGAATCGCGATATCCATAAAGAAGCCGCGGTTGCGGAGGTAGTAGAGGTCATACTGGATGTTCTCGTGGATAAGGAATGCTCTGTCCGCGCTCAGTTGCCACAGACCCGTGATTCCGGGTGCTACCTGGAGTCGTTGCCGCTGCTCGGAGGTATAGGTTTGCACGATGAAGGGCATCTCCGGCCTCGGCCCGACCAGGGACATATCTCCCAAAAAGACGTTCATTAACTGGGGCAATTCATCCAGGCTGGTCCTCCTGAGAAGCCTGCCAATCCTGGTTATTCGTGGATCGAATGGCGTAGTCGGCGAAAACTCATATCGCGGCGTGCCTTTGTGCATCGAACGAAATTTGTACATCTTGAAGATCGCTCCGTTGCGGCCTACTCTCTCCTGAACGAAGAGTGCGGGACCAGGCGAGTCGAGCTTCACTAAGAGTGCAATGAGGAATAAAGGAGGAGCGAATAAGAGCAATAACAACGAGGACCCGATCAAGTCCACAATGCGCTTTGCGATTGAGTAGGGCCCGCGCTCGAACGACTCAAGCATAGGGGTGAGCGACAGACCATCGATGTCCATCGACTCTGTCCATTTCTGTTCCTGGAGTTCGATAGCGGAAAGAAACAGGACCCGCGATCCTACCTGCTTTGCCGCATCCACGGCGGTGGCGATTTGCTCCGAGGAGAGGTTCGGAAGCGCCATGACGAGGGTGCTGCACTGACAGGAGTTCAGTAATGCGGATGTGATGGGCCCACGCTGCACCGGAACAGAACGGCGCCGGCGGTATCCCATCTCAGGCATGCATTCTCCATCCAGGGAATCATCATGCGTGATCACTGCTATTGGATCGAGTCCCAGCCTGACTGAATGAGAAAGAGCCGAGAGGATACGTTTGCCTGTGTCCCCTATCCCGTACACGATCACTCGGTCAACGCCGCATCCCCTTGCGTGCAGTGCGCGGATGACCGCAACGAATGCATGCTTTTGCAGGATCAGCAAGACTGGAATCAGGACGAGCGCAACAGGAAAACCCACCCTGGAGAATTTCAGATTCAAGAGAAGGCTGAATGGAAGCATGACGAGCAGGGACTGAACAGGGATGCGAATCGCGCGTTCCGTTTCCCGAATCTGGAGCAGGCCGCTGCTCCCCTGATACGCTCCGTTCTTGTGTAGAAGAAGCACCGCAAATAAAGAGACAGCGAAACTCACAGCCGAGGCTTCGCGCAATGGATATTGAATTTGGCTGCCAATGTATAGCGAAGGGTCAGGAAGGTAAGCCGCAAAAATGCCGAGGGCGCAAGTCAGAAAGTCGGCCACCATCTCGATCGCTGCCGAGATGCTCTGAAACAGGCGGATTGACATCGCGCGCGATTCTGGATGAGAAGCCGCGAGAGTTTCGGTATAGAGACGCGGTGTAACGGATTCATTTGTGCTCATTTTTCCTCCTTTCCGCAGGGCAGCGCGAATATGCGATTCTTGAGCTTCATAGAGACTGCCTTTCCGACTTCGCCACGTTGATCGAAGCGGAGGTCCTGGCATTCTCCACGGGAACGGCAGCCGTTATGAGTCTGCTATAGAGGCTGATGTACTGCTTTGCGAGAACGGAAGCGGAGAACTGAGGAAGAACAACAGGCTTTCTCTTTGGATCCTTGAGAACCTCCACAATAGCCTTTGCGAGCGTCATCTCCGCGTCTCGCCCCAATGCCACAAACCGGCATTGACCATCGCCTACTTCCCGATGCGCCGGTATGTCCGAACAAACAAT
Organism: Occallatibacter sp.; assembly: GCF_049510455.1. Lineage (GTDB taxonomy): Bacteria > Acidobacteriota > Terriglobia > Terriglobales > Acidobacteriaceae > Telmatobacter. The sequence continues at coordinate 57,018 of NZ_JBEKYX010000002.1, read as the reverse complement.
CCGACAGCCAGCAAGAAGCCCTTCAGCAACTGGCAGCCCGAACCCTTCAGTCAAAGAGGGAGCTACGACGGCTTCACACCGCGTGTAGCACCATTGCAGCCCTGCTTCAGACAGCCCTTCAAGAAAGCAAATACTCCGGTCAAGGCTCAGGCTCGACACCAGACTGTGGATATTGTGAGTTTCCTGAGCAGGAATTCCGAGGATGATGAGCTTCATATTTGAAGCGACCTGTCCAGAACGAAGGAGCCGATCGAAGGTCCGAATCAGCAGTGAAAGATTCTTGTTACGGCGATGCTGCGCGACACAAAGCAGAAATGGCTCGCCCCGCCAGTTGGGGAGGGGTGACTGCGTAGCGCAGGCTGACTGCCCCTCAACGCAGTTATAGATCCGGACCCCTTTTTGCGATACGGCGTCCGATGAGTACTGCTCCAAGCGGAGACGCGTAGCGTCGGAAACGCACGCGATGGCGTCGACGTTGCGAAGACATTGCTTCAGGACCAGGCGATTGAAGATGAACTTAGGGAATCCAAAGTTCATAGGGATCTCGTAGGGATACATATCGTGCAGCGTCACCACCGTCGGACATCTGAACACGGCAGCATTGACGGGCATCGGATAGGTGAGATGGACCAGATCGACTTTCAGTCGTGCCGCAAGCTCCGGAAGCCTCCGGTAGTGCCAGACATTCCGGCTCAGTGAGCTTGGCTCCATGTCGGCAATATGCGTTGAAAGCCGTGCATCAGGCGTAATGCCCGCGGCCTGTACCAGCTTGCGCTGCCAGGGCGCGACAACGAGGTGCACAAAAGACACCTCCTGATGCTGCAACAAACTGCGCACGAGATTGCAAGCGTGACGTTGTATGCCGGAGATATTCGAGGCGTATGAGGCGGCAGCAATAAGAATCTTCACGATTGCGATCCCCCCGAAACCTCATAATGGATAGCCACGTATGAAACATAGTGCCTTCCCGTTATTTCCGCGTGTTGCCGACTCACCAGCGGCAGATATGGCGAGAACACGGGCGCACCGTAAAGAGCACGAGCTATGGGTAGGCTCCCGAGAACCGAGACGGTCGGATAGGAGCCATTGTGCGGAAGGTCATACGCGGCGTTCGCCAAGTGTGTTTTCATGCGCCGCCTCGCTTCAGGCGAATGGAGCGAATGCGCCGATGCAATACCGGCAGAACGTCGGCTGCGAGCACCTTGCGCGGATCGCGAGGATCGACCTTCGCCCAGTGATCACGGACCAGAATCAGAGTCGAGGCGCCCGCGAACGCAAGAAACGTAAACAACAGAGTTAGCAACAAGCGCGGGGGGAATGACTTCTTCTCCGGTATTCCCGGAGAATCGATCACATTAACAGCGGGAACGTCTTTGGCTTCTTCGATGCGAGCCATCTCGTACTGCTGCGTCAACAATTCAAAGACTGTCTCCTGCACTCTCACACGACGATAAAGATCGGCGTATGGCACCGCAAGGCGAGGGAGTTGTCGAAGCGGCGGATAAAGTTCGCCATTGTCATCTGCATTGAGCGTCGCATGGCCGGCAGGAGCATTTCCAGAAGGGAGAGGAGCAGATGAGCCCGTCATTTTTTCCAGGTCCCGTTGAAGAGACGCGATACGCGCTTCCGTTTCCCGCACGCGCACGTTCCCATCCCCATAGATTTGCCGGAGCGACTGGAGGCCAGACTGCTCTACCAGGAGCTCTCCTTGTACGCGAGCGCCCGCATCGACCAGCCCACGCGTCTGTTCTTTGATATCAATCGTGCTGGTCTTGCTTGCAAACTCGCTCAGGGCAAGCTGGGCCTGCTCAAGGTCCACTCCAACAGAGTGGAGACGGTTTTCGATGAAGACGCGCTCTTGATGTGCGGAAGAGGTGCTGGTCCGTGTGAGCAGGTTATTCAACTCATCAAGGTACCCCTGCGCCAGGTCACGGGCGCGCACGGGGTCCTTATCCAGGACTGAAATAGTAATGACGCCGCTCTTCTTATCGTCGGTGATAGTCGTGAGACGCGCCAGGTGCTTGGCCGTGGTGTATCGATAGTGTGTGTGATAGACCTGCTGCAAGTGAAAGCGATCTATTAGATGACCACTGACGGTTGCGCTTTTCAGAAGATCTTCATAGAGCGCCGCAGTGGGATGACCGGAGAATAAGCTCCCAGCCAGACTGCCAAGGCCGCCAAGTGCGCCGGCGCGGCCCGCCAGCGCGGAGAGAAGCATTGCGCCCGAACCCTGTTGATCAGGGGGCATAATGCTCGTGACGGCCTTGTAGCGCTTGGGTATGATAAACGCTATACCAAGACTTACGACCAACGCGATAGCCGTCACGCGCACAAGCGTTCGACGGTGCTTCCAAAGCAATGCCGCGCGCGCAACCCAGTTATCGACTGGTTCTGCCGGCATCTGTTCGGCCAGATTCGTAGATGAGGTCACGACCATCGGACTCATGGTTTTCTTCTCGCAATGGCACTGTAAGAGATCTGGATTGTGAGTGCGTCGTTGCGCTGGGGTGTTGGCGAAAGCAGAGGAAAACGCCACCACTCCGCTTGGTTTTCTACACCTGGCTGCCACTCAGGACGAACCTGGAGATTGGCAGCCACCATGCGAGCGCAGGCAATTCGCATCCATGTATAAAGGCTGAAAATAGCACCCGGAACATATCCCTCCGCAGCGAGACGATCGAGGGCGGGATAGACCCAGCTCTCAATTGGCACGTATGCCGACGCCATATCAGCGGTGCTACGCGAATTCGATGTGCCGCTGGCTTGAAGCATCGTAGTGGACATGAGACATACCAAGAAGATTGTTATGAAACGTGGTGAGAACATGGCGCGCTAGATGTTCGCCACAGCTGCGGTAATGGCAATCGATGAAGCGAGTTGTGCGGTCGTCAGCAGATTCCGCCAAAAGAGAGAAGCGCCGATGACCTTCTGGGGTACGACAACAACGTCGCCCGGATCAAGCTTTGTTGAGAGCACGCTTGGATCAAAAACACCCCCAGAATGACGACCAATGACCGAGCCGTTCGCACGGATCACAAAGATATCCTTGCGGTTGGCGGCGTCACTGGTTCCGCCGGCATGCTGGAGATACCATTTTGCGGTCTTGCCCTCCGTGAAGGTGAGTGCGGTGACGTTATAGACCTGGCCAGTCACAAGAACAAAACTGGGACGCTTCGGAATGGTCAGCACGTCTCCTCGGCGCAACTCAATATCTGCAGGCGTATTGGCCCAGCTATCGATGTCAGCGGTAATGTCGACGACCTGACGGCCACTCTCCGGCTGGCTCTTCAATTGCGCCAAGACCTGGTCTTGTTGCGCCTGAATAAGTTTCAATGTTGTCCCTGAATCGCTCGATCCCAGATTCGGTGAAAGACGTGCTGATGCGGAGCTGGTTTCAATCTGACGAATCAGCTCTTCCTTGCTTTTCTTTTCCAACTCGCGCACCTGATCCCGGACCAGCACTGCTCCAGTGGGATAAGCCGTATCGCGGAATCCTCCAGCACGCCGAAGAACGGAGCTAAGCCGCTCTCCCTCCTGAAACCCGTAGGTTCCTGGGAACTTTACCTGTCCAATAATCGTTACCGATTCACCAATGTCATTCCATCCAGTGATCTGGTGGATCGTCAAAATGTCCCCCGCCTTGAGCGGAACGTCCGCATCCGGACTGGTTCCACTGACCGCCGCCCCGATACGAACTGTCACGAGCTTTCCGCTGATCCGATTTCCATCCACTACTCCGTAGCTGGTCAAATCGGCGCTTTCCCGCAGCGCGTCACGCTTGAAGCCTCCGGCCATGCGCACTAATTGCGCGGCTGTAATATCCTTCGACAACGGATAGGTTCCGGGCCGAAGCACCTCGCCCTGGATCTTAACTTTAGGCGCATCGATTTCATAGCGCCCAAGGATGCGAATGGTATCGAACGGTTGGAGGTCGAGGTTTGCATTTCCGATAAGCACTTCAGGTACATCGAACTCGATGGTTTCCGCATGGAGATCCGGAGGTACAAGCCGGACGATCTCACCATGAGCGGCGGGCTCCGGCAGCATGTCACGGTAGCTGTGCAGTACATCGCTGAGACGCATGCCGTCGGTGTAAGGTAAGCGGCCAGGACGCGCAACGTGACCTTCGAGATAGATGGCGCGTTGACTGTACGGCAATATCGGTCCTATGCGGATGCGATCTCCGTCTTTCACCTGGAACGCTGCAACAGCGTCATGTTCGGTTTGCGAATTTTCCTCGTCGGCAGCCTTCAACGTTACCGTCTCACGCTGATGGTTGGCACCTATGCGCTCGATTGTGATATGGCCGAACGAAGCCGCGGCTGTAACGCCGCCAGCATCACCGATCACGGAAGCGAGCGTTGAGTCGTCAGGCTTGACCTCGTAGATTGCCGGCCGCTTCACCGCACCGGAGATTGCGACCTGGGGACCTGCTGGAGGCACAAGCAGGGTGTCCCCGCTTTCGAAATGGGCACTTCCATTACGAACTCCGTGCAGCAGGAAGTCATATAGATCAACATCCTCGACCAACTGGTTCCCACGATAGTGACGCGCGACACGGAGAGAGCCAACGGATGTTGGTCCTCCAGCGGCATAGAGCGCGCTCAACGGAGTTGCCAGTGAGCTGATGTCATAGCCGCCGGGGCGTTGCACATCACCGACGACATATACTCGCACGGAGCGCAAACGCGAGACGGTAACAGTAGCCTGCACATCCCGATATTGTTTCTTGAGCGCTCCTTCGATCAGGCTTTCCGCTCGCCGCAAGGGGAGCCCGGCGACATCGAGGGAGCCCGCATCGGGCAACATAATGCGGCCATCACGATCGACGGCACGACTGAAGCTCTGGGTCATCCCGCCCCACATGTTAATCGTGAGCGTATCTCCTGAACCAACAACATAATCCGGCCCCAACGGCACGTCGAGCGGGGTGTCGCGACCCGCGCCACCGCGCGCCATCGCGGACATATTCCGATTGACGAAGACCTCAGAACCAAACCGCTTCAGTGACGCAGTCTGTTCGGGAATCTGCGTATACAGATCACGCATCGACTGGAGGTTGTAGGGAGTGGGCTGCCGAAGAACCTTCGGCATGTCGGTAGAGGCATTCGCTGTCTCCCGACCTCGCCTTTGCTCAGCATCCAAACTGTTGCTCATGGAATTCATGGAGTTCGTGGAGTTCATGGATTGGATTGAACTCGTGCGAAGGTCGTTTTGATCCGATGAGGACGACCCGGAATCCAAACCAGAAGCTGCAGCGAGCCTCGTGGAGTCGGTGCTGTCAGATCCCGAAAGCGAGCGTTGCCCAGGGAATGGCTCGCCCCCGGTGCTTCCATCGACTACATTCGATCCCGCAGTCGGAAGATCGTTTGATGACGCATATCCGCGCGCTCGCAAAAACGTTGTAATGCTTGTGCGCAAGTTGGCATTCGTCTCGATCTGGTTGTAGAGCATCTGGTCAGTAATGTCGTTGGCATCGATCTCCGTTCCCTGTTGCTGCAGGCGATCGGCGACTTCAGACTTCAACTCCACGACGAGATCCGGATTTTGTTGCAGAATATGAATGATCTGGTCGGAAGAAAGGGAGAGTGGTGCTCCCATGCCGCTTGCACCCAGCGAGGAATTACGATCATCCTCGGAATCCTGGGTATCAGAGGATCCTGTCTCAGGCGAGAGTCCCGTCAAGCCCGAGCCATTGCTCTGCGTCGTGGACTGTGTCGTGCTCTGAGTTGGATCGGAGCCAGTCGGCATCTGGCCATACGCGACAGCGTGAGGGATAAATGTAACTGCTGCCAAAAACACCGCTATCAGAGCCGACTGCGGCATGCGATTGCAACAGGCGGGCATGCGCGATCGATCTCTTCGAGCAACACCGACATAACGGGAGAATACAGAGGATTGCGACAATGGGCTTCTCTCTTCCACTCTCACCGTAAATATCCGGCAATATCCGTGTGTCATGCGCTGGTCAACGAATTGTCATTCCTTTGTTGTCCGACGCAAAACCGCGAGAACTCACAAAATGCCGCCTATATTTCGGAATAAACCTGGTTCCGGGGCGCCGAGGAGTAGCAGAGCCCTCGGTGAGTCGAGTCAAAGGAGCGCATTCAACATAGCAGAAGCCTATTCCATGGATGCGCTTTCTTGATTGCGCCCGGCGTCATTCGATTAAGATCGTGACAATTCTATTACCCTGCGGTGACAACTTCGCTCGGCTCGTTCCTTAATCTCGGAGGCAGTTGCGCCCTTTTACGCCGGGGCTTCAGAAACGCTTTTTAAAATTTGGAATGCCTATGCCGCGAGTTGATGCCTTCGTTCAGACCGAGATGCCTTCTCCACTTTATGGAAAGGAGGAGGATAATGCTGCAGGCAGCGAGAGCATCCGATACAAAGCACGGCAGAAAGATACTACTCACACGTCGAGTAGACCGCAACATGCCCTTCTCTCCGACATGGAGCTACCGCTCCGTCGAACCTTTTTCCCGCTCGGTTTTGCTGTTGAGATTATCACGAATGATCCAGATGTCCTGGAAGCCGCGCATGAGAGCTTTGGGCACAGGCGCCTATGCCGGGGAAGCGCCATCCTGCAGGTGCGCATCGGCATCAGCGAAGGAGGCAGCTCAAAGTGCCCACCCGAACCCACGCAGCGTGAATACAACCACCTGTATTCCCTGGTTGCAGATGGGGATAACCAGGCCCTGCTCGATCTGAGAGCTTGCACGAGCTTCGTTTGGCTGAAGAAAGCCGCGCTGAACAACCGGCTCTATTTCCGTTATAACTTCCTCGAGAAAGTTGTGTACCTGTTGCTCGGTGCGTCCGCCGTGACTGACATCCGCGCCGGCTGCATCAGCAAGAACGGAAAGGGCATTCTGCTTTGCGGCGACTCGGGCGCGGGAAAATCAACTCTTGCTTATGCGTGTGCGAGGGCCGGATGGACCTATACGTCGGACGATACCTGCTACCTGATCAATGACTCGAAGACTCCGCGTGTGATTGGACACTCTCATCGAGTCCGCTTCCGCCCCGAAGCAAAGGCTCATTTTCCGGAGTTGGAAAACCGAAACATTACACCGCGTATGGAGGGAAAACCGTCGATCGAGGTGCAGATTTCCGAGATCCAGGAGCTGTCCATCAGGACTGCCCCCGAAGTCAAGGTTCATTCGATCGTTTATTTGAATCGTTATCCCCTATCAAGAGGAAAGCTCGCAAGATTACCTGACGGAACAGCAACATTGCGTGCCTGCCAGGAACTCTTTTCCGCGGGAGAGATTCGCGAAAAACATGAATCGATATTGCAGATTCTCTCCGACGTTCCTACCTATGAGCTGCATTATCGCAATCTCCACGACGCGTTATGGAAGCTCGAACTCCTGACTTGAAACGCATGGCCCAGACATTGTTCCCAGCCGGCGATGGGAAGAGAGCTTCGCTCTTGTTCCAAGTGGAGTAATCTACAGTCCGCCATTTATATGTTGCGCGATTGTAACTTGCCCTTATGGGAGTACTCGTCGACGCGCCACCGCGGTGAGCCAAAGGCTTCGGCCGCAGTCGGTACTGTAGAGCAGGGTTTTCGAGTCGGTCTCCCAGGATGGCTGAATCTGATTGCATGGCTCATCGGCGATGCGCCGTGTCACGCCTGTTCTCTGGTCGCGAATCCACAGATTCCACGCGCCAGATTCGAAATGACTATAAGCCATCCAATGCCCATCGGGTGACAACGCCGGATAGCGAGATTCACCCAGCGGGAGCGGAGTGTTTGAGTGTGCCGCGTCGGTGAGAAAAATCTGTGGCGGATGCCGTCCTTCAACCGCGGAGAATGCATATTCCTTTTCAGAAAGAAATGTTGCTTCGTAAACGTTGAGTGAAGGCGGCGTGAGTGCGGTCTCGATTGCACTCTCGGGAAGGGAGATTCTTCGCGCCATCAGCCGTCCGAAGCCATGATCATTGCGAATAAAGCCAAGGCTCAGACCATCGGCGGAGAGCATAGGATCATGCGCATCCTTGAGGACCACATGCGCCGGATCCTGCATATCGACGATCCCCGAATATGGACTTGAACTTCGCTCCACCCAAATGTGCCCAGCGCCGCCGGTAAAGGAAAGATCGTCGTCAGAGGAAGGATCGACCCAGGTCGAATTTAAATTCGCCGTTACCAAATGATATCCGCTTAGTGTGAACGCGATGTAACTGGTAGCGCCGCCCAGAAGCCTCGGGTTTGCCTCGAGTAACGCCTGAGTCTTCAGCGGCAGCCGGTACGCATACTCCTGCCGCACGGCGCGTTGCAAGTGAAGAGTGGAGGGTACGCTGATTGCCACCGACGCAAACATAGCGGCCATCCACGCATACTGAGTCCAGTCCCACGAGGACTCCTTGGTTGGATGCTCAGGCCATAGCAGCACATAGATCCCCAATAGAAGCGCGAGCATCAGGAAAAGACGTGGTACATACAACAGAATTGCCAGCCCCATGATTCTGCTTGGGCCAGGCATAGGAAAGCCGATGCCGAGATAAAGGACCAGCAGAACGGCCAGCCACCAATACCATTTGCGCTCCACCAACCTCGCTGCCAATACGCATATCGGTAGCACCATAAGCACAAAGTGATAAGAGGCCGGCATGGTGGAGATGGCCAATGATGCGGTCAACAGCGCTGACCACTCCAGCAAAATCCTGTGTTGCGTGCGGTCATTTCTACGGATGAGCAGCACGGCAGGCGCCAGCACCAACATTTGCAGCGTCGGCTGCAGCAGCGCATACCACAAGGGAGAAGAGTGCCAGGGATGCGGATTCCATTGCGGCTCAGCGAGGAATAGATAGTGCAAAACGCTGGAAATGGATGCGCTCGATGTCACATAAGGCGACATCCCTTCGCCGTGCAACGTCCACGGTAGTATCTCGTGCAAGTACGTGCGATGAGGGCTCCAGCCGAAGATCACGACAGAGACAGCTACGGTGGCCAGTCCTGTAACGACTCCTGAGGCCAGGGCTCGCCAGGATCGGCGCTGTAAGAAAAAAACAAAAAACAAGATAGGGAATATCTTGCAAGCTGCGGCGACTGCTACCAGAGCCCCGGCGAGCACGTAATATTCGCGCAGATAGGCCCAGCATGCCGCAACGATCAGCAGAAGAAGAAGCACATAAAACTGACCGAACTGCAGATTCCGGTAGAGCGGTATACTCAGCGAAAAAGCCAGCGCGATTCGCTGATAACTTAGATGCGTCATCGAGCGCAACATCCAGCCGATCGGAACCAGCAGCACCAGGCTCAGCAATATCCAGATGTGCTTGGCCGTCAGCGGCGCAAGGTCTGTGAGCGGCCACAGGGCCAATGTCGAAAACGGTGTAATGGGAATCATGCCGATGACGCGAATATCGACATCGTGCTGGTCCTTCTCACGCTGGATCCAGGTCCATTCATACATTCGCGAAGTGTCATAATGCTCATGGGCCAGCCGAGCGGACATGTAATAGTCGGGGAAATCGGTAACCAGGGCGGTCCAGGCGCGCGGCATGACATGGAAGCATATATAGCAAAGGGACAGGAACAGCACTCCACGTTCTATCCAGCAGGCGGTCCGGCGATGCTGCACGATGTCCATACATCTCAGCATGGTGTCCTTTGAAGGATTAATTGTCATCTGCTTGTCATTTGACGGCCTCCAGGTTGTCGCCTGCAAAATTATAACGACTACACGGACAGTGCAATGTCTCTACAGATCTGAAATCGATGTACACATCTAGCTCCCCCTGACAGATACCAAGGCCTCAATGGGTACAAATGCAGCCGGTGCAGCAGGAGCCATTCTTTCAGACGAGGCAAGAACATCCGTGTCCCTGCTCATTGGTTCCAATTCAGTGACTTTGCACCACAATGCCTCGATCCGAGCATACGTCGCGTCTGACTGTTCCGGCTCCCGCCAGGAGTCGACTTCTGCGTGCAGGGCATCTCGGACAGCCCGATAGAAGTCGGTATTGTAAGCTGCATTGAACATAATGCAGAGATCGTCGCTGTCGGTCCAGTTGCGCTTTTGTCCCAGTTCAGCCTGTACACGCTCGTAAAACACCGTACCCGGTAGTGGATATGAGAACGAAATACCGATGTCGTCCGGCCGTGTCTTACGAACAAAGTCGATGGTCTCCAGTAATTCGATCAAAGCCTCCCCTGGATAGCCAAATTGCAGAAAATAACAGGCGCGAATTCCTGCTTTTTTCAAAAGATTGCGGGCCGCAATCACGGAAGGAAGGCTCAGCCCCTTGTCCATCGCATTCAGCACGACCTGGGACCCTGATTCAACTCCCATCCACACTTCGGCGCATCCGGCGGTTTTGAGATGCTGGACAGTCTGCTCGCTCATTAAATCGGCGCGAGACTGTATTTTGAATGGAACCGCCGCGCTTCTCTTCGTAACTTCGGCAGCAAACTCTTCCACCCAATGGTGATTCAATGCGAAGACGTCATCGCCGAACCAGAGATGGTCGACCCTGGCTTCCTCCTTAAGCAGCCTCATCTCCTCCGCGACAGCAGCGGCAGGCCGCAAATGAAATTTATTTCCTGAGATTGGTTTTGCGCACCAGTTGCACTGATACGGACACCCGCGGCTGGACACCATGTTCGTTGAGAAATATCCGTGGGCTTCGACCCAGGCCTCACGATACGGCTCCATGTCGGTCAGATCTCGCGCGGGCGAGGAGAGCTCCGACCATGCAGGGTTCTTAGAAAGCTTCTGAGAACTTCGAACGACTTGACCACTCTGATCAAGTCTTACCAGACCATCGATCTTTGGCGCCTCATCGGCATTCAGAATGGAAGCGCATAGCTGTACAAGAGTCTCCTCTGCTTCTCCGCAAAGCACATAGTCGAAGCCGTTCGCCAGGAACAACGAAGGGTTATCTGTCGAATCGGAGCCATGCACGATCGTGACAGCGCCAAATGCTCGCGCCGTTTTCGCAATCTCCCACGCGACTTCTCTCATGCGCGTGAGGCACATTTTAGACAGAAAATTAAAATCATCCTCATAGACGGAGACAATGTTGGGGCGATGAGCGGCCAGCATTTCAACAAAACCATCGGACGGCGCTTCGAGCATGGAATCGAATGCAACCACAGAGAACCCATTTGCCCGAAGCGCCGCAGCCGCATATAGCGTACCGAGTGGCATGTATGGCTGCATTTTGCGTGATTGCTTCGGATCATACGGAAGATGATAGGAATGTGTCACCAATATCTGTGCCAAAGCTCACCTCGGACGCCTATACATCGTACGGCACATACAACTGCGATCCGTGCGTCAGGTGGATTGACGCGACCGAAACACTCCGCCTTATGAAACTCAGCGTAGCCACATGAACTCAAGAGCTTGTCGCGGAATTGTCAGCTCAATGTCATTCGTTAGTGACGGCGAGGCGCAGTCTGAGAGGAACTGAAATTGTTATCCGGTGAGCATAGATGACCGAGCTGGTTCCGTTTCGTGGCAAGATAGTGAGCTGAATGAGGATTATCTGGGACGTCTGCACTCACACGCTCGACAATTTCAATTCCTGCGGCGTAGACAGCATTGATTTTGTCTGGGTTATTAGTCATCAGGCGGAGCGAGCGAATCCCGAGGAACCGAAGAATCTCCACAGGAAGTGCATAATCGCGTAGATCGACGGCGTGACCCAGGCGAAGATTGGCTTCGATGGTGTCGAGTCCCTGATCCTGAAGTTCGTAGGCCCGGAGTTTTTCCATGAGGCCGATGCCCCGGCCTTCCTGCTGCTCATAAAGCAACACACCGGCGCCTTCCTCTGCGATCGCGCGCAATGCCAAATGCAGTTGATCGTGGCAATCGCACCGCAGAGAATGAAAGACGTCCCCTGTGGTGCATTGAGAATGAATGCGCACCACGGGAGGATGACCATGAATATCACCCAGAAGCAACGCCAAGGCAGTTTCCGGAACTTCCTCCCCTGTTTTGTGGCTGGTCTGGACACTTTCGAAGGCCAAGAGGCGGAAGTCTGCCCAGCGGGTTGGAAAGTTCACATCGGCAATTTGCTTCAGTGTCATCGGCACAGCTTGATTTCCTCGCCAGTCCTTCATACTTGATGGGAACCTGGATTCGCCCGTTCCGTAGGTGAAGCGTATCGCAGCCATCTCCTTGTGCGTGTCGTCATAATGTCTCGATTTCGTCATTCAAATGTCCGAAGCGTTGGATACCGGAGGTTTGCCGGTCCAGGCAGAAGACGCCGAAGATCACTAGCATCGCTGTGGCTCCGACAGGACGCATGGCAGTCGTCATTGTGCAGAACTCTCCATGTGCCGCCTCCAGCGACGAGACTCCCACGCAAAGCGAAGCCCTTCCACAGCATGAAAACGCAGACGGCGGAGGATAAAGTACAGTTGCGTGCGATACCTGCCAAGCCTCACATTGAGCGTCTCGTTCGGAAATGCCCGTATTACGGGAGGAGGCAAGCGTACAGGCAACAGAATCTGCCGTAGCGACCGTTTCGCCGGAACGCCGGCGCCCTCAAGCTCCCGTTGTAGCAATAGGTATAGCTTGCTCCCCGGATAGCTCCCGAAGACCGCTCGCCTCCCATATCTTTCCACCCACAGCCGCGCCGGTCGGGGAAGGCACGTGACGGTCCAGCCGGTTAACGCTTCCGGAGCAAAATCTCCCATGACATGCGCGATCAGGAGCGTGACCACTCCAAGTCCCAGGCACGCTCTCGGGTTCCCTCCGGCTGCCTTTCGAAGATCGCTCCAGAAGACGTGGTCATCGCGACGAAGGAGGACATGACGGCGGAACTCCAGCAGGTGAGCCACACGCGAGAACTCGCTGCACACATGCTTGAAGGCATGTACCCCCTGTCCTAAGAACAGATCGACCGGCGAGAGCACCGGCATGCCATATCCATATAAGTCACGCGTCTGCAACCGCTCTAACAGAGGGAGACGGCCCGAGGTGCTGGGCTCGATATGCAGCTCCACAGTATGGGATGGTTGGGCCTTGTAGAGGTCTTTCAAGGAAAGGCCCGGCATTTCATTAAGCTTGAACTCCCAGCTTCTGCCGCTTATAAGATACAGGCGATAGCCTCTCTGTTCGAGAATTTTCCTCGCCGCCGAAGCGCTTTCATCCGCTACGAGAAAGTCCAGATCGAACTGAGACCGCAGCTCCGGCCCCGGCACGGAACTTGGCCAGAGCGAGAGGCCCTTCAGGTTGGCATAGGAAAGACGAGCTTCCTGAAAGCCCCGCTGGATGGCAATCGACTCTGCGATCATGACGCGGGTTCGCTCGGTATTGTCCGCAAGGTTTTGCTGCAGGCGTGCCAACACGCCAGGAGGCAGCCAATCGGTCAACTTCAGCTCAACGATTCGATCGAGAAAGTACAGGGCCAAGCCGCTGATATCCAGCCAGCGCAGTAAACTCCGCCACTCCGTTTTGGAGAGGTGCTGCAATCGCGCACACTGGGGGGGTAAGGGCTCACAGAAAATCAACAGAACGGCCTCTCGCAATGGCCATTCGCCGCTCAATTGCGGTAACGCAACGCCGCTGGTTGGCGCAGGTGGAAATGCAGCAGCTTGAACATCCAGGAATCGATCCGTTTCCCGATGGCCGAACGCTGCTGCATTTAGATCGCAAAGCTCAGCTTCGCTTGACACCTGTCGACCGGATCGCAGTGGCAATGCAATGTCACCTCATTTTCAGCCCCACGATTCCCGCTTGCGACAGAAGGGGTTGCTTTGAAGACTAGCTGGGCATCAACTGAGGGTTTGTCATTTTCATGTAAAGCGATTGTCACTTTTTGTTGATTCGCCTCTCCGCGGCAGATCCTCTACCGAATTGACCGGAGCTGGGGCAATTGCTCCTTCGCATCTTCGAAACCGAAAATGACAATCAATTGACAAAAGGCAGACTATCCAGAGACACATTGAAGATTGACGAACGCTATTGTTGCTGGTATGCAGCGTCCGATACTTCAAACTCCCCTCGTCACAAAGATCCCGGTGATCCGGATCGGAATCCTGGCTCTGACCATGTTTTGTGCGGTGCGATATGGCGCCGCGCAGCAGACGCCTATACTCTCCGGCGGTGTTGGATTCTTTTCCAGCTCTCAGGGAGGCGACACAACCTACTCGCCGATTATCGAGCCACTCCTGGCTGCACCTATCGGCCAGCACCTCCTCATCGAGTCTCGCGCCATCCTGACCGAAACTTTCGCTCCAAACACCGACGGGCAGGCCGGTTACGACCATAGTCATTTCATCGGCCTTACGTATCTGCAAGGCGATTATCTAGTGTCGCCGCATTTGACCATCGTCGCCGGGAGTTTCCTGCTTCCTTTTAATACCTACAACGAGCGGCTGTCGCCTATCTGGATCGGCAATTTCCAGGATGGGCCAATCATCGGCACTCTTGGTCTCTTGTCCAGCGCCACCGGGGTCGGCGGCATGTTGCGAGGGTCCGTCATCTCCCGCCCCAAGTACTCCATCGATTACGCGGCATGGTTTTCCGGGCGCAGCGGCAATGCGCAGTTCAATTCGCTGCGCTCTTCCGGCGGTCGCGCCAGCCTCTATCTTCCCGAAAAACGTCTGGAGATGGGTCTTTCTTATGACCGTCAGTTGCAGGGAACGCGAGAGAACTTCTATGGCGCGCATCTTTGGTGGACACCGGCAAACACGGCATTTCAGCTTCGTTCCGAATTTGCGCGTGGCCATCATGCACAGGGTTACTGGGTTGAAGCAGCTTACCGCACGCAAGCATTTGGCGGCCTTAATAGCTGGATCGGCCGCTTCGAGCCCCTGTTCCGCATGCAGCAGACATTTCGTCGCGACGACATCGTCAGCGATAGTGTGCCGCTTGTAAACACACAGGAAGCTGACTTTGGGCTGGACTACAACCTGCCTCACAACACGCGAATTCTAACCAGCTACTCACGGCAGTTCTCGTCCTCCGGCGATCAAAACATCTGGCAGACCGGAATCGTCTATCGTTTTCTCTTCCCGACCTGGAAGGGAAAATCTCAATAGGCAGGAATCTGCTCTTGCTATTCTCAATTTCTCCGGTGTTATTCGGGTATTGACATCGCACGTTCTACCACCGTTGCCTGCAGGTATCAGAAAAGGCGATAAGATGCCAGATGTCCTTCTCTGAGACCTGCATAGATTGCGACAAAGGAGTGACAACCCAGTAACAACTATCGAGAGCACTCTCTTCATACTCAGGCTCAAGACAATACGATCTTTCGAGAAGGATCTTTAAGTTACAAGCGTATGAAGACCGCGTTCCTCAGAATATGTCTCACAATAACCGTGATGGCTACGCTTGCAGGAGCGCTTCCAATCTCTGGGCAAACGCCTGGCACCAGTGCGATCTCAGGCATCGCATACGATCCCGGCAACCGAGCGGTGGCAAACGCAAAGGACTTCCTTCTAAGGCAGGGCGCCGCGCAGAGTGGAAGCCCGCTCGGGTTAAGCAATGTGGGGCTCAGCATCGCCGGCGGGGGCAACAATGTAATCGCCCGTATGCCTGTTCAAGGCTTGAGCCCGGGATCGCTGTTTACCGAGTCCGTTTTTATAGCGAATTACAGCGCGTTGCAGACCAGCGTGACGAAGCGGCTGGTTGACCACGCGGATCAAGCCCTAGGTCAATGTGGAGATGGACGATGTTGACGATTAAAGAACTCGAGACAGCATGCAATGCTTCGCAGCGGGTGCAGCTTCCCAAGCATGTGATGGAGGGGCCCGAGCTTTCGCTGGGGGCGATGTTATATCCATTTGGCTTTCCGATAGAGATAAGGACGAATTCCGATCAGGTTCTCGAACAGATGCGAGAGATATGGGGAAAGTTTGAAAGACAGCATGATACTGAGCCAATGCGATGCGACGTGCAGCTTGTGGAGAGCGATTCGATGGAGTGCCCTCCGGAGCCGACACACCGCATCATGCTGCCCCAGATCATGTGCGTGGCGGATGCGAATAACTACAGTGTCGTTGATCTGGAACATTGCCAGACAAATATTACGATCTCACGTAGTGCGCTGCGCTATCCCCTGTACGCGCAGTATTTTCTGCTGGGAACGGCCATTTACTGCGTGGCGACCCGATATACGACACCTATCCATGCGGGATGCGTAGCGTTGGATGGCAGAGGCGTACTTTTGTGCGGCGATTCGGGCGCCGGCAAGTCCACGCTATCGTATGCCTGTGCCCGCGCCGGATGGAGTTATATAAGCGACGATGGAAGCTTCCTGCTGAACGGCGGAACCGACCGGATCGTGACTGGAAACTGTCACCGGGTGCGCTTTCGGCCAACAGCGGCAACCCTATTCCCCGAAGTTGCCGGCCTGGAGATTACTCCACGCGCGGCAGGCAAACCCTCCTTCGAGCTGCAGACCGCGTCGATGGCACACGTAAGAACTGCGCAGACAACACGCGTCGATTTCATCGTGTTCCTGAATCGCAGGTCAGATGATCCTCCTCGACTCGTGCCGTACCGAAAAGACGTGGCCAGGCAATTTATGCGGCAAACGCTTTATGGGTCCGCGGAATCGCTTGCCAGGCAATACGAAGCAATTGAGCGGCTCCTGGTCGGAGAGGTCTTCGAGCTCCGTTACTCCGAACTGGACTGGGCGATTGATCGATTGCGAACTCTGGTACGCGAGGGGCGCTGATGGATGTTCGGTTCGAAGCCCCGCCGGACGGAGTGCATGCTGTTTCCTTTTGGAAGAGTCCTTCCACGTGGTTCCGGCAGAAAAATCTGAGCCGAGGCTACTGGATATTCTTTTCGGCAGCTTTCTTCTTCGATGCTGGATTCTCGGTCTACTTTTTCCTGTTCAACCTGTACCTGCTGGATTGCCATTTCGATGAGCGGGCGATGGGGTTGATTGGTGGAGCGATGACGCTGGGATCGCTGGTAGGGACATTGCCAGCCGGAGCGCTGGCGCGAAGAATCGGCTTGAGGCCTCTGCTGATCTTTCTTTTTATCAGCGCTCCAGTCTTGAATGCGTTTCGTGCGTTATGGATTTGGGAACCTGCGCAGATCGGCTTGGCATTTCTGGCGGGCCTCGCATTGTCTTGCTGGGGCGTTTGCTTCCTTTCAGGAATAGGCAGCCTTACAACGGAACGGAACCGCACCGCGGCATTCAGCCTGATCTTTTCCACGAGTGTTGGCACTGGCATGTTAGGCGGGATTGTTTGCGGCTATCTTCGTCAGTGGTTCGGCATGGCAGGCATTGCGATGCAGGCCGCTGAAACGAAACGACTCCTTCTGCTGGTCTCTTGCGGCATAGTTCTGCTGGGGCTAATTCCGGCCTTGCAGTTGCGGATGCCATCGCAGTCGAAGGAAAAGACTGCGAACGAAAATAGGCACTGGTTACGCGAATGGAACCTCAATCCTTTCCTGCGGCGATTCCTTCCGTTGATGGCCCTCTGGTCTGCGGTGCTCGCCGCGTTTAATCCGTTCGCCAATGTCTATCTATCACGCAATCTGCACATTCCTATGACGCAGATAGGCCTGATCTTTTCTGTGGCGCAAGTGGTGCAGCTGTGTATGGGGCTCATAGCTCCTGTCGTTTTTCGTGTGTTGGGTTTAGTAAAGGGCATCACCGTTACACAGATTGCCGCGGCTCTTCTGCTCGTCTCCATGGCCGGGACACGAAACGGAGGACTTGCCATCGCACTCTACCTCGTATTTTCCGCCGCACAGTGGATGAGTTCACCAGGGCTTTACAACCTGCTGATGGATAAGACTCTGGACGCCGATCGCAGTAATGCCGCGGCGATGACACTCTTCTGCAATGCGCTGATTGGATCGGCAGCAACCGCGGGCGCTGGCATCCTTTTCGCGCGATTCGGGTATCCGCCTGTGCTGATTGGAATCTCCGCAGTCGCGCTGGTCGCAGCGCTGTTGTTTCTCGCTTTTATTTCTCCGCAAGCGCGAGTTACCCCAAAAGCAATCGCAGGATGAGAATTGCTGCCATAGCATTGGAAAAGGCTTCCCAACTCGCAGCAACCCGCGGGTATCCGGACTGTGAAACACGCTAACTGGCCGCTTCGCAGATTGAAATGCGACTCAGTTGCGCTTTCTGTTTGCGCCGGTGCGGCATGCCTCCATAAGAAAATCGCGTTAGACGAATTCGTACATGATAGCCGTTCCGTACAGTAACCAAAGGGAGAATATGACGAAGCACCTCATGATCGCGCTGCTTATGTTGCCCGTTGCACAGTTTGCCTACGCTGGTGTCTTGTTGCCGGGAGGCGTGCAGTTGTTGTGCCATCGCACTGCGAGCGAAGACATGCCCGAAAATACGCTTGAGTCACTGGAACAGGCGGCTCTGCTGGGGTGCAACGTGGTGGAGATCGACCTTCGCCGGACGCTCGACGGAAAGATCGTGCTGAATCACGACGGCATTCTTGAACGGCTTACCAATGGAGCCGGAGATGTGGAGACCAGCTACTACGGCAATCTGCGGCTACTCGACGCTGGCAACTGGATGGGCGAAAGATTTACCGGCCTGCACATCGTATTGTTCGAAGACGCGCTGCGCCTGGCACGCGAGCGGGATATCCGGCTGGTTCTGGACATCAAGGACAAGGATATTGGCGCTGACGTTCTGCAGATATTACAGCGTGAAGGCATGATGGAGCGGGTTCAGTTCAACGGTGAATGGGCAGATGTGAAGAAGCTGTATCCGAAGGCGACCGATGTCGGCGACGGAACCGTTTGGGTTCCGCCGGGAGTGACGGCAGAGCAGATGAAGGAGTATCACAGCCAGGGAAAGGCTGTAGTCGTAAATTTTTCGGCTAACGGTCATGAAATGGATCTGGCTGGAATGAAGGCCGCCGTTGCGGCCGGAGCGGATGGCATCAATGTAGACTACCCGCGGCTCGGCGCAGACGCGGTCGGCAGGCCGGTAGAGCGCCGGCTGCGCGAACTGACTCTTAAGGCTGATTCTGGCCAGAGTGGCGCCCGGATCGCGGCCATCCAAGAGTTGTCCCTTTACAGAGGATTCCCGCTGCAGGAGGATTTTGCGCGCTGGTTACTCGATTCGGACAATCCTGTTTCTCGCGCCGCGGCACTTGCTCTGGTGACGGCGCGCCCGGAGGCGTCTCATGAGGTCTTTGCAAGTGCTCTGCGATCGGAACATGCCGATGTGCGCGAAAATGCGGCCTGGGCTATGGGCATGATGAATGCCCCTGCAAGCGTTCTACTGCCGCTCCTGGGAGACAAGGATTCTGAGGTGTTGCAGGCGGTTTTGCTGGCGTTGGGACGCGCTCCGGGCAACGTGAGCGCGGAAAAGTTACTTCTGCTGCTGTCGAATGACGATCCCGGAGTACGAGGAGGAGCTGCAGTCGCGCTCGCGCGCCACCAGCCGGAACTCGCCGTCAAGGTCGTCCCAGCACAACTACGAAAGGAGATTGCGGCCGAGAAAGTTATTTACGATCGCCATATGCAAAGCGGCACATCTCAGACGTTTACACAGCCGGAGATCGCTGCTGTTATGAAGTCCTTCAAATGCCAGATGGAAATGGTGCGAGCGATATCTGCTCTCCGCGGCAGCGAGGCGACGCGTGTGTTGGAATCGTTGGCTTTCCAACCGGACAAGAGCTTCTCGCAATTGGATGGGATTGTGGCTGGATTTCAAATGTGGGACCGCATCGGGCCGGATGCTACACCTGCTGTGCAGGCACTCGAATCAAGCGATCCGCAAGTTGCAGATCGCGCTGAGTGGATGCTCGTGAAGGCCGGTCCAGCGGTTCTTCCGGATGTGCGCAAGGACCTTCAAAGCACGAATGAGGACGTGCGCCAGAGGGCTATTCGGATCGTGGCCTGGCAAGGGGACACAAACTCGGTCGACAGCCTTCAGGCCCTGCGAGCCATGAATGGCCCGGATGCTGCTCTCGCAGCATGGGCAATTGCCAAAATAGAAACTCTCCATCCAAAGCCGTAACGCAACACGAGATGTAGGTGATCGTATTCGATCCCGGAAGTCATTGTCTGCTCGTGCCCGCTATCATCGCGGGGAATTCTTCAATCAGGCACCCTCCCTGAAGACGGAAGACACGGTGAACGAAAGCCTGAGCCAGGACACGATGCGTTACAAGCACGACTGCCATTCCGGAGGTACTGAGATTCTCTAGTATCTGTCGTTCATTCTTCTCGTCCAGAGCGGAAGTTGCTTCATCCAGCAGCAGTAATCGCGCCCCGCGCAAGATGGCACGCGCAAGACCCAACCTTTGTCGCTGGCCACCCGAAAATAACGCTCCGTTATCGCCGACGCCGGTATCCAGCCCGAATGGTTGGGCAGCCACAAAATCGCCCAACTGTGCGGTCGTAAGCGCCGTCATCAGTTCCTCTTCGCTTTTATCCGGCAGCCCAAAGAGCAGATTATTCCGTATCGTGTCGTCCAGCAGGGCAATCTCCTGTGGCACATACGCGATATTCGCGCGGTCGACCTGGATCATACCCATTGTCGGTTGGGATACACCGGCGATCAGGTTCAGGAGAGAGCTTTTGCCGATTCCGGACGATCCGTGCAGCACAACCGTCTCGCCCTCACGCAGAAAAAGGTTCACGCCTCTCAGGATCGGCACATCTTCACGGAATGAAAAGCTCACTTCTTTCAACTGCACGACGAAGCCCGCGTCCGGCAGGTGTATCGGCAATTCGTGTACGCGGTGTCTTCGACACTCGTCCAACTCGGCCTCCACTATTCTTACGTTCTCGTAAGAACCTTCCATCTGGCCGGCGGTGATTGAGATCTGGCTAATAAGGGGAATCAACCGTCGAGAAAGCACAAAATAAAATGCCAGAAGGGACAGTATTTGGCGCGCATCTCCCTGACGTATTTGAACAGCCGCAATAATGCAGAGAAAAAGCAGCACCGCGCCTTGATCAGCCATGCTGCTCGCAATCTGAGGAAGAAACCTTATACGCAGATTGCTGGCCGCTACATGTTGCGCCTGCTTTTGAATCCGATCATGAAAGAACTCATGATTTCTATAAGTGCGAATCTCCTTCCCGGACGAGAATATATCCGCAAGGTTCCTCTGGAGCATACGGAGCGATGCTTCGCGACGTTCCGCCGCCTGTTGGAGCGTGCCACGGATGAACAGGCGATGCATTCCATAAAATGTACCGAGCGCAAGGGCGAAGCCACACGCAGCAATCAGACTCTGGTACACAAGAGCAGCGGTCATGGCGACTACGATCACCACAGCCGCGGTTAGCTCAATGCAGCGCTGATAGAACTCGGCGGCTTCGCGCGCAGTATAAATAGCGTGGTTCGACAGTTCACTGCGATTAGACTCAACGAATCTCGCCCAGTGCATCTCGTTATAGCCCTGTGTCAACCGCAGAAGCAGATCTGTATAGAGCTTCTGTATCTCTCGAATAACAGAGCGTGCCGAGAAGAGATCCATCAAGGCGCGGAGAACAACCAGGATGGATGTAATGACCGCAGCCGAGAGGGTCGTCTTTGGCATCCACCACAAATTGTGTGCCGGCAAGCGGTCCTGCAGGAGGAGGAACAGTAGATACATCGCGGCGGCAACGGCAAGATCGCATAAGCCCACCGCGATTCTCTCTAGCGTCAGCAGCGCAAGCGCGATCCGCTGCCGATTGCCCAGAAGCCTCATTGCTACCCCGAGAGTCCCACCGACAGGAGCAGAGTCTTCGACCCCAGCAGCATTGATGGGACGTATGGTCACTTAAATCCTCACGACTCAAGCCTATCAACGGATGCGGTTCGGAGTTGTCAGGCTTCAGTCGTTGAAATGTCAGCAAAATGTCAACGGAGCAGCCGCGGCTTGCCGGGTTTCAGGCGATCCTTTGACCAATCAGTCCTGGCCGCAGAACTCAACTCGAGAAGCAATCGAAGTCTTTATCGTCTCTTCTGTTGCGATTCGATAGACGCCGTTAGTGCTGGCGACTAAACGTTCAATGAAGACATTACGGTGACAATTGGCCCGTGACGGAGACGTAAGATCATAGCCGGCAAGCGGCAGGTAAGCCGAAGCACCGCAGCCTGGAGGTGTCGATGTTTCGACCCCGCGGTATCGGAATCGCCTGCGCCTGCGCCGGCGCTCTCGCGGCAATTATAGCCCTTACGCCCAATGTGGCCTTCGCTGATCTGGCGCCGGTGGGTTCCTCGGCCCCAAACTTTACCTTACCCTCACAGGAAAATAAACCCGTCGCACTTTCCGACATCCCAATCGCACATGCAGTTCATCACGACCGTTGATTGTACCGACGAGGAAAGACGAGCAGTGAAACGCATCTCCACTTTTTTCCGTATCTTCCTGGTGCATGCAATCTGGTTCAGTGCCTGCATCTATGCCCAGACAGCGTCTTCTCCGAACGAAACGTCGACCGGCGCCCCGCACGCAGGGTCACCCTGGATCAATGTCGTCAGCTATGGAGCCAAAGCCGATGGAGTTGCAGACGATACTACGGCGATCAACTCTGCAATGACCGCTTGCACAACCCGTGCAGTTCCAAACAATGGATGCGTTCTGTACTTTCCTGCGGGCGTCTATATCACAACAGGGATTACGCTCAAATCATACGTGAGTATGAAAGGAGATGGGTGGGGGACGTCAGTCATCCTGCTCAAGCCTCACACTGCGTCAGATGTTCTGACCGTTCCCATCGATACGTTCAATTTCAGCCTCTATGGCCTCACGCTCGATGGAAACTCTGCAAGAGGCGGAACCGGAAATTGCTTTTCCGTGGCTCCGACTTCGACCCAGCCGGCGGAATGGAACACGGCGAACAAGCGAAGAGCGCCGGTCAATGCGCAAAAGTGGGGCCATGTAGAAGAAGTCATGTTCTCCCATTGTTCGGTTGACGGCATTCATATCAAGGCCTTCAATTACATGCTGTTCTTCGACAACTTCTATTCCTTCGATAACGGCGTCTATGGCCTCTATACCGAAGGAACGAACAGCGGCTTCTCAAACTTCGAGATCGAACGCAATGGGACAGCCGGCATTCATGTCGACGGCGCGAACGATCGTTTTATCTCGGGAGAGGTGATCTGGAATGGATTCACCAACAGCTCCGAAGCCGGGATGTTTGTGTCCGGCTTTCGCAACATAATTGCCGCGGTTGAAACGGAAGATAACTATACCAGCGGTTTCTCTGACAACGGCAATGACAATGAATTCATTGGATGCGTTTCCGATTCCAACGGGTATGTAAAAAGCAACCCGGCCGCATCTTCCAGATCCGCAAGTGGATTCATTCTGAAGGGCACGGGCGGAGTTTTTGCAGGAGACAAGGTAACGAGCTATCGAGGCCGGCTTCCGGACGGGAATTTCACAACCGAGTGGCCGTACACCATAGAGAACTCACACCAATCAACCATCGACATCAGCTACGACAGTACAAACAAACCGGCGCCCACCATCCCCAGCTCATCGCTGGGCATACAGTCTTCCGCTTTGGGCAGGGCCAGCTGCATCAAGTCGCCTGGACCTCCTGTCGTGATCGGTTTCTGCTCCACGAAGGTCAGTTCTTCGGGCTCTTGTACCTGCAACTGAGGAGGCTCAGAGTCTCGTTGGTTCCTTGTCATTTTCCGAGACAATCCAGTGACAAACTTCAGACGGTTTCGTGACATGCAGCCGCAGCCGCAGCATTAGGCTGTATTTGTGTGGCATCAATTAACCGCGCAAAAAGAGCGCACGGTTGTCCGGTGACTCCTACACTTTACTCAGTGCTGGTGCAGTAAGTTTTTCTGGTTTTGTCACATTCTTATGCTTACAAGGAGCAACAATGAAGCACTTCGCACGACTAACGTGGGGCCTTCTACTGCTCGCTGCCACCGCAGCTATGGGCCAGGCAAAGAGTTCGCCGCCGCAACAGCCCCAGAGCAAAACACCTTCGAAGGCAGTTCATACCGTGAGTCCTAACCGAGGACAGCAGGTATTCGACCAAAACTGCTCTCGATGCCACAACGCGCCGGAAGGATTCTCACAGCGTGTCTCCGGTACAATCGCCATGCACATGCGGGTACGCGCCAACCTTAGCGATGCCGACTATAAGGCCCTGTTACGGTTCCTTAACCCTTAAGGTGCGCTTTGCCAGGACCCGCCGCAGTTTCAAATGACAGCATTCCGACAATTGAGTAACGGGTATGTGACAACTGATTCATCATACGTCGTTACGGTGTGTAGAGGGTTGCCAGTGGATAGGGTCGAGACGAATAGCCTTGGGCAGCCAATCGCCTGGAAACTCCTGTGTCACAAATATGTTCTTGGAGGGATTATGAAAAGGAAGTTCATGTTGCCGGCTCTGCTGGCAGCACTGCTGGCAACAACGGCATTCTTTGCACCAACGGCTCGGGCTCAGGCTGCTGCACCCCGGCGAATCGACATTGTATCCAAACGGTTCTCCTTTGATCCCGGCGAGATCACTCTCAAAAAAGGCGAACCGGTAGTGCTCGTGTTGAAGAGTGCGGATGTTGCCCACGGACTTCGTTTCCGCGATCTCAATGTCAATATCAAGGTTAATGCGGGTGGCACAGCAGAGGCGCAGTTTACACCGGACAAGACCGGGGATTTCGTCGGCGTTTGCTCCGTCTTTTGCGGCTCTGGTCACGGCATGATGACCTTGAAGTTGCATGTGGTGGAGTAACAATGCGCGTTCTCTTTGTTGCTATCGCCGCCGCTTGCCTCATCGGATTGGCAGGGTGCAAGGCGAGTCCTCCAGGAAAACTGGAGACAAAGACTATTACTTACGCCAAGCACCACTTTTTTATCCGCAATAAGAGCCAGAAGAACCCGTTGCCCAATACGCCGGAGACCTGGGCAGATGGCAAGGAGGCCTTCTCGCATTATTGTGTGGCCTGCCACGGGATGGACGGCCAAAACACGGGCGTCCCATTCATCGACCATATATCTCCTCCCATTCCGTCGCTCGCCTCCCCCGATGTGCAGAGTTACACGGATGGACAGCTAAAGTGGATTCTCGACTATGGAATCACGCCTTCCGGAATGCCCGGTTCCAAGGGAACTCTGAGTGACGATGAACTGTGGTCGATCGTGGCATTCTTGCGCCACTTGCCGCCCGCGGGCAGCCTGGGAACGCCAGATATGTATACGCATTAGGTGAGGCGAAGCACACCGGCGAGAGAGCGATAGCGGATTGATGCCTCCGAAAAGTTCATCCGGCGCTTTATCCGATTCTTTTATCGAGGAAGCATGTCGCCAAACATCGATAGTCTGGAGAATGACCCGCGCAGCAAGTCGTCGGTGGGCGGCGTGGCCTCTGCAGTCGGCTTCTATTTCGCCTTCCGGGTCATCACCGTGCTCGTATCGGTGCGCATCTTTGGGGCAGACCCGCAAACCGGAACTGTAATAAACATTGCGCTCGATTGTTTCCTCCTGCTTGCGACTGCATTTTGCGCGATCGGGCAAGTCCGCTATCCGTTCCGGAAAATGACAAAACTGACAAGCATACGGTGGGCGTTGCTTTTTCTCGGTTTCTCCTGCTGCAGTCTGCTATGGAGCAGTACGGCATCGCTCCCTGATTCTTTGGCATATTGGTGTGCCATGGCTGCGGATTTTGCAATTGTCGTTATGCTGCTTCGTGCCGGACCGCTCCTGGATGTCTCTGACTCATTGATGAAGGGCTTTATATGGGGCGCATGCACGGTGGCTATCATTGCATGGCTCATGCCCGCACAATCGGACCTCCGCCTTGGCGACGATGAACTTCTGGGGCCCAACCAGATCGGGTACGTCTGTGCCTTCGCTTTTTTCTTCGCGCAATACCTCATACGGGAAAAGAGAGCGAAGCTGGGTACGCTGGCCGTCGTGCTTGCAGTTACGCTGCTTCGAACTCTCAGCAAGACAACAATTGCCGCATTTTTGGTCGGCGAGGGGTTCCTATTGATTAGGGACAAATCAATAAGCCGCAGAAGCAAAATTCTGATCACTGTCGCCGCTGCCGCAGTGGTGACGATATTCTCGGGTCTATTAGCTTCTTACTACGACATCTATAGCAATGCCGGCAATCAGTCGGAGACGTTGACTGGAAGGCTTGGAATTTGGGCCTATTTCCTGGCTGAAGCTATCCAGCAGCCGTGGATTGGGCATGGATTCAATTCTGCCTGGAAAGTGATTCCTCCGTTTGGCGTCGATCAGTTCGAAGCAGCTCACGCGCACAATGAACTGATCCAGCAGTTCTATGCCTATGGGCTCGTTGGAGTGTGTCTGTTCGCGGGCATCTACTGGAGCCTGTATAGGCATATTCATCGGCTCATGCGAGGGCCACGCAAAGCATTTTTTCTCGCCTTCCTGATGTTCATTCTCGTGCGTGGCATGGCAGACACCGAGCGGTTTGATATTTCGCTCCCCTTATGGGGAATCGTTATGATCAGCCTACTCATAGAACATGCGCATATAGCCGAAGAGCAAGTACCCCAAACTATAGTGGTGAGCGGATCGCTTTCATGACGATTCGGCACGGCTTGCGATCCTAAGTTGAGGATTGACGGAAACAAAGGTTATCCGGCCCTTTTCAGAAAAGCACGAGTAAAGCGCTTTTTGAATTCGCAAGGCACAGGGCGCTCTCTTATGGCATCACTCTTCGGAAAACTGCCACAGACGATCCTCGAAATGGAGGATAGGCCCGAATGAGTTTCATGCAAGCACTCTTAATCCGGCTTCCGCCGCGACTCTGGGGCCAATCAAAATAGAGCTGACGAATGCACTGCAGTCCGACGCTGCACGCGATATCGCAAAGCTCCTGCCGTGTGTATTCCCTGATGTGTCCGGGGTTGGCCGAATAGAGGCGGAGCCGTTCAAACGGATTTCGTCCGTAGGCCAATCGGAGACGCTTCGCAACATCCGCCGCGTTCGGCGTTGTACAAATGAGGATGCCATTTTCGGCAAGCAGAGAATTCAGAAAAGCGAACACAAACTCTGGAGCAACGCTAAGGTGTTCCAACACTTCGGAAAAGACAATCAATTCGAAGGATTTACATTTTGGCCAAATGTCGACTCGGTGTGAATTCAATAGGTCAAACGTAATATGAGGGACTGTCTCCATACTGCTCGCTTCCCGGTGTCCTCCGGCATCGGCATGGAGATCCAATCCCAATGTAGTTACGTGCGGATAGTACTTCAGGAGATACGCGGTAAGCTCACTTCTTCCTATGTCCAATACTCGAGCAGACGGGTTGGCAACATAGAACTGACATAGCCGCAGTATGTCGGAAAAACGATCCTTATGCAGATCGACATAGTATTGTCTCGATGCGTCGCTGGAGGTGTGTGCCTTCTCGACCTTCATAAGTTGCAGGAGTATTCCCTCAAGGCGACTCTTCGCGCTCATCGATTCTTCCTCCTCAACGTGAAGTACAGCATTTGGATCAATCACGCTCAGCGAGCGATTGCCAATCATCTTTAGGCTGCGGAAATTGCTCACTGGAAATGTGCTCAGAACATATTTAAGTCGAATATGGGTGAATGAGGTGTCACGAGAATGTCTTCGATTTGTATGATTCTCTTCTTTCTATGGCTGCTCCGAGCAGTCGCTGCGGTTGGATCAGGTGAAGCATAGTCGCGTTCAATCGGCTCAAACAAGAGCGAATTCCGTCCCAGCCCCGCAAAAATTGTCATACCATTGTAATTTCATGCTCATTTTCAAGCTAGAATAGGGCAGTCTCGACCAGAATATAATACAGAGGGTCTAGATCATGATCCAAGAGATAGAATTGGCAACAGAATCCCAAAACGAAATTCTACCAGCGGTGAGCCTCGGCACCATCCTTATCATCGAAGACGATCCTCGCATGCAAAAGGTGCTGCACAGAATTTTTACGGAAGAGCGCTACACCGCCGTTGTCGCGGGCGACGGCCAAACAGGGCTGGATCTGTTTCGCCGCGAGCAGCCGCTTGCGGTGGTCCTCGATTTGATCCTTCCGAACATTTCCGGACGAGAACTCTGTCAAACCTTCAAGAGCCTTTCCGCTGAGACTCCGATCGTAGTGCTCAGCGCGATCACGGAAGTCGCGGATAAGGTATTGCTTCTGGAATTGGGGGCCGACGACTACGTCACCAAGCCCTTTAGTCCAAGAGAACTCACGGCCCGGGTTCAGGCGGCCATCCGCAGGCAGCGTAAGCCGGCGCCGCCAACAATCTATCGCTTCGCTGATTGCGAAGTCGACTTTAAGAAAATGACCGTCCGGCGCGGCGGCAGATCTGTCGTCCTGACTGCTCATGAGTTCAAGCTCCTGAAGTTCTTTACCGAAAATGCCGAGCGCGTCCTCACACGCGATGTTCTGCTGAACGAGGTTTGGGGATATAACTTTTACCCGACGACCCGTACCGTGGATAATCAGATCCTGAAGTTGCGCCAAAAGCTGGAGCCGGATCCTGCGGATCCGAAGCATCTGCTGACAATTTATGGCGCAGGATACAAATTTGTCCCATGATGCTCATCCCGAAGGCGAAGCCATAAGGGGAGGAGCGCGCACACGAGAGAAGCAGGGCCTTCGAACATACGTGCTTCTCGTCGTCACGATGGCGTTAGTAACCGCCCTGGTGACTGGCACCAGTCTCTTGCTGATTCGCCACCAGTTGAGAGAGCAGGTAACGGACGATTTTTCCCAGGACTTGAATCACTCGGTCGTTGCATTTCAGAATCTGCAGGCCGAGAGACTCGGATCCCTTGAGCGCGAAAATGACCTCCTTGCCGAACTGCCCACCCTGAAGGCGCTGATGACCAGTGGGGACGATCTCACCATTCAGGATGGAGCCGCCGAGTTCTGGCAGCTCAGTGGCACTGACCTGTTTATGCTCGCCGATCCGAGCGGCCGGGTTGTGGCGGCTTATGCAAAAAACGCTCCTGCCGACAACACTCTTCGCCAGGGAGTGAAGGCTCTCCTGGCGTCTTCCACAAAGCGCTATTTGATTGATGGCGGATCGCTGTATGCCTGTGCGCTGCGTCCGCTCTATTTCGGCAGCGATCAGGATGGAACCCTGTTGGGATACGTCTTGAGCGGCGTTTCGATTGAGCGCACAGTGCGCCAGATCAGTCAGCCCACCGGGGTCGAAGCGACTTTTCTGAGCGGTGGCCAGATTGTAGCCAGCACGCTTGCGCCAGATGTGCAGGCAAGTCTGGCAAAGCAATCTGGCACGCTTTCCAGCGCGTCCAGGGGACCTGCCGGGGTGAAGCTGGGAAATGCTCAATTTCTCTCGGCCACCGAGGATCTCTCCGCAACGGCTACGTCTCCATTGCAGTTGGTTGTTCTGAAATCCTTTGAACCTGCCGAGCGCTCGATCAACCGCATTGACCGCATGGTGCTCGCCGCAGGCCTTCTCGCGCTTCTCTCGGGCACGATGCTGATGATTGTCATCTCGCGGGTGGTGACACGTCCGCTCGAAGAGCTCTCCCGGAGTGTCCGGGCGTTTGGCCTAGGGGACGTGGAGCATCGTGTACCGCGCTATGGCACACAGGAAGTACGGCAGTTGAGCACCGCCTTTGCCCGCATGCGCGGCGAAATCCAGAAAGCGAATCAGACGGTGCTCGAGTCCGAGCGGCTTGCAACGATCGGACGTATGGCGAGTTCCGTTTCTCACGATCTCCGTCACTATCTCGCCGCCATATTCGCCAATTCGGAGTTTCTGGCTTCAGATCGCTTCTCTGCAAAGGAGCGCGCTGAGATCTTTGGGGACATCCGGTCAGCGGTGAACGGCACAACGGATATGATTGAATCGCTGCTGATCTTCAGCCGGACCGGTGCCAGCATTCGGAGGCAGCCAGAGCTGATGGCAACCTTGCTCGAACGGGCGACAGCCCTGGTCAGGGCCCATCCCGATGCAGACGGGGTAACGCTGACAACAAACTATGGCGATCCTACGGAAACCGCAGTCGTTGTGGACGGCAAGCAGATTGAGAGGGCCATCTCAAATCTGCTGCTTAACGCCTGCCAGGCTGTCCGCACCACGGGAGCGTCAGCCAGAGTTGTGATCACTCTGGAGACGCGGGAACGTCAAATGATCATCAATATAATCGACAACGGCCCGGGCGTACCGGAGAAGATTCGCAAGAGCCTCTTCGAGCCCTTCGTGAGCGAGGGGAAACAAAAAGGGACGGGACTTGGACTTACCCTCGCGCACCGCATTGCTGTTGAGCACGGAGGAGAGGTCATTTTACTTAGCAGCCGTCCCGGTGAGACGATCTTCCAGATGAAAGTGGTGGGCGAACTTCCAGCGGAAGATATATCAGATACATTTGAGGATGACCACCGTGATCGGGCGACCCCAGATGAGAATGTGCATACATAGCCAAACTCGGAGTTCCGGTCTCAGCACTCACGCCTTATGGAGAGTCCTGCCTCTCCTTATGATATTTTTCGGAACTCTTGTGAATTTTGCCTATGCACAGGCCACCACTCAGGCGAATCTGTCACAGCAGATCCAGAATTTGACCGATGCCATGGCGCGCACGCAGGCTCAACTGGAACAATCGCAGCGTCAATTGGATGAAATGCGGAAGCAATTGAGTGAATTGCAGCGTCAGATGGCACAGAGCGGAGCGAACGCAGGCACACAGTCGCCTGCAGGTCCAGTTTCGGCTCCTCCTTCCTCTTCTCAAGCCAGGCCCGAGGCTACCTCCGCGGCGATCCAGGACATTCGCGAGCACCAGGAAATGCAGGATTCTCAGATTGCTACCCAGGAACAATCAAAGGTGGAGAGTGAATCCAAGTATCCGATCAAGGTCACGGGGCTGTTGCTGCTGAACGGTTTTGTGAATACGGGCGCAGTCGATATGGCCGCGACCCCGACAGTCGCGCTTTCGGGGCCCGGCAGCACTGGTGCGACCGTGCGCCAAACAGTGCTCGGGATCGACGCACGCGGGCCTCATTTATTTGGCGCGCGTAGTTACGCAGATATTCGGATTGATTTCGACGGAAGTCCCGCATCCAGTAGTTCGACGACGACGGCTTATTCCGGCTATTACGATGCCACTACTACTCTGCTGCGGCTGCGCACCGCTCACGCGGGCCTGCAATGGGAACATACGGAAGCCTATTTCTCGCTCGATCATCCTATCTTCAGTCCCGATGCGCCAACTTCGCTGACGGCCGTAGCCATACCAGCGCTGGCATGGTCCGGCAACCTATGGACGTGGAACCCGCAAGTGGGTATAAACCAGGATTTCGGACCGTCCAATTCCGGTGGTATCCGCCTGCAGGCTGCGTTGATCGATGTCGGCGACGCGCCACTATCGCCACATGCCCCCACGGCGACTTCCCCAAGCACTGCTGAGGAGAGCCGATGGCCCGGTGTCGAAGCGCGTGTTGAGCTTCGGGGACCTGTAGTGAGTAGTAACGAAAACCGCGATCATCTTGGGATAGGAGGATATTTTGCGCCTCACTATTCCACAGTGCTGGGTCGCGGCTTCGATTCCTGGGCAGCCACCCTCGATGCCAGGCTGCTTCTGCCCGCTCGTCTGGAATTTACCGGGAGCTTCTATCGCGGACAGGCGTTGGGGGGCCTTGGAGGGGGTGCTTACAAGGATTTTGCATATAAGGTCGACTCGGACTCGACAGGCTTCTACTTCCGTCCATTGGACGACGTTGGAGGCTGGGCTCAATTGAAGGAGAGGCTTTCCGAACGAGTTGAATTGAATGCTGCCTTCGGAATCGACAACGCTTTCTCCGATGAGCTGCGGCATTATGCGGTTTCCGGTGGCACCGCCTATCAGAATCTTTCCAGAAACCGCACCTATACCGGGAATATAATTTATAGTCCAAGCTCCTATTTACAGTTTTCGCTGGAATATCGAAATCTCGCAAGTTCCCCAGTCATTGGCCTGCCGGCGGGCAGCAATATCATCGGTCTGGGAGCGGAATATAAATTTTGACAAGGAAAAGGAGATTCGGAAAGTGGATTCTCTGCGCTGCTACATTAGCGTCGGGGATCGTGTACGCCCAGAATCTCCCTGCAACAAGCTCATCCGCGGAGTTGCACCTTCACATCGTCTCCTCACTGCCAGGAAAGCATCGCGCCATGCCAGCCGTGATCTGGCTGGAGCCGCTGGCAGGCACACCGGCTCTTTCTTTCCCATCGAATGGCCGTTACACCCTGCTTCAGAAAAACCGCACGTTCATCCCCCACCTGCAAATAATTCCTACTGGCAGTGTCGTCGAGTTTCCGAATGAAGATCCTTTCTTTCACAATGTCTTCTCGCTCTTTGAAGGCAAACGGTTCGATCTGGGACTTTACGAGGCCGGCTCAAGTAAGTCGGTAACTTTCTCGCGGGAAGGAATCTCCTATATCTTCTGCAATATCCATCCGGAAATGAGTGCTGTGGTCATAGCTCTCAGCACGCCCCTCTACGCAATGGCTGACTCAAAAGATTCAGTCCTTCTTCGCGGCATTCCACCAGGGGATTACAAATTAAGTGTCTGGATTGAAGGGGTTCCCCGATCTTTTCTCGACAGCCTAAGCCGCACTGTGCATTTTTCTGATCATACGGTTGACCTCGGAGTGCTCAAAGCTCCGATAGCGGATGCCAGAACCATACCCCACACCAATATGTACGGTCAGGAATACGCTCCGGAAAGCCAATCACCCTATTCTCCTCATTGATATCGATACCTTGGTTGATCCGGCATTTGGCGTTATTCAGACGTTTGAGCCAGAACTGCGATTATCTGCGCCCTTGCAAATAGTCGCTGATTGCTGCGACTCCCCAGCCTCAACTTCATGACAATCCGATGACAGCGCGCTGACAACTGCTGAATTTCCGCGCACTACAGTGTCGTTAGTTGACAGCATTGAATCCATGCAGTGTTCAACATACCTGCAAGTTTCAATTTGCTACTGGGAGCATAGGAAGCAAGACGCAAACGGTTCCTTTTCGCTTCGTCAGGTTGTGTCGACAACGAGGTCATCTTATGCACAGAAACTCTCCGTTTACTGACGTCCAGACTGCCATTGAGGAGATTCGCGCCGGACGAATGGTTGTGGTTGTCGATGATGAAGACCGCGAAAATGAGGGCGACCTCACCATGGCGGCGGAAATGATCACTCCTGAAGCAATCAACTTTATGGCCAGGTACGGTCGAGGGCTCATTTGCCTTGCCATGACACCAGAGCGTCTGGATTATCTTCGTCTGCAGCCGATGAGCATGCAGAACACGGCGCGCTTCGGCACCGCATTCACAGAGTCGATCGATGCCCTGTGCCGAGGTGTCACTACAGGCATCTCCGCCCATGACCGTGCCGAGACCATCCTGTGTGCAATCGATCCCCAGGCGCATCCTTCCGACCTTGGCCGCCCTGGCCATGTATTCCCTTTACGAGCACAAAACGGCGGAGTGCTGGTTCGGGCTGGGCAAACTGAGGCGTCCGTGGACTTAACCCGGCTGGCCGGTTTGACGCCCGCGGGCGTTATTTGCGAAATCATGAATGACGATGGAACTATGGCACGAGTACCGGATCTAATTGATTTCTGCAAAGAACATACATTGAAGATGATCACAGTGGCGGAATTAATTCGCTACCGAATGGCCCATGAGCGCTACATCTATCGCAAGGGCGACGCTGTCTTGCCGACCGAGTTTGGCGAGTTCTCGATCATCGCTTATGGCTCCGATCTCGATGGAGAATCCCATGTAGCTCTGGTGCATGGCGACCTGAATTGTTCTGACGATCCGGTGCTGGTGCGAATGCACGCTCACTGTCTTGCGGGAGATGTGTTTCACGCTTCATCGTGCGAATGTACCTCAAATATTCGCGGCTCGTTGCAGCAAATTGCCGAAGAGGGACGCGGAGCCCTGATCTATTTGCACCAGAATTCACTCGGGTTTGCGTTTGAAAATATCCTCGGGGCAGATAAACTTCGATTCCATCATGAAGAGGAAAATTCCGACAACCCTGAGCGCAGCCAGCGCATGCAGCGTGAAGTTGGAGTCGGATCTCAAATCCTACTCGACCTCGGCATTCGCCGCATCCGTCTGCTGACCGATCATCCTCGCAGGATTGCCGCACTCGAAGCCTATGGCATTGAGATCGTCGAGCATTGTCCAATCTCCCCAATCGAAACCCGCGCCTTCGGTTCGTTGGAAGAGGATGTCCTGGTTGAATCGAACTAAGCGCCGCGCGCGCGTGGCGCATCGGCACTTCTGTAGATACAGAAGTGCATGGCACTGTCTGTCTTCGGGCACATGCGAACGACGCTCATTCGTTGGAAAAATTTTACTTGAGGTCGGTGTCATAGGGCACCATCTTGCCTCGCGCCGAAGCCCGTGAGGACGTGGAAGAAGTCGTGGGCTTCGGCGCAGAAGGCTGCCGGCGTCAAGGCGAGAATCCACGATCTTCGCCACCATGCCAATACGGTCATGGTCGAGGCTGAGACGCCCCTTTCTACGCTCAAGACCATCACAGGACATGTGACGGATGAGATGGTCGAGCACTACACCCATGTCAGGGACGAGGCAAAGCGGAAGGCGGTTGACGCGCTCGGAACTATCAATGTCGGGATGATTCAGTAAGGGGCCAGGAGTAGGGAGTTTTTTGGAATCGCCGTTTTTCGATCCCCATGATTTGGGGTCTTTTACTCAGGAGATGTTTTATAAGGGCATAAATATACTTGACTAACCAACTCATATTCGATATTCTGTTTCTGTAAACATAAGAGGCGAAAATGGAAGACCTTAAATCACTCACCGCAGCAATCCGATTCTTCGCTGATCCGATGCACTGCATTGATACCGTTGCCCTAATGCGCTGGCCCGATGGCAAACCTGTTTGCCCCTCTTGTGGATGTGACAGGCATTATTGGCTTGCCAAGCAGATGCGCTGGAAGTGCCGTAACGGTAAGTGCAACAAACAGTATTCGGTTAAGGTGGGAACCATCTTCGAAGAGTCCCCCATTAAGCTCGACAAGTGGCTGATAGCCCTCTGGCTGATTGCGAATTGCAAGAATGGCATCTCAAGCTATGAAATTGCCCGGAATGTGGATGTCACTCAAAAATCGGCATGGTTCATGCTGCATCGGATTCGCAAGGCGCTAGCAAATAGCTCTTGGATGAAAATAGGCGGCGAAGGAAACGGGCCTATCGAAGTCGATGAGGCTTTCGTTGGCCCCGACCCTCGCAAGATGCACGCCGACCGCAGACAGGCCAGATACCGTGAGTTGGCACCACGCTCCAAAACTCCGGTGATGGGGATGCTCGACCGCGAAGCGCGTCAAGTTCGCGCAATGGTAATTCCCAACGTCAAACGCGAGACTTTACAGAACGAAATCCTAAACAACATCGAAAAGAAATCAACCGTCTACACTGACAGCGCGACAGGATACGACACTTTAACCCTCAAAGAATTCGTGCATGAAACTGTGAACCATGTAAGCGAGTATGTGCGCGGTGAGATTCACACTCAGGGCATTGAGAACTTCTGGTCCCTACTCAAAAGGGGTCTACGCGGCACCTACGTGGCCGTAGAACCCTTTCATCTGGACCGTTACGTGGGTGAGCAGGTATTCCGCTATAACAACCGCGCCACAAGGGACAATCCGCTTACAGATGCAGACCGTTTCTGCTTGGCTCTATCACAGATTGCCGGGCAACGTCTGACCTACGCCGAGCTAACCGGCAAGGTGTTAAAAACGACGGAATTCTAAGAACGTCCCGAAGTGGTTGAAGAGACAAGGCCGGGGGAAACGATAGGGCGCACTCGCTCTTGTGTTTCTCCCGTCTTCTTTGCCTCTGCTCGTTCGGCGCGGTCCTCCGCAATCTTGGCTCTGACCGTCTCGACCGGAGCCTTAACGACTGCGCGGAGCAGGTTCTCGAAGTTTTGGTGGGCTTGCGAGTTCATGGCATTTATCATAGCGCAGTTGGAGAATAGAACATGAACGAACAAGAACAAAAACAGTTCATTCAGTACCTCATCAAACGCCTAAAAGAAGTCCATCACTTGACCGTAATTTACAGAGTCGCTATTCAGTTTGCCAAAGACTATGGAGTTACAAGCATGGACGATGTTCTAGAATCTGCTCGTGTTTCTCCTGCGACTCAGGCAGAGACGGACAGGTACTTTCAAGGTTTTGACGAACTGCTCGGCACATCTCATCTAGACGATCCTGGGGAAGCGGTTCAAGCATGGCTTCAACAATGGAAGTCAAGCGGAAAGCCAAATTGAGATCCAGTGATTGCACCCGACACTCCTTTATGCCAATACGCGCTTTAGAAAGTTCATGTTTTAACCAAATCCCTCGATGCCAGTCGGGGGTTTTAGCTTGTCGATCGCTTTTTGATACGCGGATGCCTTTCACACATCGTAATCAGGTCTTGCTCTGTGTACTGGCCCCAATCGTTGGGTACGGAAATGAGCATTCTTAAAGACATCCTATGTTTCTCAATCGGCCTTGTTTCGGTTGGGTCATCTTTGCGAACCTTCCGCACTTCATAAGCCAAGAAATCGGCTACCTGCAAGGGAATCACTGGGCGCGGTCCCTCTTGTTCGCAAGCTGATCGGAAGATGGGTGTAAATTTAAGTTCCTCCAACATCAGGTCGCTTAAACCTCCGTGGCCCTTGGTCCCCTGATGAAAAATACACTCCATTGGGACGCCTGGGCGGTTCTTTGCAGCCCAATCATTCGCTGCACCAACAGCAGTAATTCCTGCCAAAGCATACTCGCTCTTGGTGTAGTCCCTCAGTGTATATGCTTCGTTTACTCTTCGATATTCCGCATGCTGGACAATTGAAGCGAAACCATATTGAACATGGGTCTTGAGAATCTGGCAGGCGCGGCGAATAAATGGTTTCCTCTGATCTTCGCACCAGCACTTGAATGCTCCTTTCCATTGGGCGCAATCCTTCATAGTGAAGGATTCGAGTCCATATTCAGACAAGAGACCTTGCCAGTCTTCGGTGAATCCTTCCCACTGTTCTACCGACGCAATCCATCCTGCTACTGCTGTATACCCATGATCCGCGCCACCGGCGTCGTCGAAGTAGCAAGTAAGCAAAGCGAATAATCCTTGTGAGGTGTAGTCTCTCATCCAGAGCGAACGTCCGATGTGTTCCAAAACGAAGGGTACCGCGCCGGAAGCCTTCGAGCATTGTACGGGGGCGGGAATAGCGTAAGAAACCATTCCTATTTAATCGCACAGAATCAATCCCATATTGGTTAGCTATGTATATTTATGCCTTTATAAGTGATTGATTCTAATGGTCGGGGCGGAGAGATTCGAACTCCCGACCCTCTGCTCCCAAAGCAGATGCGCTACCAGACTGCGCTACGCCCCGACGCTGCTATTGATTGTAACGTGAAATACGGCGACAGCGGCGGGATGCAGGCCTTCAAAGAGGAGGGCGAATAACCATGCAACGACGAGGATCGGAATGGCGAAGACGACGCCCAACGCGCAGAGGAGCAGCAAGAGAAAGCACCAGTCGCGCCAGGTATGCATGCGCGGCTCGTGCAGATGACGCTGGAGCAGGAGATAGTTGCGGCGATTGGCCTTCCAGGCAACGTCGAAGATGTCTCCAAAAAGGGGAATGGCGCCGACAAGGACACCAATGGCAATGTTGACAGCCATGCGAAAAAGAGTGACGTAAGGGACTCCACGAATCCATGCGGCGATCGGGATGATGAGTGAGAGCAGGCCGGCTAGAACGTCGCCGAGGCCAGGAATGAGGCCGATGATGCCGTCGATACCGAAGCGGAAATTGGTGCCGGGAATGCGGAAGGCTTCGTCGAGCAGCACTTCAAGCTGACGGAGGGTTTCATCGCGGAAGAGCCAGGCCCCGCGGCCCCATCGACCACTGGCGGGAGGCAAAATTACTGGAGTTTGTAATGGTTCCGGCAGCTTGGATGGGTAGTTCGGCATACAGGTTTCGGGGCCAGTCAAATTGGATTTAATGGTACAATCAAAGGGTTGCATGGCGGCTATAGTTCAGCGGCAGAACGCCTGACTGTGGCTCAGGATGTCGTGGGTTCGATCCCCACTAGCCGCCCCAATTGACACTTCATATATTCAATTATCGAGCGTTTTTCATACCTTTCAGTTGTGCCTTTCCATCGTGCGATTCATGCCAATCTATTGCAAACCGTTTGGCCGGAATTGAGACAGGCTCAAAGCTCTGGCTCTCTGCAGGAATCGAACTCACTGTCATGGCTTAATGGGCTTTTTGGAATGCTCCTCAGGCTGGTCCGCCACGTGCGACTCCGTGCTCGCAACGATTGTGGCATGGCCGCCTTCGTGGTCGGGGGCATGGTCTGGCGGGCATTTGTCGCTCTCACTGAGGGCGTTGCCTCGGTCGCGCGGCACGGCCGCGGCGACGCTTCCCATTGGTTCATCGTGCGCGGCTGTCTGTTCGGCTTCATCTTCAAGCTTTTTCTTTGCGTCTGTCATGATTTGCTCCCTTTGCGTCTTTTCCTTCTACGCTTTCTTGGATGCAGGTTTTCTCTTCGATGTCTTCTTGGTCGCTTTGCCGCTTTTTCCTGGCAGAAATGCTGAATGCCCAATTGGTCTAACCATAGCGCTTCAAATTATGATGGCTGAGCATCTGAAAGCCCGACCAACATAGACTCCTGCAATGCTGCCATTTCGTCGCTTCTATCCGCGCTCAATCACCCTGCTGCTTTGCATCGTATTCTGCTGCGCTGCTGTTGCTCAGCAGATCCCCATCTCACAGCGCATGGCCAACGCAACGATAACTCGCTGGCCTCAGGGCCGCTTTACGGTGCCGGATGAAAAGTGGAAGTGGAACTATGAACTGGCCACGCTGCTGAATGGCATGAACGCGGTCTGGTACTCGACCGCTGATGGCAGCTATTTCCGATACATCAAAGAATCCGTTGACACTCTGGTTTCGCCCGATGGCTCCATTCCAACCTATGATCCGGCCGCGAGCACGCTGGACAATATCGCGCTGGGCCGCGAGTTGCTGCTTCTTTATCGCGTGACCAGAGATGCCCGTTACTACAAGGCCGCGACTTTGCTGCGTGGGCAGCTTTCTACGCAACCACGTGCTGCATCCGGAGGCTTCTGGCACAAGCAGATTTACCCGGATCAGATGTGGCTAGATGGCCTTTACATGGCTGAGCCTTTCTATGCCGAATATGCTGAGGTCTTTCAGGAGCCGCAGGACTTTGCCGACATCACGCAACAGTTCACGCTGATGGAAGCACACGCGAGAGACCCGAAAACAGGGTTGCTGTATCACGCGTGGGATGAATCGCGGAAGCAGCCGTGGAGTAACAAAACTACGGGCGCTTCACGCATCTTCTGGGCCCGCGGCATGGGCTGGTACATGATGGCACTGGCAGATGCCCTGCCCTTTTATCCGCAGAATGACCCAGGACGGGCCAGGTTGATCGGCATTCTCAATCGCACAGCCCAGGCCGTAGCGCTGGTGCAGGACGCGCACACCGGGCTCTGGTACCAGGTGCTCGACAAGCCCGGCGAAAAGGGAAATTACTTCGAGTCCTCCGCAGCATGCATGTTTGCTTATGCGCTTGAAAAAGGCGTACGTCTGGGTTATCTGCCAGCACAGTACTCCGCCAACGCAAGCCGCGCCTGGAAGGGTATCCAAGATCATTTTTTCCAGACGGGAACAGATGGTTCGATTACGTTGACCAGCAGCGTGAAAGCAGTCGGGCTCGGCGGCACGCCATACCGTGACGGCAGCTACGATTACTATGTGCATGCGCCCGTGGGCGACAACGATCCCAAAGGCGTTGGTGCATTTCTACTGGCAGCCTCCGAAATGGAGAACTCACCGGATAGACCCAAAGCGCAATTCGATGCGCGCGGCCAGACCGTTGTTGTCGATGCGTGGTTCAACAGCCAGAAGCGAAAAAATGCTGCCGGACAAGATGAATTCTTCCATTACAAATGGGACGACATGAGCGACAGCGGCTACTCGCTGCTTGGCAGCATGTTTGCAAGCCATGGCGCGGCGCTCGGAACGCTTTATAGCGCGCCTACAGCGAAGAATCTTGAGCAGGCGCAATACTATGTGATTGCTTCGCCGGATAATCCTTCGAAAAATCCGAACCCGCACTACGCACAGCCCGAGGACGGCGAAGAAATTGCTAAATGGGTCAAGCAGGGCGGCGTTCTTGTGCTGCTTGAAAATGATCCCCCAAACGCCGACATTGAGCATTTCAACAATATCGCTGATCGGTTCGGCATTCACTTCAATACTGTCCTGAGTCATCACGTCGTGGGGGATGACTATGCTCCGGGCCTGATTGCGGTGCAGCCCGATGGTGCGCTATTTCATGGCGCGCACACGCTCTATATGAAGGACACGTGCACGATTACGGTCTCCGCGGCGGCTCGCTCTCTGCTTACGGATCGCGGAACTATCGTTATTGCCACCACGAAATATGGAAAGGGCACAGTGTTTGCCGTTGTCGATCCCTGGATTTACAACGAATACACCGATGGGCGCAAACGTGCCCCTATTGATGACAACTTTGCCGCGGGCCAGGAAGTAGTGCGCTGGCTGATCGAGCAGCAGAAGCAGCAATAAAGGCCGTTCTGGCGCATCGGCGGCGAAAACACCGATATGAATTCAGCTCCGCTGAAAATTCTTTGCTGAATTGAAAGGTATCTGCATGAAACTCATTCCGGCTTTTATTTGGTCCATAGCGATTGCTGCTCCAGTGCTCGCGCAATCGGCATCCGGCGCTCAGGTTTACGCTGGTAAAGATGTCGCGGCGCAGCTTGAGGCGCTTATTGCGCCGGCCAAAGCCTCCGGCAGCAGTGGCGCTACGCTTGGCGATTTCCAATCGCACGCCATCAAGCTATCCGTCCGTGCCAGTAGCGGCGGAGCCGAGATACACGCGCATTTCGACGACATTTTTTTTGTCACCGATGGCAGCGCCACGCTGGTCACCGGAGGGCAGGTGCAGCACGCACAAACAGCGCCGGATGGTGAAACAAAGGGAAGCGGAATTGATGGCGGAACGCGCCAGGTTATCCGCAAAGGCGATGTCGTGCATATTCCTGCCGGCACGCCGCATCAATTGATTCTTGCACCGGGAGAGACATACAGCAGCATTGTGATCAAAGTGAAGGAATAGCGTGCTCCTATCGCGCCATCCATCCGCCATCGACTACCAGGACTTCGCCAGTCACATAGTTGCTTGCTGCCGAGGCGAGAAAGACAGCGGCACCGGCCAGGTCCTGGGGATCACCCCATCGCCCCGCCGGAATCCGCTCCAGAATTTGCCGGTTTCGCGTTTCATCCTGTTGCAGTTGAGCAGTGTTCCCCGTGCGAAAGTAACCGGGAGCGATTGCATTTACCTGCACATTGCGCGCGGCCCATTCGTTCGCAAGGGCCTTGGTCAGTTGCGCCACGCCTCCCTTGGAGGCGGCATAGGCCGGCACACGGATGCCGCCCTGAAACGCCAACAGAGACGCGATGTTGATGATCTTGCCGCGCTCGCGCTCGAGCATTGCGCACCCTGCAAGCTGGCTCAGCCGGAAGACACTGGTCAGATTTACCTGCACCACTTTCATCCATGCTTCCATGTCGAAATTCTCCGCTGCATCCCGGTAGATCATTCCGGCATTGTTGACCAGAATCTCGGGAGTACCCATGCTTGCCGTAACCGCGGCATAGAGCGTGTCCGCTCCGTCCGTGGCGCTGAGGTCTGCGGCAAAGCTTTCCGCCGTGCGTCCGAGCGAGCGGACGAGCTCTGCCGTATCGTGGGCTGCGCGCCGATTGCCATGGCACGCCACATTCGCTCCCGCCTCTGCCAGAGCCACTGCAATCGCCGCACCCAGCCCACTTGCTGCTCCCGTCACCAGCGCCACTTTTCCATCCAGCCGAAACTTATCCAGAACTCCCATTGCAACTCCCGCTTGCTGATTTCAGAAACACCAGTGTATTGCGTACGGAGGGCGGCGCGTCTCATACGCGCGTAGCCTATGAGGAAAACCATGCAGTCAAGCCGTCGCCGATTTCTCGTAACCAGCGCTGAAGTCGCAGGGCTTCCATTGGTCTTAATGCCCAACACCCTCGCCGCTGCCGGCGAACCACCCGCCGGCACCACTTCCGTAAAGCTCAATGTCCGTGATTTTGGCGCAACGGGAGATAGCGTAACCAAAGACACGCTCGCCTTTCAACAGGCCATTGACCGGGCCAACGCATTCGGTGGGGCAGAGATTTTTGTCCCGCAGGGCGACTATCTCATAGGCAGCATCGTATTGCACTCCAATGTGCATCTCCATCTTGACGCCGGCGCATCGCTCCTCGGATCGCCTGAACTCGCCGATTACCCGCTCATGCAGGTCCGCTGGGAAGGACGCTGGGTTAAAGGGCACAGCGCGCTTATCACCGCTACCGACGCGCGAAACATGGGCATCTCCGGCACGGGTCGCATCGTCGGAAACCCCACCATTCCGGGCCGCCTTAACAAGCAGACAGGCCTCTGCCCTGCTTGAGTTCACCAACTGCACCACGATTCAGATCGTCGATTGCATTACCGAGCAAAACGAGATGTGGTCCATTCATCCGGTCTGCTGCGACACAGTCTCCTTCCGCAACGTCACCGTGCGCGGAGGAGCCGACGGCATCGACATTGACTCCTGCAAAGGTGTCGTCATCGATGGCTGCAAATTCTCAACCGGAGACGATTGCATCTCACTCAAATCTGGCCGTGGTGCTGAAGGTTACGCGCTTGCTCGTCTTACTGAAGATGTGCGTATCACTGACTGTATCTTCGCGGATACCAACTGGGCTTGCATCGGCATCGGCAGCGAAACCTCCGGCGGCATCCGCAATGTCCACATTGAGCAGTGCCAGTGTACCCTGGCCCACACGTTTGCAATCTACATCAAAACTCGCCTTGGCCGCGGCTCATTTATTGAAGACATCTTCGTCAACGATCTTGATGTCAGCGGCGCGCAGCAGGGTTTTCTCCGCATTAATCTTCTGGATAGCGGAAAGCAGGATGAGTTCCCTGTCCCCGGAGATAAAGGCATTCCCGCCGCTCGCGGATTCCATTTCAGCAACATCCGCGTCAACAAGGTTCCGACCCTCGTCCAGGCCACAAGCACTGTGCCTTCCGTGCCGATTCAGGGTTTCACTCTCGCAAACATTACCGGTACGTGCGGCAAGGGCATTTTTCTCGCAAATATTCGGCGCGCAGACCTGAGTGAGATTCATGTAAGTGGCTTTAGCGGCCCGCTGCTCAGCGCGGTGAACGTAACGGGCAAGGGGCTCGACGATGCCACGCCGCTTGAAGCCACTCCAGCGCCTGCGCCCATTCCACCGCCTGCTATGCCCTACCAGTTGCAGTGACTTTTGTAACGGACACACCATGCCAATATCCCGATTTGTTCCCGCACTCCTTCGCCGCTTTACTTTGATTTGCGCCTGCACGGGCATCGCCTTCGCGCAAGTACCCGCTGCGCATGCTCCCAGCCAGGGCCGTATTGAACTTGTCCAGTCTTTCAACGCTCTGGCAGACAAATATGTCGCTGCTCGTCAGACAACAGTCTCATCGATCACTACGCGACAAGCTGCCGAGGCTCGCCAGGCAGATGTTCACAAAAAGATACTTACGCTTCTGAATGGCTTGCCGGAACGAACTCCGCTCAACGCGCATAGTGCAGGCATTATCTCTGGGAGCACGCGCCTCAGTTCAATCGCCCATGCAAGGTACGGAGGACCTAAGCCAGGACCCTACTCCTCTACGCGAGCTTCCAAACTGACGTTTTTCAGATACCTATCTGTCCTGAGATTAGAACGTAAAGCGCGAACCGAACTGGAACTGGCGAGGCGAGTTAACGGTGGAAGTAATCTGGCCGAAGAGTTGAGCCACTGGGTTGACTGTCTCGCCTGGCGGTGGTGGAGCTAGTGTTTGAGTCATGCCAGGAACGTTAGGCATACCAAACTGCGCGCGATTGGCGATGTTATACGACGATGCTTCGATGCGGACCGACCGGGTCTCCCCAAGGCTGAACACCTTGTAAATAGAGAGATCGAGATTTTTGGCGCCCATGGTGCGTACACCGTCAAGATAGGCAGGCGCGGTGCCAGCTATGTATGGCGATGGAATAGTAAAGCAGTTGTAGTTGAACCAGGTGGCCAGGGTGTGCGGCGCGCCAGCGGCAGGATTGCAGCTCAGATCTGGACGCTGGTTGAAGTAGGCGTTGGCGGCACCGACGACCGGCGAAGCGATAGGAATGCCTGTGCTCCAGTAGTAGATACCGTTGAGGGTCCAGCCCCCGAATACAGCATTGCTTGCGCGGTTAAGAGCG
The DNA here is from genome assembly GCF_049510455.1 of Occallatibacter sp. Classification (GTDB taxonomy): domain Bacteria; phylum Acidobacteriota; class Terriglobia; order Terriglobales; family Acidobacteriaceae; genus Telmatobacter. The sequence continues at coordinate 12,795 of NZ_JBEKYX010000002.1, read as the reverse complement.
ACGGCACGATCCCTGCCAAACGGCAGATCGTAGGAAGCTTCGCCGGTGAACTGGCGCTTCACATCCTGCGGGCTGACGGAGTGCTCAAACGAGAGGTTACGAGTATCCTGCGCAGCGCCGAGGTGCGAGCCAACGAACCCGAGTGGTGGATTGCCGTCGTCCGTCATGAGCTTGGCCCAGGTGAAACTGCTGAGCATCGTGAAGTGCTTGGTAAGACGCTTCTGCAGCTTGGTCTGCAGCGAACTGTATTCAGAATCCCCACCAGGATAGCCGTGAATGTTCACGCCATTGCCGGAGCCATAACTGCCATTGCCGAACTGCGGGAAGGGTTGCAGGGCGATGAAGAGCGGAACGGTCGCCGAGCCATAGTAAGTGTTCGTCGGGTCTTGAATGGACGCCCACTGATTGGGGACGAATGTATTTTGCAGAGCGGACTGATATTTGCCAATGGTGGCAAGATCGAGTTCGTTGACGTCCACGACGCCAAACGGCAGAAAGAGCCCACGGCTGCCTACATACGCCGCGCTGAATACGATGGCGTGCGAAAGTTCAATCTGGTAGCCGAAGTTGAAGTTGTATGTAGTGGGCGTGCGCTGAGAGTGCAGCATGGCGTTGAGCGTGGTGCCAAGGTTATTGGCGTAGCCGGTGGGATGCGCAATTGGCTGCACAACTCCATTGGGAAATGGGTTATTGAGCGGATTAAGAATAACGGTGTTGCCCTGGAGACCGCAGAGATTTGGGTTGGAATTGCAATCGTAGTTGATCGTGTTAGGGTCGTTGTTCCATTGCGTGGCATTCCATGTGGTGCTGGTGGAATAACCATCGCTATCGAGATTGGCGTTGCCGACCATCTGCACGCTGGGACCGTAGTAAATGCCTGCGCCGCCGTTGAAGACAACGTGCTTGGTAGGCTGCCAGGAGAAGCCGAGACGCGGGCCCAAGTCCGTGAGGTTGGTGGTGAAGGGCGAGCGATTGCCATTCGATGCGTAGACTTCCGCGCCGGTGTAATTCACACCACCCGCAGTCGCATTGATTGCGGAATCAAAGTATTCGAGCCGATTGTGGCGTTCGGTCTTGCCACCGAAGATATCCCAGCGAAGCCCGGCGGTAATGGTGAAGGATTTTGTAGGATGCCAGGTGTCTTCTACGAACGCCGCATAGTAGGGGCTTGCTTCAGCGGCAAAGAGGTCCTTGGTAAAGCTCGGATAACCGTTCGATTCAGTTCCGGGCGTTGTGCCCTGCCCCAAGAGAAACGATGCGAAGTCACTGCCGCCAACGGCGGTGTTGGTGGTCTGGTCAGTGGCGGAAATATCAAAAGCGTAAGCACCGGAGGGAGCCGGAGGCTGGCCAATATTCATAAAGCGCTTCATGTATTCGAAGCCCGCAGAAAGTTCGTGCTTGCCGAAGGTTTTGGTGAGCGCGGCGCTCGCATCCGAGTTTTCGCTGGCGAACTGGAAGGTGTTGAAATCCGCAGTTCCACCGACGCCGTCGATACCATTGTTCGCAAACGCATCGTTGAATAAAGCAAAGGGTAGTAACTTGTCGACCTCCTGAGCCGCAAGCGAGGATGGAAAGCCGAGCGTAGTGATGTCGAAGCCGTTCTGCCGCGGATCGCCGCCCTGATCCTCAAAATGACGGGTAAAGGAGTAACGCAGATTCAGCGCCATGGTTGGGCTCAGCGTCAGATCGTCGGCAATAAGAATGTTGCGCGCGTTGGTAACGTTCTGCGCATAGTAAAGATCCCACATGTTGTCAAAGGCGTTAAAAGTAGCCTGAGTATGTTGATCGAAGGAGAAGCGTCCGAAGATACGCTGATTCTCGCTCTGGACCCAGTCGATGCGGACATCGAATTTTTGCGCGGTGGAGGGATCGAGACCCGGCAAAAAGAAGTTTGGAGAAAGGTCATCTGATTGTGAATCGCAGGCAACGCCGTTCACATTGCTCATGTTGCACTTGGGCATCTGTGCAAGGAACTGCGTAGCAGTGGCGTTCGGTGTGGCGATGGTGTTGTTGGTTACTTGCTGACGCGTACCCGCCAGCGGACCAGAAGCAATATCGGGCTGCGTAGGGTCGTAAATCGTAAAAGGATCGGCTGAGAAGTCGCCGCCACGCTCTGCAGTGGTAGGAACGACAAAGCGGTTGGAGGCATCATATTGCTCCTGCTGCGTGGCCTCATAGTCGCCAAAGAAGAACAGCTTCTTATGCCAGAGCGGCCCGCCGATGGACCCGCCCTCCTGATACCGATGGAATTCCGGCGGGGTATTAGGCGTGCCTGCCTCAATCTGGCTCTGCTTGTTGAAGTACTCGTTTGCGGCGAGAACACTGGGACGGAAGACGCCGAAGGCAGAGCCGTGGAATTTTTCTGTGCCGGATTTGCTGGCCACACTGATGACGCCGGCTGCACCGCTTTGATAGGAGGCCGGAGTATTCTGCGTCTCCACGCGAACTTCATCAACGGCATCTTCGGGAATATCTGTAGATGGAAGTATGGTGGCTGCGTTATTTTCAGCCACGCCGATGGGGCTGCCATCCACCATGTAATAGACCGATCCTACGATCGCGCCATTGATCGTGTAGGAGGAAACGTCGATGTTCGGGCGTCCGGAAGAGATGTTATTGATGGCATAAGAGCTGGAGGAGTTCGGCGTGCCGTTGGCGGGAGTGACACCGGCGCTGAGCTGAATAAGGTCGTAAACATTGCGTGTCAGCAATGGCACACGATCGATAGTCTCGGCGTTGATGAGCTGGCCAACCGTGGAGTTGCTGGTGTCGACAAGCTCTGGAGCCTCCGTAACCGTGACCACCTGGGCGACAGAGCCTACCTTCAGCGAAAGATTGATGGTAGTTGTCTGGTCGAGAGTTACAACGACATTCTTTTGAAGCAGGGTGTCAAATCCCTGGGCGCTCACAGAGATTTCATATCGGCTGGGAGAGAGCGAAATAAAGGAATATAGCCCTGATGCGGTTGACTTGGTAACAAGCTGTGAACCTGTTGCGGTATCTTTCGCGGTCACTGAAGCGCCGGGGATGATGGCGCCGGTGGAATCCGTAACAAGACCGCTGATGGCTCCTCGGCCAGCCTGCGCCAAAAGGAGGCGCGAAGAGACGAGTAACAGGATCAGGCAACATAATTTGCTCAGGAAAAACATCCTTCCAAATTTTTCAATTCTCATCTCGGGCCTCCGGGATTATATTGATTGAAACGTTTGAATCAGCGTTTAGCGAACTATATGTCCGATTTGCTAAGGTGTCAATAAAGAAAATTCCAAGCCGAAGAGATCGGTGGGCAGGAGGTATGCGGGTGGGCCAGCGAAAGTCAGGACACGTGACACTACTCGACATCGCGCGCGCTAGCGACTTCTCCGTATCTACTGTGTCGATTGTTCTGAGTGAAGCTCCGCTCTCGCAAAACGTGGCTGAAAAAACGCGCGAACACATCCGCACAATTGCGCGTCAACTCGGCTATCACCCGGATGCGTACGCGCGAAGCCTGCGGCGGCGCAGCACAATGACGATCGGCGTCCTGGCGTTCGATCTTTCAGATCCCTTCTGCGTACCGCTCATGCGCGGTATTCAGGAAGGCGCGCACAAAGCAGGCTACATGCTGCTGGTCATGGATGCGCAGACGCAGCGCAAGCTCTTCGATAACTACCTGCATACTCTGCTGGAACGGCGCGCCGAGGGCGTGATCGTATTGGCGAGCTGGGTATTTGAAGAAAACAATCTTCTGGGAGATATTCGCAAGAACAATGTGCCCATTGCGATTGTTGGCCGCGACCTGACCTCACGCGAGATCAACTCAATTCTCGTGGACAATGAGGTGGGCGGGGCGCTGGCGGCACGGCATCTATATGATCTCGGCCACAGGCGAATCGCTGTGATTCGCGGGCCGGAAGAGATGTGTGACAGCGAGCCGCGATGGGCAGGCATTCAACGCGTTGTCGCAGAGACCGGGATGAAGTTGGATCAGAGCCTGGTCTTTCAGCTTCCAGGAGTGGTTGGGCCTGCTTCCGGCTTTGAGGGCGGTCTGCGCTTTGCGCGTGAGATGCTGAAGTCGCGCAAACAATTTACCGCGGTGCTTGCATTCGATGACCTCACGGCGCTGGGCGTAGTACGCGGGCTTTCCGAGGGTGGAGTGCGAGTACCGCAGGATTATTCCGTCACAGGATTTGACGATGTGCTGCCGGCGGAAGTGGCAACGCCTGCAATCACAACCATTCGACAACCTCTGCGCGAGATGGGAATCGAAGCGGCTGAACGCGTGCTGCAGGCAATTCAGTCCGGCGCAAACTCGCCGGCCAAGGCAAAACTACACAAGACACAACCAGAGCTGATTGTGCGGACATCAACCGCGCCGCCGGCAAAGCAGAGACGGAAGGAGACTTCGCGGTGATGAAAATGGGATGGGGTTTTGCATTTCTGGCAATACTGACATTGCCTGTGGCTGTGGCTCAGAAAAACTCAACGCCGCTGCACGATGGATGGCGGCTGCAATCGGCATGCACTTTGCATGCGGGCGGAGAGGCCATCTCCGCGCCAGGATTCGCGGTAGAAGATTGGCAGAACGTGCGCGTGCCAAGCACAGTGCTGGCCGCGCAGGTGGCCAATAAGCTTGTGCCCGATCCATTCTTCGGAATGAATCTGAGATCGATCCCGGGCACGACCTATCCCATGGGTCAAAATTTCTCCAATCTCCCGATGCCGAAGGACAGCCCTTACAACTGTGGATGGTGGTATCGCACAGAGTTCGCAGTGCCATCGAGCACGGAGCGCGATAAACGCACGTGGATACACTTCGGCGGAATCAATTATCGCGGCGAAGTGTGGGTAAATGGCCGCAAAGTTGCCGATGGAACAACCATCGCTGGCGCATATCGCACTTATGACCTGGATGTAACGGATTATGTGAAGCCAGGCGCGCAGAACGTGCTGGCAGTGGAGACGTTTGCGCCGACAGAAAAGGATCTCGGCATCAACTGGGTGGATTGGAACCCTTGTCCTCCGGATAAAGATATGGGCCTGCAGGGAGAGGTGATCCTCGGTTCATCCGGCCCGGTTACGCTGCGCTCGCCAATGGCCGTGACGCATTTTCAAGACGAAAGCCTGAAGGTGGCAGAGCTGACGGTTTACGCCGAGCTGCACAATGCGGCCGACCATCCAGTAAAGGTCACAGTCACGGGCTCGGCAGCGGGCGTGCATTTTGAACAGCCGGTAGAATTGGCTGCCCATGAAGACAAGACGGTCGTATTTACGCCAGAGAAATTTACGCAATTGAAGATTCATAATGCCACGCCGTGGTGGCCGGCACAGATGGGAACGCCGCACCTCGAACAGCTTTCCATGAGTGTCAATGTCGGCGGCGCAAAGTCCGATGAGCGCAGCGTGGACTTCGGATTCCGCGAGATCACCTCCGAGCTAACTTCAAATGGCTCGCGGCTCTTTCGCGTCAACGGCAAGCCCATTCTGATTCGCGGCGCGGGCTGGAGCCAGGATATGTTGCTGCGCACAGATGAGCGCAGGCTGAAGGATCAGTTCCAGCTCGTGCGCGAGATGCACCTGAACACAATTCGCCTCGAAGGCAAGCTGGAAACGGAGGACTTCTTTCACCTGGCCGATGAGCAGGGAATCCTGGTGATGTTGGGCTGGTGCTGCTGCGATCATTGGGAGCGCTGGAATACCTGGACGCCGGAAGATCTGATCATCGCCACAGCTTCCTTGCGCTCGCAGATGCTGCGGTTGCGCCATCACGCAAGCCTGCTGGTATGGCTCAACGGCAGCGATAATCCTCCGCCCGCAAATGTGGAGAAAGCATACCTGGATGTTGAAGTGGAGACGCATTGGCCGAATCCAACGCTGTCTTCCGCGACAGGCGCGCCCACGGTGAACGCGGGCCAGACGGGCGTCAAGATGAGTGGCCCGTATGACTACGTCGCTCCAAGTTACTGGTATGTAGACAAGCAAAATGGTGGAGGATTCGGATTCAACATGGAGACGAGCCCCGGTCCTGCAATTCCCTCTCTTGCCGGTAGAGCGAAGTTCCTGGCCGATCCGGAAGCCTGGCCGCCAAGCGATGCATGGAGCTTTCATAACGGCGGCGGAGAGTTCAAAACTCTTACCGTCTTTAACGAAGCAATGGCCGCAGTATATGCGCCCCCGCACAGTGCCGCAGAGTATGAGCGCGTGGGGCAGACCATGGCATACGACTCAGAGCGCGCCATGTATGAGGCGTACACCCGGAACAAGTACAGCTCAACCGGCGTGATCCAGTGGATGCTCAACAATGCATGGCCGTCGATGATCTGGCATCTATACGACTACTATCTCGATGCAGACGCAGGATACTTTGCGGTACGAAAAGCCTGCGAGCCGCTACATATTCAATACTCGTATGATGATGCGTCCATCGCTGTGGTAAACAGCACGTACCAGCCCGTAGAGGGTCTGCAGGCAAGCCTGACAGTGCATGGAGTGCATTGGAATGAGTTGTACAAGGAAGATGTCACGCTGAACTCCGCTGCGGATAGCGTGCAGCGTGTCTTTTCGATTCCCGATTCGCTGTTTGTGGGACCGGAGCGGTTGCTTTTCGTTGACCTCACACTGAAAGATGCAACAGGACACACAGTCAGTCGTAACTTCTACTGGGTTCCCAGAACACTGACAAGCTTCGACTTTCCTCACACGGACTACACTCACACCCCTGCGCAGCGTCATGAGGATTTAAGCGCGCTGGCAAGCTTGCCGCCGGCGAAGGTGGAAGCCTCTGTCACGGTTGATAAATCAGAGCATGGACGCGTGCTGCACGTGCGCTTGAACAATTCTCCACAGGCACTGGCCTTTCAGGTCCGCGCCGCAGTCACAACAGAAAACGGAGGCCTGATTGCTCCGGTGTACTGGTCCGACAACTGGATCGAGCTTGCGCCTGGCGAAACATCTGAGCTTACCGCGCAGTTGCCGGACGACGCGCCCGATACGCTTTCAGTGCAGGTAGAGGGATGGAATATCGCGCCGGTTAAGCTAACGCCGGAGAAGACTTCTACCACCAGCAAAGGTGGGCGATGACAGCTACGACGCAGGAAACTGGACTAAAGCGCAGCCTGGGCTTCTGGGATCTGGTGCTCTACGGCATCATCCTGATTCAGCCCACGGCGCCCATGCCCAGCTTCGGCGTAATTTACCAGGAAGCGCGCGGGCACGTGGTGACGGCGATTCTGCTGGCGCTGGTGGCCATGCTGTTCACCTCCATCAGCTATGGCCGCATGGCGCGCGCGTATCCGCAAGGCGGCTCAGCATTTTTGTACGTGGGCAAGGAGATTCATCCAAGCCTGGGATACCTCACCGGCTGGTGCCTGGTCATGGACTATGTTTTGAATCCGCTGATCTGCACCATCTGGTGCAGCAAGGCTGCGGGAAACTTTCTTCCCGGCGTGCCGTATTGGGCCCTGGCCATCTTCTTTGCAATTTTCTTCACGCTGCTTAACCTCAATGGAGTGGAGACCTCCGCGCGCATCAATGCAGGCATGGCAGCCGCGCTGGGACTGGTGATTGTGCTGGTGCTGGTTGCGGCAGTGCGATGGCTGATGCATCTTTCGCATCCCGGCACAGCTTTTTTTCTGACGCCGTTTTATGATCCCTCCACATTCAGTACCCACGGGCTGCTGCGCGGAACCTCCATCGCGGTGCTAACCTACATCGGCTTCGATGGCATCTCCACGCTCACCGATGAAGCGAAAGATCCAGCGCGCAGTGTTCCGCGCGCAATCGTGCTCACCTGTCTTGTCACAGGCATTCTTGCCAGCGTTGAAGTCTATGTCGCGCAGCTCGTGTGGCCGCGCGGTCTTGCTTTCCCTGACCTCGATACAGCCTACGTGCATGTCTCCGGCCGAATGGGCGGACCAATTCTCTTTCTCATCGTGAACAGTTCCCTGCTGCTGGCAAACATCGGCTCCGGCATGGCCTCGCAGCTTGGCGCGGCGCGTTTGCTTTACGCCATGGGAAAAGATGGCGCGCTGCCCAAACGCTTCTTCGGCGCAGTCGATCCCAAAAGCCGTATTCCGCGCAACAACGTGCTGCTGATTGGAGCCATCTGCCTGGTAGGAGCATTGATCTTCAGCTATGAGCTCGGCACAGAGCTGCTCAACTACGGCGCACTACTCGCATTCATGGGCGTCAACGTGGCTTCCATGCTGCGTTTATGGCGGCACGGAGGCGGCCGGAAGTGGTTTCCCATGCTGCTCTCACTCGGAGGCTTCGCCACATGCCTTTGCCTCTGGGCAAACCTCGGATGGCTTGCCCTCATCGTAGGCTCGTGCTGGGCCACAGTCGGAATCCTGCTATGGCTAGTGAGGCGCCAATATACAGTGCTGCCGGAAGGAGCGTAGTGCGATTTGTGATAATCTGAGTTAGATAAGTCAAAGAGAATAATAGTGCGAATGTTTCTTGTTCGCACAAGCAGTGCCTCTCTTTCTACTTACTTTTATCGGATGGACACCACAGCCCACTCGCTTCAGCCCGCCGCCTCTGTGATCTCTGAAATCGGCACGCCTCTCGGCACATCCGCTCTTCCAATCGTTGCCAATCCAAAAGCTCCATCCAACTGGCTCAGCACATTCACGCCCCGGCGCGGGCTTACCAACGGACACGCCCAGACAATCGTCGGCGATGTCTATCCCCGCTCAGCCTTCCGGCTCGCTTCGAGCACAGATGAAATCGTGGTGGACCCGCGAGACAACAGCCGCGTACTCTGTCATTGCCATTGGCAGCCCGGCAGCGACACCGGCAGCCGGCTCACTGTCGTACTGGTGCATGGGCTTGAAGGATCGTCTGACTCTCGCTACATCCAGGGCATAGCCACGCGCGCATGGAACGCCGGATGGAACGTAGTGCGCATGAATATGCGCAACTGCGGCGGCACAGATGCGCTGACGCCCACGCTCTACCACTCCGGTCTTTCCGAGGACGTAGGCGCAGTAGTGGAGCATTACACGCGGCTCAAGAATCTTGAGCACGTAGCGCTTATCGGCTACTCCATGGGCGGCAATCTTGCGCTCAAGCTCGCCGGTGAGTGGGGCGCGCGAACGCCTCTCTGCGCAGTAGCCACCGTTTGCCCAGCCATCGATCTGGCAGTCAGCTCTGACGCTCTGCACACGCCTCGCAACCGCTTTTACGAGTGGCACTTTTTGCGGCGGCTTTTGCGGCGTTACAAGACCAAGGCCGCGCTCTTTCCCGATATTTACTCCACAGCCGATCTCGCATCCATTCGTTCGCTGCGGGACTTCGATGACAAGATCGTGGCGCGCTACTGCGACTTTCGCGATTCCAGCGATTACTACTATCGCGCCGCGGCAGCCCGCGTCCTTGACGGCATTGCCGTGCCCACATTGGTGCTGCGCGCGCTGGACGATCCATTCATTCGCCTCACGCAGGAGACGCGCGAAACCCTCCTGGCCAACCGGCAGATCACGCTGGTGGAGACCCCGCACGGTGGGCACTGCGCTTTTCTTTCCACTGGAAAAGGCATGGAAGTGCATTGGGCTGAAGCGGCAGTGATCCGTTACCTTCAGGAAGTTGCCGCCTGAGACATGGAAGCCGACTGGGAGTTTGAGATCGGCCCGGACGCTCCGGTAATCGACGCATCGTGGGAAAGCCTCGTTAATCTGGCCGCGCATCCCGAAAAAGCAACTGAGTTACCGGAAGCTGCGGACTTCCCCCAGTTGGCTGAGGCGCTTATCCGTTTGAACAGGCCGGACGCGATTGTACGGACGTCGAAGTGCGATGTGTGGCCAGTGAATCTTGACGAAGAATCGCTCGATACGGATGAACTGGATGCGCCGCCCGGCATGGCAGAGGCCGCATCGGCCTGCTATATCGATCTAACGGCTCGCGATCCGCAGCGATGGGAGAAGCCAGACACGATCAGGCAGGACTGTGTTGATCTTTGTGCTCAGCTTCGCCTGGTTTCGCTGCGTTGCTGCCGTACGGATCTGGTGATTCGGCGCGCTGTTTTCGCCGGCAAAGTTGCACTGGGCGTGACCGCGTACCTCACGGCCTGCGGCCAGTCGGAAGAAGCCGCCAAAATTGTTCTCGGAGAAGCACTGCATACCTTTGCAGATTCCGTTTTAGCTGTCTGGGCCAACCGAAATTCCAATTCGCCGCTACAATAAAAGAAGCGCAGTAAACGAGTTACGGGCGAGTAGCTCAACTGGACAGAGCACCGGCCTTCTAAGCCGGGGGTTGCAGGTTCGAGCCCTGCCTCGCCTACCACTTAGAATCAATAACTTAGTGGACTTTGACCTCATGGTCGGGGTTTGACTGTGGGGGAATTTGTGGGGATTCCAACTCCATTTCGGAGTTTATGTGCATCTCCACCGCGCGCCGCTTCGCATCGGTTTTCGCGTGCGAATAGCACTCAAGCATTTTCCGGCTCACCCGCCCTGAAAGCAACGTCAGCATCGAGTCAGCCACCTTCGCGGCGCCGAGATTGGACACGTCGAGCTGCGCTGAAGCTGCCCATGCCGTGGCTCGAACGCATGACTCTCTGTTGATTATCGCTTCTACTCAAAACGATCTGAAAAACGAGATTGAGAATGTCAGAATGCTGGTCAGGCATCGTGTTGATGGCCTCATTTCAGGAGATTGGACGCACAGTCGCGATCTCCTGTTTGAACGGATACTCGGGAGTGCGAGCAGTCTTCAAAAGACGCCAGGGAACTTAAAATGCTTGATACTCATCTCATTTTGCGCAGATCTTGCGGGTGCGGAGAAGCGGACTGACCGTGCCCTGTCAAACGCCAATCGTCCTGGCGGAATTCATGCTGGATTCGCCATAATTCCCCGTAAATCGAAAAAAACATTGACAACGGAATAGAGTAGTAGCAAAATAATTCTAAATTTTTGGAATCGTTACCATCAGGCACAAAATTGGTTCCAATGCTGCAAGAAAGACATCGACAACGAGGAAGGGCCACTGAAGAATGTTGCTGTTTTTGGAATCGTTACCAGCGCATATTGGACTCGGTTCCATGCTTGTCGAATGTCCGCGTAGAAACAAAAATATCTCTGCAAAACCCGTTATTCAACGGAACTTACTTGGCGAAAACCAATGCAATTTTTTGGGAGGACTCAGATGCATCACGTTCCAACAGAGCATTCTCTACGGTCTCTGATAGGCCGGATTGGCGGATTTAACGCAAGCCGAGCCCTTGTCCTGTTGTGCTTATTAAGCGCAATCTGTATGAGGCCATCTTATGGACAGGAGTTCCGCGCAACCCTTTCCGGGCGAGTGTCAGACCCAACGGGCGCGGTGGTTGTCAAAGCTACGGTGACTGCTGTCGAGGTAGATTCCAAAACCACCTATACGGCCAAAACAACCAACGATGGCACGTACTACATCCCTTATGTGCTTCCGGGCACCTATACGGTCAGCGTCACGGCCAAGGGATTCAAGACTGCCATCCAGGACAATGTGCGCATGTTCGCGGCGCAGGGATTCGGCCAGAACTTCAAACTGGAAGTGGGCGCAACCACAGACCAGGTAACGGTCACGGACGCTCCTCCGGAGCTTGAAACGACCACCGGGTCCGGCGGTAACCTGATCCAGGAGCGAGAACTGCAGGCAGTCCCGCTCAACGGGCAACAAGTCTTTACATTGATCGGGACCACCCCCGGCAGCCAGTCCTATAACGGCTCGATGGGACCCAACGGAACCGGCACCCGCGGCTCGGATAACAACAACGGATACAGCATTGGCGGTGGCGCGCCCCAGGGCGACGCAGCCCTCGGCTCCTCCAATCAGTTCACCCTCAACGGCGTCAATATCACGCAGCAGACCACCTTCCAGAACCAGGCCGCCGGAGCCTGGAATGTCGCGCCCGATCTCAACACCGTGGGTGAAATCAATGTGATGACCACCAACTACGACGCCCAGTACGGCAGAACTGCCGGCGGCACCATCAACGTCGTCACCAAGGCCGGTACAAACAAGTTCCACGGCGATGTCTCGGAGAACTACGGAGGCGCGCTCATGGAGGCCAATTCCTTTCTGAACAATCTTATTGGCCTTCCTCGCCAGGGGTATGTAGAAAACCAGTACGATGGAACCTTCGGCGGGCCGATTTTCAAGAACAAGCTCTTCTTCTTCTTCGGATTCGAAGGATACAACGAATCGATCAGTGGCGGAGTCTCGATGAACGTGCCGCCGGCCTATCTCCGGCCGGGCTTCAATGGCAATGCGGGCGTGAATTTTGGCCTTGTCTCCGCAATGGATCCCACTCATTTTGGCCCTTCGACGGGCCAACCTTACGGGATTCCGATCTATCAGCCGGGCACGTCAAATTGTCCCGCAGGCGAAGGTACCCCAGCAAATGGTTGCAACAACAACTCCAACGACCTGTATCAAACCCCGTTCCCGAACAACACGATTCCCTCAAGTCAGATAAACGCTACCGCGTTGGCGATTTTGAAGTATATCCCCTTGCCGAATATAGCCGGCGCTACGAACTTCGCGAAGGGCGACAACTACTTTCTGCCTCAGCCGCTCCTCACACACTATTACCAGCCCAGCGTCCGCGTGGACTACAACCTCAGCGACAAGACCAAGCTGTACAGCTATTTCGAATGGCAGACCGGCTCGCAATACCAAAGCAACAATGGCCTGACCGGACTCGCCGCCAACGGAGCAATCAACCAGACCCGTGAGAATTGGGCGGCAGGGCAGGACGTCACCCATACCTTCTCGCCTACATTGCTGCTTGACGCCAAGGTCTCCTTTAGCCGCTTCGTGGAAATAGCGCCGGATGG
>NZ_JBEKYX010000199.1:0-2712 GCF_049510455.1 Occallatibacter sp. | reverse complement strand
CTCCCAGGAAGAAGCCTGTCATATTCCTTCTTGACCACCGCATAGCACTCGCACGTGCGCTTCTCCAACCCCGCACGGTTCAGCACCAAGATGTGCCCGCGAGAGTAGCGGATCAGCCCGGCGGACTGCAGCCTCGAAGCCGCCTCGGTCACCCCTTCGCGACGAACCCCCAGCATGTTGGCGATCAGTTCCTGCGTCATGACGAGTTCGTTACTCTGCAGCCGATCCAGGCTCAGCAGCAGCCAGCGGCACAATTGTTGATCGAGCGAGTGATGACGATTGCAAACGGCGGTTTGCGCCATCTGGGTGAGCAGCGCCTGGGTATAGCGCAGCAGCAGGCGCAGCACGGGGCCGCCTTGACTGAACTCCTCCTTCAAAATCTCTGCCTTGAGTCGCAGAGCGGTGCCGGCGCTTTGAACCACCGCGCGACTGGGCATCGTTTTGCCCCCCATGAATAACCAGACCCCCACGATGCCCTCATTGCCGACGATGGCAATTTCCGCCGACTCTCTATTTGCCATGACAGAGAGCAGAGAAATGATGGCCGTGGTTGGAAAGTACCCATGGCTCAAGGTCGCACCCGACTCGCAGATCACGTCGCCCAGCGCTAACTCGACAAATTCTAATTGCGGCAGCCAACGATCCCAGACGGCTCCGGGCAACACGGCAAGTAAATGATTCTGCCGAAGATCGAGAGAAACGATGATGTATTGGCCTCCGTGCCCAACCTGACCGCCGAGGCCACCATTATGTCCACTACCGCACATATTGCAATACCATTTTTTTGTGGCCATTGATTCGCGATGGGCGTCAGTCCTACGTCGCGGTGTCTGGGCGCAATGTGCGCCAGCAGACAGACAAAAACGTGGCAAGCTCAATACGTTAGATGCACAAGGATGATGCAATGCCTCAGATCGTACTTCTCATACATGACGATGGCACGAAAGCCCAGGTGGTCAAGGACGCGCTCATTGACACACGCGAAGGGTTTTTTCTCCTCGAATGGGTCGAACGCTGCTCCGAAGCCGTGCAGCGATTGCGCAGGGACGGAAAAGAGCACATAGCGGCGATCTTGGTCAATCTATTCCTACCCGACAGCCGCGGAGTGGAGACCTTCGATCGGCTATTCGAGATATCGCCCGATGTACCCATTCTCGTACTCAGCAGCCCGGGACATGAGGATGCCGCGAAGCTCGCCGTACGGCGCGGGGCGCAAGATTACCTGCTGGAGGATCATCTCCATAGTTACCTGCTACCCAAAGCTCTGCGCAATATGCTCGAGCGCGCGTCGAACGCGGAGGCCTTGTTCAGAGAGAAAGAGCGCGCACAGGTGACTCTCAATTCAATCGCTGACGCCGTAGTTTGCACTGACGTCTCGGGCAATGTGACCTTTCTCAATCCCATCGCTGAGGCCTTGACGGGCTGGCGGGCCGATGAGGCGATCGGACGGCCATTTATTCAAGTGTTTCGAATCATCGACGTTTTAGATCGCCGCCGGGCGGCAGATCCCATGGCTTTGGTCATCAAGACGAACAAACCTTTGAACCTGCCGGAAGGCAGTATTCTGATCCGACGCAACGGCATTGAGACACCTATCGAGGACTCCACGGCACCCATCCATGATCGAAGAGGACGCGTGACCGGCGGCGTGATGGTCTTTCATGATGTGACGCAGGCACACGCGATGTCTCAGAAGATGTCGCATCTGGTGCAATACGACTACCTAACCGACCTGCCGAACCGCTTGTTGCTGAACGACCGCCTGACCCAGGCGATCGCCGTGGCGCACAGCCATCAACAACACCTCGCGGTGTTGTTCGTCGATGTGGATCGCTTCAAACACGTCAATGACTCCCTGGGACACCTGATCGGCGACAAGCTCCTCTCGTCAATCGCTCGACGCTTGGTCGCCGCCGTGCACAGCTCAGATACGATCAGCCGCCAAGGCGGCGATGAATTTGTGATCCTCCTGCCTTCCGTCCCGCATGCAGCAGATGTCGCCCATACCGCGCAACATATCCTCACCGTTGTCGGCATGCCCCATCGTATCGAGGAGCATGATCTGCAAATCACTCTGAGCGTTGGAGTCGGAATCTACCCGGATGACGGGACGGACGCAGAGACGCTCGTCAAGAACGCAGACATCGCAATGCGGAATGCCAAGGACAATGGGCGGAATAATTACCAGTTTTTCAAGCCCAGCATGAATGAGCATGCCCTGGAGCGGCAGTCCATCGAAGGTAGCCTGCGTCATGCCTTGGAGCGCGGCGAATTCACCTTGCACTACCAGCCGAAGATGGATCTCACGACGGAGACTCTCACCGGCGCCGAAGCACTCATTCGATGGCGCCAACCGGAGCGAGGAATCGTACTTCCCCAGGATTTCATACCCATTGCGGAACAGTGCGGTTATATCGTGCCTATCGGTCGATGGGTACTGCGCGAAGCCTGCCGCCAAAGGCGACGCTGGCTGGACGAACATCCCACGACCATACCCATAGCCATCAATATTTCAGCGGTGGAACTGCGATCGAATCATTTCGTTGACCATGTGCGCGAGATCTTACGAGAGACGGGATTGGAGCCGCAGTATATTGAGTTCGAATTGACCGAGACAGCGTTCATGCAGGATCCGCAAGCCACCACCGCCGTGCTGCGTGCCCTGAAGGAGATGGGCATTCAACTGACGCTGGACGACTTCGGCACGGGATA
>NZ_JBEKYX010000198.1:0-9879 GCF_049510455.1 Occallatibacter sp. | reverse complement strand
TGCGATCGTGCGACCGCAACAACTCACGCTTCCAGCCGGATAATCGCCTCTCCATCGCCAACGCCGGAGAACCACGCCCAGAGCACCATCAGACTACCACTTATCTACAACTGTAGTACTAGGTGTCGCTTTTTTGGGAGTGGCAGTAGGCAACGGTGACCTCCAAGTTTAAGGTAGTCGAGGCTTCCCGCGGCATGGAATAAACATTGAAAGGAATTTTCCTGAAAATGCCGAATATTTTAAAGAATTCAGGGCTTTAACTTTGGCCTTGCTACAAGGGCGCAAGGATCTCCGTAATTGTCATTTGTTTGTCACGGAGCGGGAAACACATTGAAACATGTCTCGCGATGTCGTTAGTATTCGCAATTGCTGTCAGCCTGTGTGCAATTGTTGCCTGAGGAGTGTCTTTCATGTTGTGTGTTCGCGGTTTGGCCTTTTGTGCTTTGCGTCTTCGTTCCCTTGTCTCAACCATAACAATTCTGCTGCTGGCCCTGTGGGGCGGGATGAACGCCGCCCAGGCGCAGGTCGCCGCGCAATTCAGCTACGCGCAGAACGTCATTCTTACGGGCGCCACGGATCCTAACTTTTTGGCTCCCAACGGACTGGCGTTGGACGCGAACAGCAACATCTACATGGCCCAGCAAGCCGGCGGACCCAACGGTACCGGGGATGTTGTTCTGGAGACACTGATGCCTGGCGGCGGCTACACGTCGAGCATAATTCCGACCGTCGCCAACTTATTTTTTCCCACCGATGTGGCGGTGGACGCAAGCCGCAGCGTCTATATCGCCAATACGTTTGGCGGACCCAGCACCCTCGGCAATGTGCTGAAGGAGACGCCGAACGGCAACGGCGGCTACACGGAAACCATGATCGGCGCGGCCGTTGCAGGTCCAGCCGGCCTGGCATTGGACGCGAGCGGTAACGTCTATATCGCCAATTCCGAGGGCGGCAGCAGCGGGACCGGGAATATCCTTCTGGAGACGCTCATGCCCGGCGGCACCTACACGGAGAGCGTGATTGTTTCCTCCGGCCTGGCCTTTCCCATGGGCGTGGCGGTGGACGCGAACGGCAACCTCTATGTCGCGGATACAGACAACGGCGCGGTGCACATGTACGCGCCTCCCGCCGTCGCCGGCGGTGCTTATACCCAGTTGAATGACGTGATCAATGGCCTGAGCGATCCTGTTTCCGTCAAGTTGGACGCGAGCTTCAACGTCTATATCGTCGATGCTGTATTAAACGAGGTGCTGAAGGAAACGCCGCTGCCCGGCGGCGGCTACGCGCAGAGCATCATCGGCAACGGCCTTCTTGAGCCCGAGGGCATGACGTTGGACGGCAACGGCAACGTTTATATCGCCGACACAGAGAACAACCGCGCGCTGAAGGATGAGACCGCGGGAGTGAACCTCGGTGCCGTGGCGGTGGGAACGGCCAGCGCGCCGCAGACTCTGACCTTTACCTTCAGCGCGGCCGGCACCATCGCCACGCCAACTGTGGTGACGCAGGGCATGCCCAACCTGGACTTTACCGACGCGGGCGGCGGAAGCTGCGATACTGCCGGAACCAGCTACACCGCGGGCCAGACCTGTACGGTGAATGTAGCTTTTACGCCCACCAAAGCGGGCACGCGCTACGGCGCGGCGATGCTGCAGAACACCTCCGGCACTGTGATTGCGACAGCTTACGTCTTCGGCACCGGACAGGGGCCGCAAGTGGCCTTCGCTCCCCCCGCGCAGCTTACGATTCCGGCCGCGAGCCTCGACCAGGCCAACGGCGTGGCGGTGGATGGCAACGGCAACATCTATATCGCCAATACCGGCGCCAGCACAGTGCTCAAGGAGACGTTGTCCGGCGGCAGCTACACGCAGAGCACAATCGGCAGCGGGGTGAACCAGCCCAACGGCGTAGCAGTGGATGGCAGCGGCAACGTCTATATCGCCAATACCGGGGACCCGATGACAGGCACCGGGAATGTGCTGATGGAGACGCTGCAACCCAACGGCAGCTACACGCAGAGCGTCTTTCCGGCCACCGGACTGGTCAATCCCTACGGTATCGCGGTAGACGCCGGCGGCAACGTCTACATCGCCAATACTCTTGCTCCCAGTATCAGTAGCAACCCCTCCCTGCTAGGCACAGTGCTCAAGGAAACGCTGTCCGGCGGCGCCTATACGCAGAGCATCCTTCCGGTCGCGGGCCTGACCGAGCCCACAGGCGTGGCAGTGGACAGCAGCGGCAACGTCTATATCGCCAATTCTTTTGGCGGTAACAGCCAGACCGGCAATATGCAGCTGGAGACGTTGTCGGTCAACGGTACCTATACGCAGAGCACCATTCCGGCCACCGGACTGAACGAGCCTATCGGCGTGGCGGTGGACAGCAGCGGCAACATCTATATCGCCAATACTTTTGGCGGCAGTACCGGAGCCGGCAACGTGCTGAAGGAGACGCCGTCAGGCGGCACCTACACGCAGAGCACCATTTCGGCCACTGGCCTCAATGCTCCCACCGGCGTGGCGGTGGACGGCAGCGGCAACGTCTATATCGCCAATTTCAGTGGTGGCAGCACCGGATTCGGGAACGTGCTTGAGGAGAACTTTGGCAACGCGCCTACGCTGACCTTTGCCACCCCGACAAACGACGGCACGACCGACACGGCGGATGGGGCGCTGCCGGTGCAGATTGAAAACATCGGCAATATGCCGTTGACCGGCACGTATAGCATCGCGGCCAACTTCATGCAGACCTCCGGCAGTGGAACGCCGGCGGACTGCACGTCCACTTTCTCGGTGGCTGCGAATACAGCCTGCAACATCAGCGTGCAGTTTGCGCCGGTGGCGCCTGCCGTTGGCGCGGTGAGCGGCTCCGTAATGCTGACCGACAACAACCTGAACGCCACAGTCGCACCCGCAACCATGCAGGCGATCCCGCTGATGGGCACGGCTCTGGCGGCCGTGTCAGCGCCGACGATCACAATCTCGCCAACAACGCTGGCAGCAGCCGGGACGGTTGGCACAGCCTACAGCGCAACGCTGACGGCCAGCGGCGGAACAATGCCGTATGCCTTTGCGATCACCTCCGGGGCGCTGCCCGGTGGGATTACGTTGAGCACCGGCGGCGTGCTTTCCGGGACGCCGTCCGCCAGCGGAACCTTCACCTTCACGGTGACGGCGACGGACAGCAGTCCAGCGCCGGGTCCCTACACGGGCATGGCAACATACATGCTGACGGTGAATGCGGCCGTGTCAGCGCCAACGATCACAATCGCGCCAACAACGGTGGCCGCAGCGACGGTTGGCACAGCCTACAGCGCAACGCTGACGGCCAGCGGCGGAACAATGCCGTATGCCTTTGCGGTCGCTTCCGGAGCGCTGCCCGGCGGGATTACGTTGAGCACAGGCGGCGTGCTTTCCGGCACGCCAACCGCCAGCGGAACCTTCACCTTCTCGGTGACGGCGACAGACAGCAGTCCAGCGCCGGGTCCCTACACGGGCATGGCTATGTACACGCTGACGGTGAATGCGGCAACCGCGACGACCTTCTCGTTCACGACGATGGGAACGAGCACGGCCACCGTGGCAGCGGGCGCGGCAGCGACGTACAGCTTCAGCCTGGCGCCGCCGAGTGGAGAGAACTATCCCGGAGCGTTGAGCTTTGCCGCAACCGGCCAGCCCGCGGGCGCAACCGTGACTTTCACGCCGAATACGGTAGCTGCCAATGCTGGAGCCACCACGGTGACGATGAGCGTGCAGACGGCTGCGGCAACGGCGCAGAACGTACGCAGTTTGTTCGGAGGCGGTATTGCGCTTGCGCTGTTGCTCTTGCCCTTCGGGATGAGTCGCAGCGTGCGCAAGATGCTGAAGGGCAAAATGCTGATATGGCTCCTGCTGCTGGCCGGAACCATGGCTGCGATAAGCGGGTGCGGATCGAGCAACAAGAGCTCCACGCCAAGCGCACAAAACTACACGCTGACTGTAACCGCGACCAGCGGAACAGTCATGCAAAGCCAGACGGTCTCGCTGACCGTGCAGTAGGCAACAGATCAATCGAAGTTGATTTAGGAGCTTGTTGAAAAGAACCGCCAAAAGTCACTGTGATGAAAACAGAATCGCGTCTGAAAGCATGGAGCGCGATCGGCAGGACTTCGGCGAATTCTTTTTCAACAAGCTCTTGGATGTAAGCTGGTTTCTCTCTCAACAGAAAGATTGGATGGTCATGCGTCAAATGAATTTGAATTCCCGTTCTGCGCTTTACCGGTTGGGCTGGCTCGCCCTTGCGTTCACAGCCCTGCTTCTGCCCTCTCCCGTCCTGCTGGCCGCTCAGGTATTTCCGCAGCCTGACGCATCCTCGCTGGTCACCACGCGCCTCACCCAACCCATCGATGAGCACTCCCTGGTCACGCTCCCCGGTACGGTCCATCCGCTGGCCAACAAGGCCAACGACCGCGGAGCCGCGCCCGACGACATGCAGCTTGAGCGCATGCACATGGTGCTCAAGCGCAACAGTGCGCAGGAGTCGATGCTGAAGCAGCTCGTCACCGACATGCACACGCCCGGAAACGCCAGCTATCACAAGTGGCTCACACCCGCGCAGTTCGGCCAGCAGTTCGGCCCCTCCGACCAGGACATCTCGACCATCGAAACATGGCTCCAGTCCAAGGGCTTCAGCGTCACCGACGTGAAGCCCGGCAAGCAGACGCTGGAATTCTCCGGCAACGTGGGCCAGTTCCGTAGCGCTTTCCACGCGCAGATTCATAAGTACGAAGTCAATGGCGAGACCCACTACGCCAACTCCACAAACCCGCAGATCCCCGCGGCGCTGGCTCCGGTTGTCGGCGGATTCGTCTCGCTCAACAACTTCCACGCGCGGAACTTCAGCCATGTCCTCGGCAAAGCCAGCTACGATCCCAAGACCGACAAAGCAATGCCGCAATGGACTTACGGGACTGCTACAAACGTGAACTTCGTTCTGGCGCCAGGCGATTTTGCTGTCCAGTATGACCTGCAGCCGCTCTACAATGCCGGAGTCAACGGTGCCGGCCAGACCATCGCCATCATCAACGATTCGAATATCAATATTGCGCTGGTCAACCAGTTCCGCACACTCTTCAGCCTGCCGTCCAATCCACCCCAGGTCATCATCGACGGCAATGATCCCGGCATCGACGGCATAAACAATCCCGACGGGCCCAACGGCGATTCCGGCGAGGCCTACCTCGACGTGGAATGGTCTGGAGCGGTGGCTCCGGCAGCTACGGTCGATCTGGTGATCGGGGCCGATACGGCGATCGAGTCCGGCCTCATTCTGGCCGCCGAACACGCCGTCTACTATAACGTCGCGCCGGTCATGAGCATGAGTTTCGGCTTCGGCTGCGAATCACAACTCGGCAGCAGCAACCAGTTTCTCAACTCTCTGTGGGAGCAGGCCGCGGCCCAGGGCATCACCGCCATGGTTTCATCCGGCGATGCAAGCGCTGCGGGCTGCGATCGCGATTCGCAGGAGTATGCGGTCAACGGAGTCGGTGTAAGCGGTCTGTCCTCCACGCCCTATAACGTTGCCGTAGGCGGGACGGACTTCTTCTACAGTACCTACAATCAGGACACCCCCACTTCGATCTCGCAAGCTACCCTGCAGCAGCTCGCTACCTATTGGAACGGCACTCCAACGGTTACGCCCGCGGTTTCCATTCAAGGCTATATTCCCGAACAGCCGTGGAATGACAGCCAATATGGCCTGAATATCTTCGTGCAGGATCCTGCGAGTAGCGGGTCTTCGAGTATTGCGGGCGGCAGCGGCGGAGCCAGCAGCGCTGCGCTTTGCAGCGCAGCCTTTGACTCCACGACTGGGGCCTGTACCGGCACGTCCTCCGGCTACCCCAAACCGGCATGGCAAACGGGGTTCGGAACCGATACTGTTCGCGATGTTCCCGACGTCTCACTCTTTGCCGCCAATGGAGCCAACGCCAGCTATTACCCCGTCTGCTCTGGGGACGGCGACTGCCAGCTACCTTCCGGCAGCGGCTCCCTCATTCAGATCACCGGCGTAGGCGGAACCTCGGCATCCTCACCCTCCTTCGCCGCAATCATGGCGCTGGTCAACCAGAAGTACGGACGCCAGGGACAGGCCGACTTCGTTCTCTACCCGCTTTCGAAGCAGTTTCCCGCCGCTTTCCACGATGTAGCGAACGGCAGCAACTCCGTGCCTTGCAACATCACAGCCGCCAGTTCCGGTATTCCAGTTTCTCCCGACTGCATTAGTGTTTCCGATCCGGTCACAGTCACCGACCCCACGTTTGGGACAGCGACGGAAGGCCAGACCGGCAACACCACGACCAAAACCCCCGACTACAACGCGGGCGCCGGATACGACCTCGCCAGCGGCCTCGGCTCCGTAGACGCCAATCAGCTGGTCACGAACTGGGGCAACGTAAAGTTCGCCACCACCACGACAACCCTCACGCCCTCATCGACCTCCTTCACGCATGGAACCGCGATTACCGTAAGCGGTTCGGTGACCGTTGCCGGCGGAACGCCCACCGGCAACGTAGCCTTGGTGACCAGCAGCACCGAGCCGATCAACACGGTGGAAAGTACCTTCTTTCCGTTGACCAATGGATCGTTCAGCAACAGCAACGTCAACTTCCTGCCCGGAGGAACTTATAACATCTGGGGCCAGTACAGCGGCGACGGGACAAACGGCGCCAGCACATCGCAGCAGACGCCGATTACCGTCACGCCGGAGAGCAGCGGTATTTTCTTCAATGCATTTTCGGCTACCGGTGCCGTTCCCTCGGGAACGACCGGTATCGACTACGGCACGCAGTTGAATCTCAGTGCCCAGGTTACGCCCGGCTCGCAGCTTACCGCGATTGAAAAGTGCCAGGCGACACAGGGAGCAACCTGCCCGACGTATGACATTCCAACCGGAACCGTAACCTTTGACGATAACGGCTCGGCCATCAATACCGCCGTTGTCAACGTGGAGGGCGACGCTGAATACAATGCTCCCCTTTCGGTAGGCGCGCACTCCATCGTTGCCAGCTACTCGGGAGACAGCAGCTACCAGCAGTCAACGACAACGGCGAGCACGTACACCGTTGTAAAAGACACTCCGGCGATTGCAATCAGCGCTGCCAGCCAGTTTTTGACGAATGGCGGGCAGGCACTTACCGGTCAGATCAATACCTTTAACGTCCAGGTGGCCAACGGCGCCCAGATCAATAACGGAAATACCCTGGGTACAGTCGCTCCAGTGCCCGTCGCGGCTCCGACCGGCACCGTCACGGTGACCGGATTCCCATCCGGTGTTCCAACTTCCGGGACATTGACCGCAGGGGTGGTTTCGGGTTTCCAGGCGGTGCAGGGCATTGCCACCATCGCAGCTCCGGCAAACACTCCAGCCGGGAACTATAACGTCACCGTCAGCTATTCCGGCGACGCGAACTACAACGCTACCTCACTTCCAGTCGCAATAGCGATCGCTTCGCCTGCAACTGTCGCCGGCACCGGCACGGCGGCATCTGTCACGACGGCTACAGCCTCCATGAATTCGACCTCGCCCACCGCGTCCATTACGATTACGGGTACGGTGACCGGACAGAGCGGACAGGCGCCCACCGGCGGTGTCCTCCTCTACTGGTCTGGAAACGTCGCTACCGAACTCGGGCTTACCGCGACGTCCGCGACCACTTCCAGCTTCTCCGTGGTTTTGAACAGCCAGAATCTCTCTCAGGGAGCGAATTTTGTCACCCTCCAGTACACCGGAGACAGCACCTATGCTCCCTCCGACTTTACGCTAAGTAACCCCATTTCCAACCCGCTTTCCGACTTCTCCATCGTGCCGCAGATGACGGCAGTCCAAGTCCCTATGGGCAGTTCCGCTACCGACATCATTAACGCGACCGCGGTGAATGGCTTCAGTGGTCCTGTCAGCTTCATCTGCACGCCGGCATCGGGAATTACCTGCACAATTACCTCTTCGGCAACGTTGTCTCCGGGCAGTTCCACATCTGCCAGCAGCAACTCCGTTCCGCTCACCCTTACCATCAACGCCGGGTCGTCCACGCCCGGCGGCTCATACAACGTTCTGGTTACTGGCACGGATTCCACCGGCAAGTTCATTCACACGCTGAATATTCAAGCCGTTGTTTCCGGCAGCTCTGCCGCCGCCAGCTTTAGCCTTACTCCCAATCCCGGCGCGATTGCCGCCGTTAGCGCTGGCAGCAGTGGAACCTCGGCCATCACGGTTGCTCCAACCAACGGCTTCATCGGTACTGTGAACCTCACTTGCGCTGTCGGTGGAGGGCCCAGCGGCGCGACTAATCCCACATGCAGTTTGAGTCCGACAGCGGCTAATCTCACCGAATCCACAGGAACCGCGGGCGTTGTTTCCACATTGACGGTAGGGACATCCGCAACGACAACTGCGGGAAGTTATACCGTTACTGTGACTGGCACTTCGGGTAGCATTACGGAAACCGCTCAGGTAACGATCACCGTTAACTCTCCGGTGGCTGCCACCTTTACACTAGCAAGCACCAATGCCGCCGCCGTCAGCAGTCCCGGTGGCAGTACAACCTCGACGATCTCCGTGAATTCGACGACTGGCTTTACAGGGAACGTTTCATTGACCTGTGCTGTCACCAATATGCCAAGTGGAGCGGTAAACATTCCAGGATGCAGCCTCTCGCCAACCACAGCCACGGTATCCACCCCATCCACCCTGACCATCACCACCACCAGCTCCGCTACTGCAGCCGTGAAACCCGGCTCGCAGCTGAACAGGCTCTTTGCTGTGGGCGGAGGGCTGGCCCTCGCCGGACTTCTTTTCTTTGGAATCCCAGCACGCCGTCGTAGCTGGAGTTCTATCCTGGGAGTGCTGCTCTTCGGCGCCCTGGCCGGGGTGGTCATAGGCTGCGGATCGAGCAACACCAATGGAGGCACCCCAACCGGTACTACTGGTACTACGACGGGCGCATACGTCGTCACGGTTACCGGCACCAGCGGCTCCATCACACAGGCCACAACCGTCAGCGTGACCGTCAACTAATCAAGTCACTCCAACCATGGCCGCGCTTTCATTGAGCGCGGCCATTATCTTTGAGCGCAATATGCCCGCTCGGCAGCATTACGAGCGGTGACACATCTAACTATCCAACTATGTATGGTCCGCCGCGGGGCTACAAGAGAAAAGGTTTGGTCGAGAAGACAAGTCTGCGCCAATGTATTCGTCACTGAGGGTAAAGGCGTTTTCAATGGAGAGAGTGATATTTGCGAATGGTGGATCTTGCTCGGCGAAGAAATGTTCTACGCCAGCAGTTAAAGCGGCTGCGTTTATCTCACCGCAACAGAACTAGGCCCGGGCCTAGTTCTGTTGCGTGCTGCCCGGTTCCAACAGCGAGTGCCGTGTTCGTCTTCGTGGATCGAGTCAAGTTCTAAAATATGATCATGCGGCAGTGATTTGGATAACGGCGAAAGAAATCGATGGGGAATGCCCCCGCGGTTGTTATCCAGCCGCAATCCTCCCCAACCGTGACCGCAGATGCTGCAACGGTGCCTGGATTTGCAAGAAATTGGCGACGCAGCCTCTTTCAGAGCCTGGGTATAAGCGCCGCAAGCGGCTATGCCCTGCTGCTGTTGTTCAGGAAACATCTCGCCCCATTGTGAGTTGTCGCTGTAAAGCATGCACAGATATTGCATGGGAGTCTCACCACCATACGCCAACGCAAGGGATATGGAGACTATGATGTTGATAATAGAGCGTATTCCTCATAGCTATATAGGATGAAATGGCGTTCTGAACCATGCTTGAGCGTCTTGAGGCCTGATGTCTGGAAGATGGTCTGCGATGGCTTGTTCGAGGGTCTCTGCCGTTCTG
>NZ_JBEKYX010000197.1:0-4172 GCF_049510455.1 Occallatibacter sp. | reverse complement strand
GTGGCCAAGCGGCAGGCGATTACGAACCCGGAGAATACGATTTTCTCCATCAAGCGGTTTATGGGCCGCCGCTTTAACGAAGTGAACGATGAGATGAAGATGGTGCCCTACAAGGTTGTGCAGCAGGGCGACCATATTGCCGTTGTGGCGCAGGGCAAGGAGTACACCGCGCCTGAGATTTCGGCGATGATTCTGCAGAAGTTGAAGAAGTCTGCCGAGGCCTACCTGGGCGAGACCGTGACTGAGGCTGTGATTACGGTTCCGGCGTACTTTAACGATGCGCAGCGCCAGGCTACGAAGGACGCTGGCAAGATTGCCGGCCTGGATGTAAAGCGCATTGTGAACGAGCCGACGGCGGCTGCGCTGGCTTATGGCCTGGATAAGAAGAAGGACGAGACGATTGCCGTGTACGACTTCGGCGGCGGCACGTTCGATATTTCGATCCTGGAAGTGGGGGAAGGCGTCATTGAGGTCAAGTCGACCAACGGCGACACGCACCTGGGCGGCGACAATCTGGATCAGCGGATTGTGGAGTGGCTCATCGCCGAGTTCAAGCAGGAAACCGGGTTGGATCTGGGCTCGAAGGGCAACGAAATGGCTCTGCAGCGCCTGAAGGATGCTGCGGAAAAGGCCAAGATTGAGCTTTCGACTACGGTCGAGACCGAGATCAATCTGCCGTTTGTTACGGCGGATGCGTCGGGGCCAAAACACCTGGTTCGCAAGCTGACGCGGGCGAAGCTGGAATCGCTGGTTGACGATCTGCTGCAGAAGTCACTGGAGCCGTGCAAGAAGGCAATGACGGATGCGGGCGTGACAGCAGCGCAGATTGACGAGGTTGTGCTCGTCGGCGGCCAGACGCGTATGCCGAAGATCCAGGAGATTGTGAAGCAGCTCTTTGGCAAGGAGCCTCATCGCGGTGTGAATCCGGATGAAGTGGTTGCGATTGGCGCGGCTGTGCAGGCTGGCGTGTTGGCCGGCGAGGTGAAGGACCTGCTCCTGCTGGACGTGACGCCTCTGACTTTGTCGATTGAGACGCTGGGTGGAGTGGCGACGCCGATGATTCCGCGGAACACGACGATTCCGACGAAGAAGACGGAGACGTTTTCGACGGCGGCGGACTCGCAGACCGAGGTTGAGGTGCATGTGCTGCAGGGCGAGCGCCCGATGGCGGGGCAGAACCGCACGCTTGGCAAGTTCAAGCTGGCGGGGATTCCGCCGGCGCCGCGCGGCGTGCCGCAGATTGAGGTGACGTTTGATATTGACGCGAACGGCATTCTGAATGTGACGGCGAAGGACAACGCCACGGGTAAGGACACGCGCATCACCATTACTTCAAGCTCGGGCCTGAGCAAGGACGAGGTGGAGCGCATGGCCAAGGACGCCGAGGCGCACGCGGCCGAGGACAAGTCGGTCTACAACATCGAAAAGATGCTGAAGGACTCGGGCGAGAAGGTGGCGGCTGCGGATAAGACGGACGTGGAAGCTGCTCTTGCCGAAGCGAAGACCACGCTGGCCGGAACGCCTTCTGTGGAGGAGCTGAAGGCCTCGCACGAGAAGCTGACTGCGGCAAGCCACAAGCTGGCCGAGGCTATGTACAAGGCGAATGCTGCTGCTCCAGAAGCTGCTGCGGCGGGCGAACCTGCTGCCGAGCAGAAGAAGGACGAAGGCGTGATTGACGCTGAGTATGTGGACGTGGACGAGAAGAAGTAGGCGGAGCTGGCGGGGATAGCTTGGCTAGCCCCGCCGCTCGCAGATGCTAATTCTCATGGTTGATTGAGGCCGTCGTGCCTGTCGTCTTATTGCTGTAACTTTGCGTGCAGAACTACAGCAGTACCCGCGCGCGTGAGCGTACACATGGAATTCTCGTCGCACTGATAATGAATTCGCGCCGAGTTTACGTGCCAAATAATCGCGTTGTCTCGTTCTCCTTCTTTGTACACGTAGAAGGTCAGCCCTCGGCTCGTCTCGATATTTCCGGGGATGCTATAGCCGCTTATCACATCGTAGCCCTCAAAGGAACTGTGTGGAGCCCCTGTCTTCTCATTTAAACCCCGGGCCGTATCATGTTTCGAGGGCGAGCTCCCGTTTTCTTCTGTACTTTTCGTGTGGCCCTTGAGCAAATCATCTTGCTCGGCGGTGGTGAGAAAATTCGAGGAGAAACCCCAATGAATTGCTCGCTTATAAGTTTTGTTCGAACAGGGAATCTCGCCTTGCGAGCTGATTGCTCCAACCTTTCCGTCATTGGTGATGTCGCTATGAAATAGATCCCGGTCAGTTTCCCAGTTTCGTTCGTTCTCTAAAGCATCCTCATGTGCAATTACATATCCTGTCGGGTTGCTCATGGATTGTTGCGGATCCCTTAAGTCCTTATAGAAATCGAATCTCAGCACGATCTCCTTGCTACAAAGAGTGAACCCCGAGGAATCAGAAAGATAAATCTTGATTTTCAACGGGTGAGGTGGCTCCTTCACCATGAGAGTGAACCTGTCAATCTGTCCTTTATCGATTGGCTCGAAACGCACACGGTATTCAGCCTTCTCATCCCACTTCGTGATTAGCTTGCCCCTCAGCCCGACAGCGCTGAAATCGACAGAGCCCAAATCGCGTAGAGGAAGCGGCCTATCTCGGTACCATGAGGCGGCCTCGAACGTGGCGGCGATCATAAGTCCGAGGCCTGCGCCCGATGCGAAAAACAGGAGTGCTGCCCTCGTTGCGGACCTTGGAATTCGCCGAATCACCTTCTCTAGAAACGCAGGGATAGCTATAGTCAGTTTTTCATTTGGATTGGGATGTCTCGTATCCGTCATCTCGCGGCACTCCTCTTCAACTGCCGAACGTTCGCACAGAAAATCAACATCATTGGAGCACTGTCTAAACCGGTTGACAATCACAATCCTGCGGCACAATTTCTGGAAGACATCGTGCTGGCACATTGAACTTTTGGCGTGCGGATCGAGGGAAATTTCGATATTGGATTACGCGTCTCTAGGCGCTGAAGCTGGCAAGTTTGCCAGAAGTAGTGCAATGCACTACAATAATTTTTGCCCGACGCACGGCCCATCACGGTAGTAGAAACGCACGAATTCCTCGCTGCGATGAAGAAGTTGATGGACGATGAGGAACGAGCGAAACTCGTTAGCTACCTAGCTTACAACCCGACTGCAGGCGATGTAATTCCCGGAACCGGCGGCGTGCGCAAGATGAGGTGGGGGCTTGAAGGGCGCGGTAAGCGTGGCGGCGCAAGGGTGATTTATTTTTTTCACGATATGGATATGCCGCTGTATGTGTTTACTGCGTATGCAAAGAATGAGCGCGAGAATCTAGAGCATGCTGAGATTCATGCCATGCGGAAAGCTACCACAATTCTTGTGGAGATGAATCGGAAGCGGAGGTCAAAACCATGAGCAAAGTGGGCGAGAGCATCCTTCGCGGACTTGAGCAGGCGATTGCCTTTGCCGACGGCACGGGCGATCCTGCCGATTACGTTGTTCACATTCCGCCGGAGATCGATGTGAGGGCAATTCGCGGGCGGCTGGGAATGACGCAGCAGCAGTTCGCGGTCTCATTCGGCTTCAGCGTGAACACGGTCCGGCACTGGGAGCAGGGAAGGCGCGTTCCCGAAGGTCCCACGCGAGCCTACTTACTGGTAATTGACCGCGAACCGGAAACCGTGCAGAAGGCCCTTCGCATCGCGTGAGGAGATGGAGACTGCCGATGAGTATTCCCCGTAAGCCCGATGAGCGCGGCGTTCCGCCCCATCCGGGCAAGATTTTGCGTGATGCGCTTGGCGATATGGACGTGACTTCGGCGGCAAAGAAGCTGCATGTCTCGCGCACTACGCTTTCGCGCATTTTGAACGGCGCGGCGGGCATTTCCGCCGATATGTCGCTACGCCTGTCTATTGCTTTGGGAACGCACGACAGCCTCTGGTATCAACTGCAGATGGACTACGACATTTGGCAGGCGGCGCGCAGGAAGCGGCCTAAGATCGAGAGCTTCCATGCGGCTGCTTAGGGGCCGCATGGAAGGCTGCTTTAGTACGGATCGAATTCCACGCGGATGGTGGTGTGCATCTGTACTGGTTCGCCGTTGAGCAGGTAGGGGCGGTACTCCCAGCTATGGACGGCTTCTACGGCGGCGGGTTGCAGGAGCAGCGGGCCGTTGAGGATTTT
>NZ_JBEKYX010000196.1:0-3548 GCF_049510455.1 Occallatibacter sp. | reverse complement strand
GAGTTCAGCGCAACCGGCACGATGGCACCCCCCATGGCCTGGTACAGATGGCTCACGCCTGATTTATACATCGCGGGTTGACCCACTACCCCTCGGGTGCCCTCCGGAAATACGACGACTTGCTTGCCGTGGGAACATGCGGCGACGGTGCCCTGGATCATGCTGTCGAGAGCCGACTTACCGGTGCCGCGCTTGACCGGAATGCATCCCAGCCGCAGCAGCGCCCAGCCAAAAAAAGGGATCCAAGTCAATTCGCTTTTGAAGACGAATACAGGCTCCCGAAATATGGCGAACATCGCGAAGGTATCCCAGGTGGACTGATGCTTCATCGCGATGACGCAGCCCCCGTCCGGCAGACACTCCCGGCCTCGCACCCGGTACGACACCCCGCAGACGATTTCATAGACCTTGAGCCACGCCTGCGACCACCACCTTGCAAAGGCGTGCAATTGCCGGGGGCTGAGAATTGAGATGAGCACCGCCACGATCGAACAGAGCGCGGTGAAGACGTACAAAAAGAGATTGAAGGTCAGTGAGCGTAGGAACAGCATAGGTGCGCAAGGATATTCGGGTGCCCGTGGGAACGCGAGGAGTCGCCCCCCGGCTGGACCCCGCCGCGCGTGCCTGGCTGAAGGATGCATTGGCGCGGCTGGATCCCGGCCATGCATGGATACACGAACTTTTGCGCGTATCACAGCCAAAGAGCACAAGATTCTTAGGAGAATCTGAATTTCTTTTCCACATTCCCTCGCTGATATCGCCGAAAGCGTGGCCAGATTCCACTATTCTATGAATCTACAAGAAATGGTGAAGAATCTTCGATAACGTGGAAATGTATCCCTAGCTAAAGGCCATTTCAGCGATTGGTCACAATAAATCTAGTAGAAAGTGGGAAATTGAGTGATGCCGTTCGCGATGGGGCTGTCCCGCACAAAAAGAAGCGGCAGCCGTAAAGTCATCTCAGGACCCGCTCTGAAATGATCGCTCTGGGCGGGATCAGCATCCCGCCATGGTTGAATCAGAGAACATGTAGCCGACTGTAAATCTGTTGGTACGCCACGTTAGTCCACACCGAAATGGACTCTTTTTCTGGCACTACCCAGAGCCATTTCACGCCGGCCACTACGAAAAGCGCATTAAACAGGCCGGCGCAGCCAAGCCTGTTCTTCGCGTCCAATCTGGCCGGATACATTAGCGATTGAAGATGGAAGTTGCGGCTCCCGCCCGCTTCTCCCCCTAAAACCTCCTGTGGATCTATTATCCATTCGCCTTGTGCTGCTTTGGGCTCCCAAACGATCCATCCTTCCAGTTCATGACCAATCCAAGCTCCTCTATCTTGCCGATCGAGAGTCAATGTCTCGATATGGCGTGCCCATTTCTTTTGACAATCTCGTGTCTATGGATCACGGCCCGGTGCTGTCGCGAACCCTTAACCTGATTAACGGCTACGTTGGCGGCTCAGGCGCAGCTCAATGGGATGAATGGATGAGCGATAGGGAAAACCACGATGTTTCCGTAAAGAAGAGCTTTACTCGAAAGGATCTAAACGAATTAAGTGACGCCGACTTAGCCGTGATCGATAGCGTGTGGGCTCAATTTGGCCGCATGGATCAATGGGCTCTTCGTGATTACACGCACAAAAACTGCCCAGAATGGGTGGACCCCAAAGGCAGTTCATTAGGAATTGAAGAATCGACAGTTTTTACCGCTATCGGGCGGTCCGGTCCGGAAGCGACGAAACTTGCGCAAAGCATAAAAACCCAACGTGAGTTAGATACAATTTTCTCGCGTCTTTAGCCGATAAAAATGTTCTCGGCTAAGAGGCTTGCCACGCTCCTCTATCCCTCAGGGTCGGCAAACGATCCCAGCCGACACCATTTGTTCGTTCTGCTTACCGACCCATTTGGTCCGGCCGAACAAGTTTTGATGGCCTGCATATGCACTGTCGTGGAAGGCTCAGACGAATCCTGTCTTCTCAAGAATGGAGACCATGATTTTATAAAACATGATAGTTATGTTGCCTACGGCTTTTGCCGCATTGAAAGCGCGAAAGCATTGATCAAAGGCGTGGAGCAAAAGGTCTTCCTTGACAAAGGACACATAAGCGAAGCCATTTATAAAAAATTATTACCGGACTTAGGAAGTCGCCATTTACAAAGCCGTTCGTTCTCGATTTTCTCAAAGAGATCGAAAGAGAGACGCGAAAATAATGTAGGTCTCCAAATGGCATACTTCCAGAGCAACGGCGTTATTTCCGCCACAAAGTGGGGGTAAACAGCACCAAAATCGTGAAAACCTCCAACCGGCCGAGCAACATGGCGGCCGAGCACACCCAGGTCTGGAATTCGCTGAGCACGCCGTAGTTGCTGCCCGGGCCTACCAGCCCCAAGCCGGGACCCGCATTGTTGATGCAGGCGATGATGGACGACAGGGAGGTCATGAAATCCAAGCCGCTGGCGAGCTGCACGAAGATCAGCATCACGATGCTCATGAAGTAGAGGAACACGAAGGCCAGCACGGCGAACACCACGCGATTGGCGATCACCGTGCCGCCGACCTTGAGCGGCCGCACCATGTTGGGGTGCACCAGCTGATTCAGCTCGCGATGCGCCTGCTTGGCGAGTACCAGGGTACGGATCATCTTGATGCCACCGCCGGTGGATCCCGAACTCGCCACGATGCAGCTCAGGAACATCATCCACATGGGGGCGAAAATAGGCCAGCGCGAATAGTCCTGGGTGTGCAGGCCGCTGTCCGTCGCGATCGACACCACGTTGAACACGGCGTGACGCAGCGCCGTCGGATAGCTGGCGTAACTGCCCTTGAAGTACAGGAACAGGGATATGCCAATGCAGCTCGCGACGAGCACGCCCAAGATCGCCTTCGCCTCGGCGTCGCGAAAATAGGCCCATACCCCGCGCTGGCTCCAGGCGAGAAAGTGCGTCGCGAAATTCAATGCCGCCAGTATCTCGAATACGGTCAGCACCATTTCGATGGGCAGGGAATTGAAGTGCCCGATGCTGGCGTCATAGGTGGAGAAGCCGCCGAGAGAGAGCGCCGAGAATCCATGGCAGACGGCATCGAAAGTATTCATGCCCGCCAGCTTCAAGCACACGATGCAGGCCACGGTCAGTCCGGCATACACCGCCCACAGCAGCTTGGCGGTCTGTCCGATGCGCGGCGTGAGCTTGCTGTCCTTCATGGGCCCCGGCATCTCCGCGCGATAGATCTGCATGCCGCCGACGCCGAGCATGGGCAGGATGGCGACGGCCAGCACGATGATGCCCATGCCTCCCAGCCAGCTCAGCAGATGGCGCCATAGATTGATCGAGCGGGGCAGGTACTCGAGCCCCGACAGCACCGTCCCGCCCGTGGTGGTCAAGCCCGATGCGGCCTCGAAGTACGCATCGGTGAAATTGATGGGCAAGAAATGCCATAGAGGAAACCCCGCCACCGCCGGCAGAGCCACCCAGGTCAGCGCCACCAGCATCAGGCCGTCCCGGGTTTTGAGTTCGCGCTTGAAGCGGCGCGTAGCGAGCCATAGCAGC
>NZ_JBEKYX010000195.1:0-2677 GCF_049510455.1 Occallatibacter sp. | reverse complement strand
GATTGCGTGTCATACCTGGGATATTCTGGGGGCGGCCGCCGCAGGTTGGAATACCGCATTCATAACGCGTCCGGGCAATGCAACATTGGCGGTCGGCGGCCAACCCCTGATTGTGGGGGCCGGCGTCGACATCGTTGCCAAGGCGCTCATCGAGCGGTTCGCCTCCTAGCGTCCAATCCAACGCGTGTTCGGCAATAAGATCGCTCTGCGCACGGTCTTGATTATGAGACGTGCATCGACCGGGAGAGCTGTCTGCGACTACTCACGACAATCGGGCGGGGCCTCAATCGGTTCTCGACCGTGCTGCTGCAGAGCCTGCTTTGGCCGTACGTCGAGTGGGTGATCCGCTTTTGGCTCGCAAAGCTCTTCTTCATGTTCGGCGTGAGTCAGCTCATGCATTGGCAGGTCACTCTTGCGCTGGCGGGGAATGAGAACCCCATTCCCTTCATCGCGCCGGCCGAGGCGGCGTACATCAGCACCGCATGTGACCTGGCGGGTGCGGCGCTGCTCGCATTGGGCTTCATGACGCGATATGCCGCGATTCCGTTGCTGGCCCTTTCATTCATCACTCAATGGCAATATGAACCGTTCGACACGCAACTCTTTTGGACGGCCTTGTTTGGCTGGTTCGCGATCAACGGGGCGGGACCTGTCTCAATGGACGGCCTGCTGCGGCACGGGCTCGAGGAAAGCGCGATCCCGTTGATACCTCGTATCATTGGATTCTCGAAGCAGCTGCGCTCGCGGGGCAGTCCGCTTTACGCGTCGATGATCCGGGTGTGGTTGGGGCTGGCGTTGTTACTTTCCGCGCTGGCGGGCTCGATGCAATGGAACCTCGCGAGCGTCGCGCGGTGGCTACCCTTGGATGTCGCGATGAGAACTCCGGTGCCCGCGGCGTTTCTCGGTGGGGCATTGTTCGTCCTCGGCGTGGGCACACGGTACGTGGCAATCGCACTCTTGCTGAGTCTTTTTGTCTATTCAGTGACCGATCCACGTGCGACAGATGCGATTTACTTGGCCATGCTGCTTGCGATGCTGGGCGTTCACGGCGGTGGTTCCGTGTCGCTGGACCTCGCCATCGATGCCCTGCGCCGGAGACTTTCCCGCAAGCAGGATCCGCACGGACCTCCGAGCGCCGAGCGATTGCCGCGAGTCGTCATCGTGGGGGCAGGCTTTGGGGGCCTGCGCTGCGCAGAGGCGCTTCGACACGTGCGCGTCTCCGTCACGCTCATCGACCGCAACAACTATCACCTGTTTCAACCCCTGCTCTATCAGGTCGCGACCGCCGCATTGTCCCCCGGTGACATCGCGATGCCGGCTCGGCCAATGTTTCGCGATGCGCCCAACACGCGCCTTCTCTTGGGTGCCGTCACCGGAATAGACACCAAACGTCAAACGGTGCTGTTGGAAAAGCTACTTCGGGAAGGAGGAGTGGGCGGCGCACGCACCGGGGCTCAAAGGGATCGAGGACGCACTGGCAATCAGGCGCCGCATTCTGACCGCGTTCGAGCAGGCGGAGGCCACTTCGGATGTGACTGAGCGTGCGGCGTTGCTGTCATTCCTGGTCGTGGGTGGTGGACCCACGGGCGTGGAGCTCGCGGGCGCCATCGCGGAATTGGCCCGCTACGGACTCGAGCAAGAGTTTCGCTCATTTGATCCTGCCCAAGCTCGTGTCATTTTGGTGCAAGCCGCGGCGCGCTTGTTGCCGGCCTTTCCCGAGGGACTTGCGGCCACTGCGCAGCGCTCCCTGGAGCGCTTGGGCGTCGAGGTTCGCCTCAATTGTCGCGTCGATCACATCGACGGAGACGGCGTTTCCATCGACGGGGTGCGGGTTGCTGCGCGAACGGTGTTGTGGGCCGCCGGTGTTGCGGCGTCGCCTGCGGCGCAGTGGTTGAAGGCGCCTGCAGACAGGGCCGGTCGCTTGATTGTGGGTGACGATTTGAGGGTGCCGGCGATCGCGAACGTATTTGCGATTGGCGATACCGCCTCGAGCAAGGGCTGGCGCGGTGAGAATGTGCCCGGCTTGGCGCCCGCAGCCAAACAAGGCGGGGCGTACGTCGCAAGATACCTTCGGGCATTGATCGAGAGCCGAGAGCCGCCGCCGGCGTTTCGCTATCGGCATCGGGGGAGCCTTGCGACGATTGGACGGAAAGCCGCCATCGCCGATTTTGGAATCGTGCGCCTGTGGGGGGCGCCGGCCTGGTGGCTGTGGGGCATGGTGCACGTCGCCTTCATGCTCGGCGTCCGCAATCGCCTCGCAACGCTCACGAATTGGTTTTGGGCGTACCTGAAGTTTGGCGCAGGTATCCGCTTGATTACGGGCGCCTGAGGTCCCGATCGTAGCCGCACGCCAGCCGCAGTTGATTGCGCGCACGGAATAAGCGGCTCAGCACGGCTGCCTTCGACAAATGCATCTGCGCCGCGATCTCGACCACGGAGTAACCGAAGAGGACTTGCATCTCGAGCGGACGGCGGTATTTCTCGGCCAACCCCCGCAATGCCTCTCGGATATCGATGACGTCCGGGTCATCCTCCGCCGCGAGTGAGAGATCATCCGTCGCAACCAATGAATCGAGGTCGACCAGCACGAAGCGCTTACGTTCAAAGGTGCGGGCGTATTCATTGCGAACGATTCTGCACAGCCACGCCTTCGCGGCGCGCTCGTTCAGCAAGGAAT
>NZ_JBEKYX010000194.1:0-3783 GCF_049510455.1 Occallatibacter sp. | reverse complement strand
CATCGCCGCGCTGCTCGCCCGCAAGCCGCTGAGGCTTGCCACCGTCGCCATGGCCAATCGAACGGCTCGGGCGATCTGGGCCATCATGGTGCGCGGCGAGGTCTACCGCGCGCCGCAACCTGTCGACGCATAGACGAACCCTACGATCAGCGCCGCCGCAACGAGCGCGCTTCAGGAGTTGCGAGGACCATGTGAAGTGATGGCGAACCGGTCAGACCGGGGACGAGGACAACCCGAGTGAATGTCCAGGGCGTCATAGCCCGGGAACCAGAGTGGGACCTCGTCCGCGGAAACCATCAGGGCCAGCGGTCCATGACCGCGCTGACAGGCCAGACACAAGACTGCACCCGACCACGACGCCAAACCTTCGCATCACACCTTGCAATGCGGGAGCCATCCACACAGGACATTCCCCGCGAAGGTCCAGCAGCAAGCAACGTAAGCGTCCGGTCATGGGCCGTCCTGGCGGGGCGATCACCCATCGGATGCCGGCGATGCTCAATGGTCGGTGCGGCCGGCGCGCATCAATATCAGCTGGGCCTTTTC
The DNA here is from genome assembly GCF_049510455.1 of Occallatibacter sp. Classification (GTDB taxonomy): domain Bacteria; phylum Acidobacteriota; class Terriglobia; order Terriglobales; family Acidobacteriaceae; genus Telmatobacter. The sequence goes on along the minus strand of NZ_JBEKYX010000194.1, from coordinate 3,237 downwards.
CTTGCGGACGATCTCGGCGAGGTTTTTCAGACCCAGCTCGGTGAAGGCGAGCAGCGGTTCGACGTCGGCGTCGTAGATCCAGATGCAGCCCTCTTCTTCCTCCATCCCGCAGGATATTTCATAGAGCCAGTCGGCATCTTCGCCGAGTGTTTTGGCGACATGAGCGAGGGTGAAGACCGCTTTGACGATCGCCATCGCTATGGCGCCGGTTCTTTCGCAACCGTCTGCGCCCAGTTCCACGGCAGCAGCTCATCGATGCGGTGAGCTGGATGGTCGGCCAGCCGGGCGAAGAGGTCGGTGAGGTAAGCCTCCGGATTGATGCTGTTCAGACGGCAGGTCTGGATGATCGTGAAGAAGACGGCGGCGCGGTCGCCGCCGGCGTCGGATCCGAGGAAGGTCCAGTTGCGCCGGCCAAGCGTCAGCGGGCGGATCGCGCGTTCGGCAGCATTGTTGGTCATCTCAAGGCGCCCATCCTCGGTGAAGCGCGTCAAGGCTTCCCAGCGCTTGGTGCTGTAGCGGATGGCCTTGGTCAGATCGCTTCGCTGACTGATCCGCTCCAGGGTCTTGTCGTAGAAGCTTTTGAGGTCGGCCAGTAAGGGCGCGCTTCGTGCCTGGCGGACCGCCAGGCGAACCTCGGCGCTCTGGCCATTGATCTCCCGCTCGATGGCGAAGATTTCACCCATGCGCTCCAAGGCTTGACGTGGCAGCGGCGATTTTGTCCGGACATGCTCATCGTAGATCTCGCGCCGGGCGTGGGCCCAGCACGCCACTTCAATCAGTTTCACCTGGCCGTTGATCGGATCTGGGTCATAGAGCTTTTCGAACCCGCCATAGGCGTCGGCGTGCAGATAGCCGCGACAGGGCGCCAGCAGCGCCTGGGCATGAACACCTCTTCGGTCGGGTGAGTACTGGTAGTAGGCCGCCAGCGGCTGGTTCGAACCCCAGGCGGACTCGTCACGCACTACCACCCATAACCGGCCCTTTCGGGTCTTACCCGCGCCGGGATCTTGCACCGGGACCGGCGTGTCGTCGGCGTGGATCGCCGGTCCGGCCCTGGCGTACCGGCCAATGCCCTCGGCGATCGGCGCGGCCAACCAGGCCATGCGCCCCACCCAGTCGGCCATGGTGGAGCGATCGATCTGGACCCCTTCACGGGCATAGATGTCCGATTGCCGGTTCAGCGGATTGTGGTCGCAGTATTTGGAGACGATCACGTGAGCCAGAAGCGCAGGCCCCGGGCGGCCTCGCTCGATCGGCAGGCTCGGCATCTTTGGCTGGGTGACCGTTTCGCAGTCCCGGCAGCTCATCACCGGCCTGACGTGGACGACGACCTTGAAGTGGGACGGCACGTATTCCAGGACGTCACGGGGCTCGTCGTCGATCTTGCGCAGGTTCTGCGATCCGCAAGTGGGGCAGACGCACGCGCCGGGGTGGTTGACGAACTCCCGCGGCAAGTGCTCGGGCAAGGGCTCGCGGTTTGCGCGGCCGCGTCGCCGGGCGCCGTCCTTGGCGGCCTTGTCGCGATTGGGCGGCGCGGTGGCTTCAGAGCGGGCCTCGTCTTGAGCCTCGGTTTCTTCAAGATCGCCCAGCACCAGCTCAAGCTGCTGGATCTCCGCATTCAGCTTTTCGGACGACTGGCCGAAGTTGCGCCGCTTCAGCTTCGCCAGCTGCGCTCGAAGCCGCTCGATCATGAGGGATTTGGAGTAAAGCTCTGACTGAAGAGCCGCGGCGAAGGCGCGGAGCTCATCCGGGTCGGTCGGCAATGTCGCCGTCGCCAAGGTCATGGCGAAGCCTAGCAAAATCACGCCAACAAGTCGATATTAGTTCATAGATTCAGTCGTTTATTAGACCATCTCGGGACGCTTTACTGGGTCTGCAGCGACCGTCCGCCGCCAGTCGATTCCTTCGATCAGCAGCGCTAGCTGGGCGGCGCTAAGTTGGAGCCGGCCCTCCACGATCGGCGGCCAGACGAACTTGCCTTGCTCCAATCTTTTGGCGAACAAGCAAAGACCTGACCCGTCCCAAGCCAAAATCTTCAAGTATGACGCTCGCTTGCCGCGGAAGACGAACAAGGCGCCGCTGAACGGGTCGGCCTTCAGAACCGTCTGCACCTGCGCCGCCAGTCCGTCCAAGCCTTTGCGCATGTCGCACGGCGTTGTCGCCAGGTAGACCTTCACGCCCGACGGCGGGACGATCACAGCGCAACCTTCAACGCCGCCAGAACCCGCACCAGCGCCGCCTCGCTGACGTCATCGCCGACGCGCACCCGAGCCCCGCTCGGCAACTCGATCTCCATTCGACCCGAGACGCCGACGCCGGCGTCACCGCTCTGGGCGAGGATATCGACCATGGCGAACGATACCGACTCTGGTGCTGCCGGCGCCGATCGCGCCAACCCAGTCCCCTTGAGCTCGCGCCGCCAGTTGAAGATCTGATTGTCGTTGAGCTCGTACCGCCGCGCCAGCTGCGCCACCGACGTTCCCGCGGCATAGCTCTCGGCCACGATCCGCCGCTTCGTCGCCGCGCTCCAGCGTCGCCGCCGACGCACCCGCTCTACCGCTGCCGTCTCCCGCGCCATCGTGTCCACTCCGATCTAAATGGACACTTGGGCCCGCACCCACATTAGGCTCGCAAGCCAACTACCGTCAGGCGCCCGTCACCGGACGCGTACCAAGCAACGACCTAACCGGACCCACATCGTGTGGCGTGAACGAAGCGGCCGCCGCGCGCACGTGGGGCCCGGCGGCGAGCGCTCGCCAAACGGCCCACGGGGTCGGGCCGTTCAGCTGGCGACTGCATCAGAATGGGCGTAAAAGTGCGGCGCCGAAAAAGCCTATTTAACCCAATCAATATTCAAAGGGAGATGCTGACATGGCGCAATTTGGCGACACCACGACGCTTGAGCGGAAATCCGAGAGCAGCGTCCAGCTGAAGTCCGCGAGCGCACTGGCCTTCGCGCCAGGCGCGGTGCTGCTGGTCGGCGACGGCCTAGGCGGGCGCGTCTACGCCTACGAGACGGGCGACACGGCCCGGCATGCGGACAGCAGTGTCCAGATCGAGGACCTGACCGGCAAGATCGCGGCCCTGCTCGGCACGACTTCGGATCAGATCCGCGTGCCCGACATCGCGGTCAATCCAGACTCCGGCAACGTCTACCTCGCCGTCGCGCACGGCGCGGGCGCCGACGCCGAGCACCTGATCCTCACGGTGGAGCCCTCCGGGCGCATCACCGAGCTC